>JBCCLJ010000184.1:0-14324 GCA_039026915.1 Acidobacteriota bacterium
AGAGCGGCCGTAGCTTGCGCTGCGGTCAGACGGTCGCCGGGATCGAGGGATCGCAGCCGGTCGACCAGGCGCCTGAGATCGCCGCGCAGCCCGGCGTTCCTCGGTTGGGCGCCCTCGCGCGCGATCTCCAGCAGCTCTTCCTGAGAGCCCTGCACGGTGGACGCTGCCGACGAAGCTGGCGTCAGAAGCTCTTCGAGCAGAAGGCCGAACGAGTACATGTCGCTCGCCGGCGTCACGGCCTCGCCCCGGGCCTGCTCCGGGCTCATGTAGGCCGGCGTTCCGATGACTTCGCCGAGCGTCGTCAGCTCGTGTTCCTGGTCGTCCTTCTCGACCGCAGTCTGTTGGCCGAGGGGATGCGTCAGCGTCAGGGTGACGGGGTCGTCGTCGTCCTGGCGTGCCAGGCCGAAGTCGAGCACCTTGACGACACCGTCCTCACGAATCATCACGTTGCCGGGCTTGACGTCGCGGTGGAGGATCCCTTGAAAGTGGGCCGCCTGCAGTACCGCAGAGATGTCCCGGGCCAGTTCGAGTCGCTGGTCGAGATCGAGATCTTCCTTGAGGAGCTCCCGCAGGGAGCGCCCGCGTACCAGCTCGAGGACGAGAGCGCGGTCGAGGCCGTCTTCGACGACGTCGTGCAGCTCGCAGACGTTCGGATGCTCGAGCTTTGAGAGCAGGCGAGCCTCGCGGCGGAATCGTTCCGCCGAGGCGCCGTGGAGTCGCGCTTCGGCATGCAGCAACTTGACGGCGACGTCGCGCTCGAGCGTCGTGTCGGTTGCGCGATAGACGGTACCGGTGGCTCCACGGCCGATCTCTTCGACCAAGCGGAAGCGACCGACCAGAGTACCCAGGCGTGTCTTGGCGTCGCGTTCCATCTCTGCCTCAGGTGGAGAGCTCGATCGCGCGCGCTTTGATTTTCCGGTAGAGCGTCGCCCGCGAGATGCCGAGTGCGTTGGCTGCTGCGTTGACGTCCTGGCCGTGGAGGTCGAGGGCGCGCAGAATCTCGCGGCGCTCGACCTGTTCGAGATGCTCTTCCAGGGTCGTCTGAGCACGCGTGGGTCCGGCGAGGATCTCGGGTGAGAGCGAACTCGAGTCGACGATGCCGCCGCTCGGTACGAACGCCACCGCGCGGGCCATCTCGAGCTCCAGCTGACGGATGTTGCCCGGCCAGTCGTAAGCGAGCAGCGCGTCGATGGCGCCGCGCGAGATGCCCGCGACGCCCTGCTGGAGTCGCTCGGCCTCGCGCTGCACGAAGTACGCGGCCAGGTTGGGAAGGTCGCCCGTGCGCTCGCGCAGGGACGGCAGGCGAGCGATCCAGGTGGCGATGCGGTAGTAGAGGTCCTCGCGAAAGCGCCCCGTCTCGAGCAGCTCGTCGAGATCACGGTTGGTCGCCGCCAGCACCCGTACTTCAGCGCTGCGCGGGCGACGGCCGCCGATGCGAACGACCTCCTTCTCCTGAAGCACGCGGAGCAGGAGAGCCTGCGTTTCGAGCGGCATGTCGCCGATCTCGTCGAGGAAGACCGTGCCGCCGTCGGCCTGCTCGAAGATGCCGGGGCGCGAGTCGACGCCGGTCGCGACGCCTTTCTCGATACCGAAGAGCTCGGACTCGAGCAGGTCCCGCGGCAGGGCCGCGCAGTTGACGCAGACGAGCGGCGCCTGGGAGCGGCTCGACGCGGCGTGAACGTAGCGGGCGAAGACTTCTTTGCCGGTGCCGGACTCACCGCAGATCATGATCCCGATATGCGACGGGGCGACACGAGCGCCCTGCGCATAGAGCTGGCGCGTGCCCGGGTCGACGGTCGCCGGCTCGGGGAGCGGCGGCGCGGCGGCGAGGCGCGGCTCCGGGGCGGATTCGGGGCTGTCGCTGCCGTCGGCGAGCGCCAGCAGCTGCACGCAGGAGTCGAGGAACTGCGCGAGCACGTCCTGGTGCTGCTTCGCCTTCGCATGGATGTCGAGAACTCCGTAGCGGACGCGGACCGAGGAGTCGGTCGACTCGAGGTCCCACTCGGGCTGCGACGTGAACAGCACCGCGTGCGGCTGGCCGGGACGTCGCTGCACGATCTCGACCGTGTCGGCGAGCCGGGTAGAGAGCAGTGACTCGCCGATCTGCTGCGCGACGAGGGTGACCGGTGCGCGATCGAGCAGCTTCTGCAAGACCCCGGGCAGGTGGAAGAGCGCAAAGGACGCGACCGGGCCTGCCTCGATCGTGACCATCGAGTCGCCGTCGCTCTCGTCCTCCTTGTCGAAAGCGACCGCGAGCTCCGTGTCGCGCGGATCGACGCGCTCGAGGATCAGGGACAAACCGCCGAGCTCGAGTCGGCCCCCTTCGCGCAGCTCGCCGTCGCTGACGCGTCGCCCGTCGATGGCGGTTCCGTTCTTCGAGCCGAGGTCGCGCACGACGATGCGACGCCCGACATCGATGGCAGCGTGGCGCCTCGATACCGTCGAGTCGCCGACGTAGAGATCCGCGCGGGTACCCGAGCCGATGGTCTGATTTCCGGGTCGAAGTACCAGCGAGAGCTCGTTGTCCGCGTTGCGACCGACCAAGCGGTAGACAAGCGACGTGTCCGTCATGATTCCCCCTGAGAGTGGCGAGTCTATTCGAGGGCCTGAAGCCCGGCTCGAGATCTGACCTAGAGCAAGACTCTTGCCCTCTTCGGGATCGCGCTCTGCAAGGGCCCGAGTGCCGTGACTTCGGCGTTGAGCCGAGCCACGGTCGCTCCAGCTACAGCTCCTCTCGTCTCACGAGTGCGAACGCCTTCTCACCGGTGAGACGAGAGCCGCTGCGACCCTCGTCGTCCTCCTCGCTCGGACTTCCGCGCACTGCGATCCGCCCTCAGAGTGACGGAGGACGGGCTCGCGACCGCTCGACGGCCCGCTACGTCTCGAGGCGACTGCGTTCGCGATAGGGTTCGGGCTCTCAACCAGCCGTCTATCCCTCTCGGGGAGTCAAGGAGACCTCATGCCAGGCATTCTCGAGGGCGTTCGAGTACTCGATTTCGGGCGCTACATCGCCGGCCCTTTCTGCGCCACGCTGATGGCCGATCTCGGTGCCGACGTCATCCGTATCGAACGCCTCGACGGCGGCGAGGATCGCTACGTCACCCCGGTGACCGAGGACGGCATGGGCGCTATGTTCCTCCAGCTGGCGCGCAACAAGCGCAGCCTGACGCTCAATCCGCGCAAGCCTGACGGCGCTGAGCTCCTGGCCAAGCTCGTCTCGACCGCGGATATCGTCGTTGCCAACCTCACGCAGGAGGCGCTCGAAAGCCTCGGTCTGGACTACGAGTCGCTGAAGGCGATCAAGAAGGACATCATCCTGGTGACGAACACGGCGTTCGGCCAGGGCGGTCCGTGGAGCGCTCGCTTCGGCTTCGACGGGCTGGCCCAGGCGATGTCCGGAATCATGTACATGAGTGGCGATGGCAACCATCCGGTGCGGGCCGCTGCCGCGTTCGTCGACTTCAACACGGCCTCACTCTGCGCTTTCGGCGCAATGGCGGCTCTACGACATCGTGACCTCACTGGCGAAGGTCAGGAGGTGCAGGGCGCTCTCCTGCGCACGGCGCTGAACATCAACGGCGCGTCGATCATGGAGCAGGACGCGCTGCAGATCGATCGTGAGGCGACGATGAACCGTGGCCAGACGAACGGACCCTCGGACACCGTGCGCACGAAGGACGGCTGGGTCATGATCCTCGTCATCGGGCCGCACCAGTTCAAGCGTTGGTGCGAGGCCGTCGGGCGCCAGGATCTGCTCGAGCGTGATGACCTGCGAAGCGATCTGCAGCGCGGCGACAACGCCGAGGAGCTGTCGAAGATTCTCGGAGCGTGGTGCGCTCGGCACACGACTGAAGAAGTGCTGGCGACGATGGAGGCCGCGAACGTCCCGGCGGGCCCCGTGCTCTCGCCGCAGCAGGCGCTCGACCATCCTCACGTGCAGGGCATCGGCTACTTCGAGCGTGTCGAGTACCCCACGGCCGAGAATCCGCTGGCGGTGGCCGGTCCTCCGGTGATCTTCAGCGAGACGCCGGCCGAGGTGACGGAGCGAGCGCCCGAGCTCGGAGAGCACACCGACGAGATCCTCGGTGAACTCGGCTACAGCCCGGATCAGATCCAAGCCCTGCGCGACGGTCGCGTCGTCTGACGACTCAGTCGCGGGTCGATCCGCGCACGCCGGTCTGCCATTGGCCGCTCGAGTTCTCGGCGAGTTCGACGCGGTTGCGACCGTCACGCTTGGCTTTGTAGAGCGCTGCGTCGGCGCGACGCAGCGCCTCGTCGAGGTTCGTCGCTCGCGGCATGACCTCGGCGACGCCGAAGCTCGCGGTGATCGGCTTGCGCAGGCTCGCCTCGAGACGCGTCGTGGCGATCTGTTGGCGCAGTTCCTCTGCGAAGTCGACCGCCTCGGGCTCGACGAGCGGCAGGAGCAGGGCGAACTCCTCGCCGCCGATGCGGCAGACTTCGCCGTCCGCCTGGTGCGAACGCTCCTTCAGGACCTTTGCCAGGTTCTTGAGCACCTGGTCGCCGAGCTCGTGACCGTACGTGTCGTTGACCCGCTTGAAGCGGTCGATGTCGAGCAGCAGCACGGAGACCGTCTCGCACTCTTCGAGCATCTCGGCGGCTCGGGCAAAGAAGCGGCGTCGGTTGGCGACGCCGGTGAGGAAGTCCGTTCCCGCTTCGTCGCGCAGAATGCGCTGCGCGTCGTGCAGCTCCGCCTCCTGACGCTGCCCGGTGATCAGCACCGCCGAGAAGATCCAGGCCGTGATGCCCAGCTGGCTGCCGAAGAAGAAGAGGGCGTCGGCGGTGTGACTGAGACCGTCGTTCGTGGCGTAGGGCGTCGGATCGGCGAGGACGAGCAGTGCGCGAACGAGACAGAGCGCGCCGAGCGCGAACTGCACCGCGCCGTAGAGGTAGTAGCCCGGTCTCAGAGCCGGACGCACGCTGCTCGTCGCGGCCCACGTTGCGGCAAAGAGGATTCCGGCCATGCCCATGCTGGTCGCGAGGAGCGCGACGGCGTCGGGGAAGCCGCGCAGATGAAGCAGAGTGGCCGCCGCGAGCGACGTCGTGCCCCAGGCTACGCTCGCCCACGAGATCGAAGGGCGGCCTCGGAACCGTCGAATTCCGGCGTGCGCGACGACCGCTGCGCCGAGCAGCAGGGTCCACGACGGGATCCAGGAGCGCAGCTTGATCGAGGGAGGCGTGGACTCGTAGAGGCTGACGATGGTGGCGGCAGCGAAGATCATCAGCAGCGCCAGAGTCCAGTGCCGGAAGCCGGGGTACACTCGCCGCGTCATCGCGACGAAGCACATCAGGAAGAACAGCAGCACGGTCGTGGTGGCCACGGCTGCTGCCATCGTGAGGATGTCGATGCCCTCCAACACAGCATGGAAATGATGTCAGAGCGGGAGACAGGACTCGCCCCGTGGGTGGCTCCAGTGCGGCCCCTGCCGCTGTTCGCCTACGGAACTCTTCAGAACGAAGAGTTCGTGCAGCAGCTGCTGGAGCACTCCGTCGAGCTGCAGCCGGTCACGCTGCGCGACTTCCGCAGACTGGAGTTTCCGGACTTCGACTACCCTTTCGTCGTCCCCTACGAGGGCGGGAGAGTACCCGGCCAAATGCTGCTGCCGCTCAAGGTCCAGGACTACGAACGGCTCGATGCCTACGAGGGCGTCGGTGAGGAGCTCTACCAGCGCGTCGAAGCGACGGTCGAGCGTGCCAGCGGTGAGACCGTCGAGGTCTACGTCTACACCGCGACGGACAAGACGCTCGACCGCTACGGCGGCTGACCTCTCTCGCCGCCCGGCTGGGAACGCTCAGTCCTCTTTGACGCCCTTCGGGGCGCGTTGCTTCATGAAGCCGAACATGTAGCCGGCGACGCGACGCATCTGGATCTCCTCGGCGCCCTCGGTGATGCGGTAGCGACGGTGATGCCGGTAGATGTGCTCGAAAGGCTTGTGGCGTGAGTAGCCGAGACCGCCGTGGACCTGCATGGCGCGGTCGGCGGCTTCGCAGCAGAGGCGGTTCGCCCAGTAGTTGCACATCGAGACCTTGTCCGATACGGCGAAGTTGCCGACGGTGTCCATCTGCCACGCCGTCTTGTGAATCAGCGCGCGCAGCATCTCGCACTGCGTCTGCAGTTCGACGAGGGGAAACTGAATCGCCTGGTTGGTCGCGAGAGCCTTGCCGAAGGGCTTGCGCACCTTGGCGTACTCGACGGCCTCGTTGATGCAGAACTGCGCGGCTCCGAGGCTCGAGGCGGCCTGGCGGATGCGGTTCTCATTGAAGAAGTGCTGCACCACCTGGAGGCCGCGGCCCTCGCCGCCGAAGATCGCACTGTCGGGGACGCGCACGTCCTTCAGCGAGATGTGGCCGTGGTCGGTCGGCATGTTGAAGGTCCACAGCATCTCCTCGACCTTGAAGCCCTCGGCGTCGGTCGGTACGAGAAAGGCGGTGATGCCGTGGCCGTCACCTGCCTCGCCGCTGGTGCGCGCGAAGATCAGGTCGTACGGCGCCTTGTGGATCCCGGTGTTCCAGGTCTTCTCACCGTTGATCACCCAGTCGTCGCCGTCGCGGACCGCCGCGGTGTCCATGTGCGTCGCGTCGGAGCCGTGGTCCGGCTCGGTGATGCCGAAGGCGAAGCCGGTCTCTCCGTTCAGCAGAGGCTCGACCCACTCCGCCTTCTGCTCCTCGGTGCCGTACTGGACCATGAGCAGAACGCCGACCGCGTTGCCGACGATGGAGTGCTCGTTCTGCAGGTCGTTGTGGAGCCCGAGTCCTTTGACGGCGAAGTGCTCGCGAATGATGGCCATGCCGAGGTTCGTGCCGTCCTGCCCACCGAAATCCTTCGGCAGCGCGTAGCGGTAGTGGCCGGCAACGTCGGCTCGGCGCTTGGCTTCGCGCAGGAGATCTTCCCACTCGTCGTTCGGCAGTCCGCCGCGATCCCAGTCGGTGCGAGCGTCCTCGCGACGGTGATCGAAGAAGCGGATGTTGTCGTTCTCGTTCTCGAGGGGCTTGATCTCGTCTTCGATGAACTGATCGAGGACGGCGAGGTAGTCGGTGAGTTCGGCGGGAATGTCGAAGTTCAAGGCACGCTCCTATCGAGGTGGCGGCGGCGCTCGGCGCCCGGACGCATCGGGAAGTGGAGGCAGTCTACCTCTCGCTCCTCGGGTCGCTGTAGCATGCCGCGGACCGTGTCTTCTCCTCCAGAACAGCGGGCGCCCGACCTCTCGGCCGAGGCCCTGCACGATCCCCCTTGGCTCGATGCCGCTCGGCGCGTTCCGCGCGAGGAGCTCGTCGTTCCTTGGCGCGGAGTCGATCTGAGGGCGTACGCCTGGGGGGACCGGGCGCTCCCGGGCCTGGTGATCACGCATGGCTTCATGGCGCACGCAATGTGCCTTTGGCACGTCGCGGCGCTGCTCTCCGGTCGCTTTCGCGTCGTCGCGTACGACCTTGCGGGAATGGGCGACTCACCTTTGCCCGCGGACTTCGACACGAGCGAGCGGGGCGAGGAGCTGCTCGCTGTGGCCGACGCCACCGGAATCGACGCCAACGGAGCGCCGTTCCTCGTCTCCCACAGTCAGGGTGGCCACAGCGCAATGAGTGCGATCGAGCTCGCCCCGGAGCGCTTTCGTGCACTCCTGCTCACGGACATGATGATGCTCCCTGAGGAAGCCGTAGGCTCCCGCATGAAGACGAGGGAGCGACTGCGCGGCGGCGTGCGACCGCACTGGGTGTACGCGACGTGGCCCGAGATCCGGGCGCGCTTCAAGCTGGCGCCGGCCCAACCTTGCGCCAACCCCGTCTTGCTCGAAGAGGTCGCCTGGCGCTCGGTGCGCGAGCTGGACGACGGAGGCTTCACCTGGAAGTTCGACCCGCGCGTGCTCGTCACCGACGGGCACGACGCCGCCTGGTGGATGGCGCAGCCCGAGCGCTTCGCTCGCCTGAAGCTGCCGCGCGCGATCGTCTACGGAGAGAACAGTCAGGTCTTCGATCAACGGTCGGTGCGCCTGATGTCGGAACTCACCGGAGGCCGCGTTCCGATCGTCGGCATTCCGGAGGCCCACCATCACCTCATGCTCGATCAGCCGCTGGCCTTCGTGGCGGCGCTGCGGGCGCTGCTCTCCTCGTGGAGCTGTGCCAGCGAGGTGTTGCCGGCCGTTGCGATGAGGGAGGGAGAGGGATGAGCGAAGACGTGCGACCGATGGAAGAGGTTCTGGCTGCCGAAGAGCCCGGATTTGCCCGAGCACTGGAAGCGGTCCTCACCGCCGATACGAGTACGCTGTCTCAGCTTCTCGCGGACGAACCGGAGCTCGCGCGCCAGAGGTCGGCCGCACACCACGAGTCGACGCTGTTGCACTACGTCGCGGCGAACGGCGTCGAAACGGCGCTGCAGGTTTCGCCGGGCACGATCTACCAGTTCCTGGTGAGCTGCTCGGACGTCGAACGCACCTCGGCCGTCGAACGCGCGATGAACGTGCCCAAGCTGCTGATCGACGCCGGAGCCGAAGTCGACGCTCTGTGCCGGACCTACGGCGGTGGTCCTCACCAGACGACGCTCAACCTGCTCGTGAGCTCGGCGCACCCGCACAACGCCGGAGTGCAGGAGACGCTGGCGCGCGTCATGGTGCAGTCCGGTGCCGCTGTCGACGGACTCGAAGACGATCAGTCGCCGCTGCTGACCGCTCTGGCCTTCGGCTACTGGCGTACGGTCGCAGCTCTGGTTGGCCTGGGGGCGCGCTGTGACGGTCTGATTCCGGCGGCGGCGAGCGGAGAGCTGGAGCTCGTCGAAGGCTACTTCCCGGCGGGAGCTCTCAAGGACGAAGTCGGCACGACGAGCCTGCCGTGGTTCGAAGTGGCCAAGGACCCGGGCGTCGTCGCACAGCAGGCGCTGGTCTACGCCTCGCTTTGCGGGCACGAGCGAGTCGTGCGTTTTCTCCTGGAGCGCGGTGTCGACGTCGATGCCATTCCGCCGGGGTCGCACGTCACCGCCGGTGCCCTCCACACCGCGGCTCTCGCCGGCCATCGCTCGGTCGTCGAATGCCTGCTGGAGGGCGGTGCGGACCCGACGAAGCGTGAGCCGCGCTACGGTGGCGATCCGCAGAGCTGGGCGGAGCACGGCGGCGACGAGGCGATCGTCGAGCGCCTCCGCGAGGCATCGTCGGATCGCTGACCGGCGTCAGGTGAACTGCAGGTAGTAGAACTGCACCGCGAAGTAGCTGAGCATTCCGACCTGAAAGCCGGCATGGCCGGCAGAGGTTCCGAGCGAAAGGCCCGGTAGCAGAAACTCGAAAGTGGCCCATGCGAGGAGGCCGAGTTGGACGGCGCGGAGAAGGGCTTGGTACTGAGCCCACTGCCCGCGCTCGTCGCGCGAAAGAGGAGCGAGAGGCCGGTTTGGATCGACGTGAAACCAGCCGCTCTTGAGGTAGAGGACGAACCCTCCACACAGCAACAGGAAGGCCGCCGCACCGGCGAGGGTGGGACCGAACTCCCAGCAGACAACCAGAGCGAACACAGCCCGCGTGAGCAGGTAGGGCAGGAAGTTCTTCAAGCGGACGGCGTTCTGGCTCATGGCTCACTCCTCTTCGAGTTGAAAGAGATGGTCGACCGTGCGGTCGAAGACGGCAGCAAGGCGCAGCGCCGTCTCGAGCGTCGGGTCGAAGCGCCCCTTCTCGAGGGCGATGATGCTCTGGCGAGCGAGACCGACGCGTTCGGCGAGCTGCTGCTGTGTCCATCCTCGGGACCGTCGCTCGGCGCGGATGTCGTGGCGAATCGTCACGAGTAAAGTGTGCTTTACATCTTGTGAGATGTCAAGTGGGCTTGACATCTGGCGTTCGCTCCGGGATCGCGTCGAGGAGCCGCTGCCCGGAGAGCGACCGTCCGCGCCATAATCACGGCGATGTCCTCGCCTCCTGCGTGCACCTCTCCAGTCCTCATCCTGCACGATCCGGACGCCGGGCGGTGGCTGCGCTTTCAGAATCCCCAGGAAGTGCTCGCCGCGCACGACGCGGCGGCCGTCGCGAGCGCGCTCTCACGCGTCGATCAGCTCGTCGCCGACGGCTTTCACGCGGCCGGATTCCTCAGCTACGAATCCGCTCCCGCCTTCGACGAGGCGTTGAAGGTGCAGCCGGACGAGAGCGGTTTCCCACGGGCCTGGCTCGGTGTCTTTGCCCCCGAGAACGTGCGGAGCTTTGGATCTCTCGAGGAGATTCGCAGCGCCGCGGGGGCCTTTGATCTCGGTGCGCTCCAAGCGAGCGTGACCGAGCACGAGTACCGAGAGACGGTCGCGCGCATCAAGGAGCTGATCGCGGCGGGCGACACCTACCAGGTCAACTTCACCTTTCGGCTCGCGGCGTCGTTCGAGGGAGACCCCTGGGCGCTCTTTCTTCAGCTCATGAAGCACCAGCCGGGCAACCACTCGGCCTTTCTCGACCTCGGCGATTGGGCGATCTGCTCGGCTTCACCGGAGCTCTTCTTCACGCGGGAGGGCGAGTACTTCACGGCGCGGCCGATGAAAGGGACGAGGGCGCGTGGCCCCTGGTCGCGTCCGGACGACGCGTGCGCCGACGAGCTTCGCGGGGCGGAGAAGGACCGCGCCGAGAATCTGATGATCGTCGACATGATGCGTAACGATCTCGGTCGCATCGCTCGGCCGGGAACCGTGTCGGTGCCCGGGCTCTGGGAGATCGAGCGCTATCCGACGCTGTGGCAGATGACCTCGACGGTGACGGCACAGAGCGACGAGCCGACCCCCTCGGCTCTGGCGGCCCTCTTCCCCTGCGCCTCGATCACAGGCGCGCCGAAAGCGCGCACGATGGAGATCATCCGGGACTTGGAGTGCTCTCCGCGGCGCATGTACAGCGGGGCGATCGGGCACTGGACCCCCGAAGAGCCGGGGCGAAGCCACCGCGCTCGATTCAGCGTGGCGATTCGCACGGCTCTGATCGACAAGTCAGCGGGAGAGGTGGAGTACGGCGTGGGGAGCGGCATCGTGTGGGATTCTGAGGACTCTTCCGAGTACCAGGAGTGCCTTTTGAAGGCGGAGATCCTGAGGCGCGAGTCCCGCTCTTTCGATCTGCTCGAGACGCTGCTCTGGGAGCCGGACGAGGGCTACTTCCTGCTTCCGGCTCATCTCCGGCGACTGCAGTCGGCCTCGGACTACTTCGGCTACGGCGTCGATCTGAAGCGCGTCGAGCGGGCCCTGTCGCAGCTGGCGGGGCGCGCTGGGCCGCTCGCCAAGCTGGGGACGCCTGCCCGGGTTCGGCTGCTCGTCGATTCGCTCGGCAAGCCGACCGTCGAGTTCACGTCGTGGCCCGGCGTGGGCAGCGGGGCGCAACCCCTGCGCTGCTGCTTTCACGACGTTCCCGTTGAGACGGATGACCCGTTTCTCTTTCACAAGACGACCCACCGTGACGTCTACGAAGAGGCCAGAGCGGCCCACCCCGACGTCGACGAGGTCCTTCTGTGGAACCGGAGCGGAGAGGTCTGCGAAGGCTGCATCGCCAACGTCGTCGTCGAGTGGGAGGGAGAGCGGGTGACGCCGCCGGTGGAGTGCGGCCTGCTCGCCGGCACCTTCCGGGGCTGGCTCCTCGAGCGAGGGGACGTGCGCGAGCGGATCGTCACGAAGGACATGTTGCGCGCGGCCGAGCGCTTCTACCTCGTGAACTCCGTCCGCAGGTGGCAGTCCGCCGTGCTCGTCGACAGCGACTGAACGGCTCGCCGGTTGATGGCACCTGAAGTCTCTTTCAGAAAGTACGTCACACTTTCCAGGCTCGCGCGACTCTGTCGTTGAAGGCTCAATCCGGAGCCATCGAACCAGGAGAGTCACCGATGTCAGTAAGAACGTTTGCATTCAGCGCCACCTTGAGTCGGCTCATCGGCCTTGCGGCTTGGGCTGGATTCGGTTTCGTGGGCTTCGTCGCCGACGAAGTGTTGGCCGAGGAACCCCGCGTCGAGGTCTTCGGCGACGGGCCCGACGTCCTCATGATTCCCGGCCTGAGCTGCGGCGCGGACGTGTGGCAGGGCACCGTCGAGGCGCTCGAGAGCGACTACAGACTGCACGTCGTCACACTGCCGGGGTTCGCTGGTGCAGCTCCTCGTCAGGCGGGGCCCTTTCTGAAGAGCTCCCGCGACGAGCTCCTGGCCTACATCGATCAGAACGATCTCGAGCGTCCGGCGATCGTCGGCCACAGCCTCGGCGCACATCTTGCCTACGCCATGGCGAGTCACGCGCCGGGCGCCGTCGGGCCACTCGTCGCGGTCGACGGCTTGCCCTTTCTGGGCGCGCTGCAGAACCCTGACGCCACGCCGGAGACCGTACGTGCCCAGGCTGAGCAGATGCTGGCCGCTTTCGATGGAATCTCCCGGGACGACTTCGAACGACAGAACGAGCTTTCGCTGCGCACGATGATCCGGAACGCCGAGGACATTGCGCGCGTCGCGTCGACGAGCCGCCAGTCGGACCCTGCGACGGTCGGCCGCGCGATGTACGAGCTGATGCAGACCGATCTGCGCGCCGATCTGGCGGCGATCGAACAGCCCGTGCTGCAGATGGGAGCCTTCGGCGGGCTGCCGACACCGGAGATGCGGCAGTGGATGGGGGATCGGTACCGCGAGCAGATCGCCGCCGCACCCAACGCCCGCTTCGTCGAGATGCCGACTCTGCACTTCGTCATGCTCGACGAGCCCGAGCTCTTCGTGCGCACGTTGGACGAGTTCCTGAAGCAGAACCTCGAGACGGCTCCGCTCTCTGCGGTGCGCCCGTGACCGCCGCACTGGATGCGGTGCTCGCAGCCGACGTCGAGCGTGCTCGCGGCGGCGACGCGGAAGCGTTTACCCGCCTGGTCGAGAAGACGTCCTCGATGGTCTGCAGCGTCGCCTTCGCCATCGTCCGCGACGTTCCGGCGAGCGAGGACATCGCTCAGGACGTCTTCCTTTCGGTCTGGCGCGGGCTGGGCAAGCTGCAGAACCCGAAAAGCTTCCTGCCGTGGCTCCGACAGGTGACCCGCAACCGCGCCAACAGCTGGCTGCGCGGGGTCTACACGAGGCGCGAGCACGATCGTGTCGATGAGGAGCAGCTGGCGCGCGTCAGCGATCCTGAGCCGACCGCCGACCTGTCGCTGGAGGAGCGCGAGACGCTGGAGGTCGTCGCCCGCTCGCTCGAGGAGATTCCGGACGAAGCTCGCGAAGTGCTAGTCCTCTACTACCGCGAAGGGCGCAGTACAAAGCAGGTGGCCGATCTTCTCGGGCTCTCCGAAGCGGCGGTGCGCAAGCGTCTGTCGCGAGCTCGCGAGCAGCTTCGTGCGGACGTCACCGAGAGGCTTCGCCGGGGGCTGGAGCGAACAGCTCCGGGCGCTGCGCTGGTCATGGCCGTCGCCGCGTCGCTGCAGACCGCGGCGCCCGCCAGCGCGGCGGTGGCCGGCGGCCTCGGAGCGCGTACTGCTGCGGGTGCGCTCAAGATGGGCGGCTTCGCAGGACTGCTTGCCGCGCTTCCCGGTTTGCTCGGTGGCGTGGCGGGCGTCGTGCTCGGGCTGCGTCCGGACCTCGCGGCGGCACGCGACGAGCGCGAACGCAGATCTCTTCTGCGTCTTCGAGCGACGGCGATCGCCGCGGTCTGCGCGACCGTGCTCGGCCTCGTCTGGAGCGGTGAGACCGGCACCTGGTGGGTGCCGTCGCTGATCTACGTTCTCTTCCTCGGCACGCTGGGCGTGCTCTACCGCGTTTGGCTGCCGAGCATCGTGCGCGATCGCCTGGCGGCGGAACTGGCGGAGGATCCTGAGGCTCACGTCCGGCACGCCCGGCGCCGGCGCGCGGCGAATCTCGGATTCTTCCTGGGAACCCTCTTCGGCACGGGGGGGTTGATCGCCGGTCTCTGGATGAGCGGCCTGCTCTTCTGACGAGCCGGACGGGGCCGGCCCAGGGTGTAGCCTCGGCGCACGTGACCGCAAGCGCCTTTTCGGGTCTTGAGTTGCGAAGAGAGAACGCGGCCGCGCCCCCCTGCATCCTTCTGGCGTCCCCCGCCGTACCTGCGATCACATCCCCGGCTTGAAAGAGGAGCCCCCATGAGCTTGAGAGACGAACTGCGCCTTTCCCCCGAGAAGCTCCGCTGGTCTTGCGATCAGGGCTGCCTGGACTTCGAGACGACGGCCGAGATCGACGTCGCAGCGGATCTCGAAGGCGCTCCGTCGGCAGAGCTCGTCGGCCAGGATCACGCGCGCGAGGCCCTCGAGTTCGGCATTCTTTCGGCGGCCAAGGGGCAGAACGTCTTCGTTCGCGGTGCCCGCGGCACCGGTCGGCGCACGATGGTGCGCAAGCTCCTGGAGACCCTCGAG
>JBCCLJ010000185.1:0-14169 GCA_039026915.1 Acidobacteriota bacterium
GAACGCAGTCCCCCGATCGGAGGGTGAGGTCTGCATGTGCCCCTGGATCGAGCTCGTACTTCGCTGAAGCGAACGAAAGCGACGCGGTGTCGAGAGTCGACGACCCCTGTTCGTTCGCTGTTGCGAGCTCGTCGCGCGCAGGCTGGCTCAGCCAGCCGGAGTATCGCCGCAGGTGACGTTTGGGCGTGGTATCCACCACGCCACAAACAGGTCTCGGCAAGCGACGCGAGCGGAGCGCGCATGTCGCGCGCAGGCTGGCTCAGCCAGCCGGAGTATCGCCGCAGGTGACGTTTGGGCGTGGTACCCACCACGCCACAAACGTCACAGCCAGCGCTTGCGACGCTTGTAGTGCTTGACGTCGCGGTAGCTCTTCTTTTCGCCGACCTGAGTGAGTCCCAGGTAGAACTCTTTGACATCGGCGTTCTCGGAGAGCACGGCGGGGTCGCCTTCGAGCACGACGCGGCCGTTCTCCATGATGTAGCCGTAGTCGGCGATTCTGAGAGCGAGGGTCGCGTTCTGCTCGACCAGCAGGATCGAGGTTCCTTCGCTCTCGTTGATGCGTTTGACGATGTCGAAAATCTCCTGAACGAGGAGAGGTGCGAGGCCGAGCGACGGCTCGTCGAGCAGCATCACCTTGGGCCTCGCCATCATCGCTCGGCCGATCGCCAGCATTTGTTGCTCACCGCCCGACAGGAAACCGGCCTGTTGGGCACGACGCTCCTTGAGGCGTGGGAAGTACGTGTAGACCCGCTCGATGTCGTCTCGGAGCGCGCCGCGGTCGCTGCGAGTGTAGGCGCCTGCGAGCAAGTTCTCTTCGATGTTCAGATGCTCGAAGACGCGGCGTCCCTCCATGACCTGGAAGATGCCTTGGCGAACGACGTCTTCGGCGGCGAGCGTGTCGATCCGATGTCCCTCGAATTCGATGTTGCCGTCCGTGACCGCACCGTCCTCTGGTTTGAGCAGGCCGGAGATCGCCTTGAGCGTGGTTGATTTGCCGGCGCCGTTCGTCCCCAGAAGCGCCGCAATCTGACCCTGCTCGACCCTGAGAGAGAGACCCTTCAGGACCAGAATCACATCGTTGTAGATGACCTCGATGTTGTTCAGTTGGAGCATGCGGCCGTCCAGGCGAGCTCAGTCGTCTGCGGGCAGCTTGCCGCCGGTGAGTCCGAGACGAATGGCGTCGTCCTGCTCGCTCTCGGAGACGCCCAGGCTCTCGTCGGCCAGTTCGATGCCGAGTCGTTCGGCGCGCTGGCGCCAGCGGTTCCGGGCGGCTTGCTGCATGTCGTGCTCGTGGTCACTCTCGTCGACGATCTCTAGACCGAGGAGCGTTTCGATCACGTCTTCCATCGAGACGATCCCCGCGGTGCCGCCGTACTCGCCGACGACGAGCGCGATGTGCTCGCGCCGGTCGAGAAGACGCTCGAAGAGCTTCGGCAACGCCAGCGTGTCCGGCACGGTGAGGATGTCACGGACCACGGTGCCCGCAGCCTGCTCGCCGTCACCGTTGTTGACCGCCGCGAGCACGTCGTCGCGCAGGACCCAGCCGACGATGTTGTCGATGTCCTTGTCGTAGAGGGGGAGTCGCGAAAAGGGCTGCACCTCGTCGGCGATCGTTTGCAGGGGCGTCTCTCGCGGATAGGCCTTGATCACCGTGCGCGGCGTCATGACGTCCCGCACCTTGAGTCCTTCGAAGCGGAGCAGGCTCGAGAGGATGCGGGTCTCAGCCTCGTCGAACACGCCCTCCGCGTGACCGATCTCGGCGAGCGCCGCGATTTCCTCTCTGCTGACTGCGCCCTCCTTTTCGCCTCGGGCGATGACCTTCGTGATGCCCTGAGAGAGCCAGACCAGCGGGATCGTCGCCCAGATGAGGATCGGCAGGACGCGGCTGACGAAGCCGGCCAGGCTGCGCCAGTACACGGCTCCGAGAGTCTTGGGGATGATCTCGGAGAAGACGAGGATGCCGAGTGTGAGCACCGCCGAGAAGATCCCCAGCGAAGCGCTGCCGAAGACGGCGGCGGCTTCGGCGCCCGCACCAGCCGCACCGATGGTGTGCGCGACCGTGTTCAGACTGAGAATGGCGGCGAGCGGTCGGTCGATCTCGTCCTTGAGTCCCTTGAGGCGGGCGGCGGTCTCTGGATTCGTCTCGGCCATGGCGCCGACGTAGGCCGGTGTGACGCTGAGCAGCACCGCCTCGAGCATCGAGCACAGGAAGCTGACGCCGATCGCCAGGGCGATGTACAGGCCCAGCCCGAAGGCGGAGCCGCTTCCCGCGGGAACCTCCTCCGTGCTGCTGCAGCCTCCGGCCCCGAGCAGGAAGAGAGAAAGCAGGCCGACGACCGCGAGCGTCGCCGCGGTCGGGCGATGAGAGTCCGGGCGGCTCAAGAATCAGCCTGACGGATCTCGGTGACCGGGTTCCAGGCGCCGTCCTGCACCTCGAAGAGTCGCAGACCCTTGATGCCGCGGTGGTCGGTCGCCGTGTAGGTAATGGGCGAGGTGACTCCTCCGGTCTCGAAGCCGCTGAGCGTCTCGAGAGCCGCCTTGACGGTGTCGCCGGTCACGTCGCCCTGGGCGGCGGCGCGACGCACGCCCTCCATCATGATGCCCATCGTCCACCAGCCCTGTCCGTAGAGGAGGCCCTTCTCGGCGATCGAGGAGCCCTTGCCCTGCAGGTAGGCGTCGGCGTCGCCGAGGCCCTCGACTCCGTCGCCCGGCGGCGCGAAGCTGACCGCGCCGATGACGCCGTTGGCGGCGTCGCCGGCAAGACCCGTGAGGACGCCGTTCGTGCACCAGTTGAGGCAGGCGAAGGTCATGTCGAGACTCAGATCGCTGGCGTTACGTAGCGCCACGGAGACTGGCGACGAGGTGTTCTGGAAGACGACGTACCTGGCACCCTGCTCGGCAATGCGCGTGAGCTCCGCGGTGTAGTCGGTGCTGCCGCGCGGCATCTCGTGGGCCGTCAGCTCGATGCCCTTGGCCGCCGCGTAGTCCTTGCCGCCCTGCTCGTAGGGGGACAGGCCGAAGGGGCTGGGGTTGTGCATCAGCGCGATCGCCGGAGCTCCGCCCTCTTCGCGCTCGACGATCCAGTCGATCAAGACCTTGAACTGATCGGTGTAGGTCGCCCCGGAGAGAAAGTTGAACGGTGCCTCGGCGGGATCGCCGAGGACGTGCGAGTAAGAGGCGGACATGAAGGGGATGTGGTCCTCGGCGATGCGCCCCTTGAGCGCCTCGGTATCGCCGGTGCCCCAGCCCATGAACGCGACCGCCCCCTCCTGCACGAACTGGGAGTAGAGCTGCTCGGCCTGATCGACTTTGTAGCCGTAGTCCTGGTAGAGGAGGTCGACCTCGCGGCCCTCGATGCCGCCGTTCTGATTGACCCAGTCGACGTAGTCGCGAATGCCCTCGGCGTAGAGCGTACCGACGTCCGACGTCGGGCCGGTGTAGTCGAAGATCGCACCAATCTTGATCGGTCCGGTGCCGTCGTCGGGAGCGTCGGCACCGCCGCAGGCGATCACGAGCGCGGCGGCGGCGAGCGGCAGCACTCCGAACTGGAGGGGAACACGAATCGTCATGAGTCTCGTCTCCTTGGGCGCCGGCGGCTCGGGTGGAGATGCAGCGGCGCGGAAGCTCGGGGCGGTCCGAGCGGAATCGTCATCGGGCGTTGGCAGAGCTTACCGCGACAGCGCTGCGCTATGCTCTCCGCTCCCATGGAGGAGAAGGACCCAGCGCCGTCGGAGGCGAGCGCAGACGACGCGGGCGAGGAGCGGTCCCCCGAGCCGGACGTCGAGGCCGACGCGGCGCTCGAGGCTGAGGACACGGCCGTGCCCCAAGACGACCTCCTCCACGACGGCGACGTCCGCCGCGTGCTGACGATCCAGCGCGCCACCTGGGAGCTCGAGCTGCTGATCAGCGGCGCCGTGGTCTTCTCACTCTTTCAGCTGCCGTCGCTGCTGGCGCGCTGGTTCTTCAGCGTCGACCGGCATCTCAGCAAGGAAGACTTCTTCTACCCTTTCTTCCTCTACTACGGCTCGACGCTCGCGGTCATCGCACTGATCGCCGGCTTCTCGATCCACTTTCTGGCTCGCGGTTTCTGGGTCGCGATTTGCGGCCTCAACGAGGTATTTCCAGAGGGTGTGCGCTGGGAGAAGCTCGATATCGGACCGCGCGGCAAGAGGTTCCAGAAGGACTACTTCAAGAGCGCCAGGGAGCTCGAGAAAATCGCCGATCGTTTCGCCAGCTCGGTGTTCTCGATCCTCTTCTCGATTCTCATCAGCCTCTTCGCCATCTTCTCCCTGCTGTTCATCGCCGTGGCGACCGTGGGCTCGCTCCTGCGCTGGCTCTTTCCCAACATGCATACGCTGGTCAACCTCTACAGCTGTCTCCTGCTGGTGATGGCTCCGGGGCTCGTCAGCGGAGTCATCGAGAGCTGGTTCAAGAAGAAGCCGGAGCGCGAGGAGCAGTATCCGCGGCTCGCACGCTGGGCCTACAAGCTGCTCCGTTTCAACGCGCTCCTCATCGGCCATTCGTTCCACGCCGTCATTCCACTGACCTTCCAGAGCTACTCGTCGACGCGCAAGGGCTCAGCGGGATTCGGCGCGCTGACTCTCCTTCTGGCGGTCGTCTTCATGGCCGGCTTCCTGCTGCAGACCGGCGTCGTCGGTTGGGACTCCTACGTCTATTTTCCGGTGGGCCGCAGCGCTGAGGTCGTCTCCTCGGATCACTACGAAGATCGGCGCGATCCCGAATCGAGAGCCCGCATACCGGTGATCGAGAGCGAGGTCGTCGAAGGGTCCTATCTCCGTCTCTTCATCCCCTTCCGCCCGAGCCAGGACAACGAGCTCCTGGAGTACTCCTGTCCGGATCTCGAGCCCGTGCACAAGAGCGGGCTCTACCTCAACCCGCGCGCGCGGGACCGGAGCGACGAACTCGATTTCTCACTTCTGCGTGCTTGCCTGCAACGGGTGTGGACGGTCTGGATCGACGGCACCCAGCGCAATGTCGACTACGTTTTCCATCGCCATCCGGTACGCAAGACGGTCGGTGCGCTGGCGCAGATCCCCGTGCAGCAACTGGAGGCTGGCCGCCATCTTCTCGAGGTTCGCCGAAGCGTTCCTCTGCCGACGGCGGACGCCGAGCTGCCGGACGACGCTCCCGGAAAGCTCGAGCAGGAGATCGTCTTCTGGAAGTGACGAGCGCCTCGCGGCCGAGCGTCAGCGTCGTCATCCCGGCTTGGAACGCCGTGCGCTTTCTGCCGGCTGCTCTCGATTCGGTTCGACAACAGACCTACGGCGCCGCCGAGATTCTCGTCGTCGACGACGGATCGACGGACGGTACCGCGGAGATCGCGCGCCGCGCAGCGGACGTCGTCCTGCTCGAATCTCCGCAGAGCGGCCCGAGTGCGGCCCGCAACCTCGCTGTCGACCGAGCGTCCGGTGAGGTCGTCGCTTTTCTCGACGCGGACGACCTCTGGCTGCCGGAGAAGCTGGAGAAGCAGATTGCCGCGCTGGCCGCCGAGCCCGCTGCCGGACTCTGCCTGTGTCAGGAGATCTGCTTCGTCGAAGAAGGCAAGCCGCTTCCGCCGTGGGCACGCCCCCATCTGCTCGAGCCGCACACGGGACTTCTTTCGACGACGATCGTGCGGCGTCAGGCGCTGGACGACATCGGTCCCTTCGACGAGTCGATGCGCCAGGCAGAGGATCTGGACTGGTTCAGTCGAGCCGAGTCGGTCGGCGCAAGGCGGATCGTCGTCGAAGAGGTCCTGGTGCGCAAGCGACTGCACGAAGCCAACGCGACGGCGAAGAGCGACACCAATCGAGAGGCCATGCTCAAGATGGCGCGCAAGGCGATGCTGCGGCGCCGCGGACAGAGCCCTTAGTCGTCCTTCTTCTGCTCTTCGGGTGCCGCCATCGGCCAGCCCTGCTCGGTGACGTCGTGCACCGGGTCGAGCAGGAGCATCTCTTCCATGTCCTCGAAGCGCGACAGCGTCGGTGCGGCGAAGCGAACCTTCTGTCGGTTCACCGTGGCCTCCGGCTTCTCGTCGGCGGCCGTCTGCTCGCTTTCGCGGACGAGGCCCTCTTCGAGCAGCTTGCCCAAGAACGTCTCGACCGCCTCCTGCATTTCGTTTCCTGCGTGCTCGTAGTCGTCGTCGAGGCGTGAACAGACCTCCTCGGTGGTGAAACGGCTCGACAGCAGGTCCCAGACGGCCATGCCGGTGGCATCGAGGCTGTAGTAGAAGCCGGTGTCGAGGTGGATCAGGATGGTCTCGTCTCCGAAGTCCTCGAAGATGACCGACGGAGCATTCGTTTCGTAGCGCTGGGCCATGGCAACTCTCCTCGGGCTCGATGTCCCAAGCCGATGATTCGTTGAAGGTGCGGTGATGCGGGAGCTATCGAGCGGTCTTCTGCTGCAGGCTCGCTTCGTGACGACGCTGCAGCATGTCGCGCAGTCGAGCGACCCTGTATGCGTCGGCGAGCGTTTCGGTGTTGGCGAAAGCGAGCTCGACGATGCCTCGCAGCTCGATCGGCAGCGCGCGCTCGTACTTCTTCAGGCGGCTCTGCAGTCGCTGCTGCCGGTTGTCAGCTCGCGATCGGCTGCCCGGGAGCTTGCGGTACCAGACCAGAGTCTCAGGAACGACGTCGAGCTGGTGGCCGGCGAAAGCGGCATCGAGCAACAGCTCCCAGTCTTCGTCGATGTTGCGCTCCTCCCGAAAGCCGCCGATCCCGTGAAAGACCTCGGGGCGCAGGAGAATGAAAGTGCCGCCGAGCTCAGGTGAGATGAGACCGGGGGCGAGTGCCGTGCCGAGGGGCAGAAGGCGCTGCGTAACGCGCGTCTCCGGTCCGGGAGGTTCGGTGCCTTCGAACTCGGCCAACCCGCAGGTGACGACGTCGGCCCCGGTGACCAAGGCCGTGCGCACCATCTCTTCGACCGCGCGCGGGACGAGCACGTCGTCGTCGTCGGCGAAGAGGAGGACCTCACCTCGAGCGCTTTCGGCCGCGCGGTTGCGAGCCGCGCCGGGGCCTGCGTTCGCCTGGCGCTCGAGACGCCATCCGCGGTCGGCGAAGTCGGCTTCGAGTGCGGTGAGCCGCTCGAGCGTCTCAGGATTCGTGCTGCCGTCGTCCACGACGACAACCTCGAGCCTTGGGTAGCTCTGCTCCTTCAGCGAGTCGACCATCTGCTCCAAGAGATCGGGTCGCTCCCAGTGTGCGATACAGACCGAGACCCGAGGTGCTTCCGGCTGCAGGCAGTCGACTCTCTTCGTGCTCACGGCCGTCGAATCGAGACGGTCGGCCTCGGTCGCGTGCCAGCGGGTCCAGCGTCGGCGGGTCTTCCCTGCCACCGTCGCCATGGAAGCGCCGAGACTCGGCTCGCTGAGCGCCCGCGCGAGCCGGTCCGCCAGGGAGTGGGGATCCAACGAACAGAGAACCCGCTCGGCGTCCTCCGTGGAGACCAGCTCGGGGATGCCGCCGACGGCGCTCGTGACGAAAGGAATACCGAGAAGCAGACACTCTTGAATCGTGCAGGGCGAGTTGTCGATCCTCGACGGCATGACGGCGAGGCGACCGTCCCCCAGCAAGTAGCGAAGCGCCTGCTCGCGACTGCGGCCCAGCAGCACATCAGCCGGCCTGGGCCATCTTTCGGCGTGCTTTTCGATCTTGAGGCTGCTGAGCTCTTTGTTGTCGAAGCGCGCGTCGGCTCCGAGGAAGGTGACCTTGGGCGTCAAGCCTCGGGCGTGCAGGAGATCGACGGCGTCCAGGAAGAGATCGAGACCCTTGCGTCGGTCGAGGCGCCCGAAGAAGACGAGCTCGTCGATGGGGCTTCCGGCCGTGCGCGGCTCGAGGCCGCCGAACGACCGTAGCGAGAGCAGATTCTGCTCGACGTAGCGGCGCTCGGGCAGAGCCCAGCCGTCCTCTTCGAGCCACTCGAGGAGGTAGGCACTCGGGCTGACGACGACGTCGGCGAGCTCGGCGCTGCGGCGTTCGAGATGGTCCGTCACCAGATCGTCGGGACCGTTGGCAAGGCGCCCTTCGCTCGGCCTGCTCCAGCGCTGTGGACCGTGAGTGCCAACGACGATCGTCGTTCGGTCGAAGGCCAGGCCTTGCTGCTTTGCGAGCAGGCTGTAGTAACCGAGACCGAGCCACTCGGGGAAGTGCACGACGTCGAAGTGCGGCTGCCGTGCAAGCCACTGGTACGCGAGGAAAGAGGCTTCTTTGCGGTTCTGCAGCCAGTGGTAGTTGGCTTCAGCACCGGCGTAGGGGACGAACGAAAAGCCGATGCCCTCTTCGCCGAGTCGCTCTTGCCACTCGTGCTCCGTGCCGACGTCGATGGCGCGGGCGACGTACGCGATATGGACTTCGTGGCCCGCTGCGGCGAGAGCCTCCGCGAGTCCGGCGAAGGCGGAGCCCACGCCGCCGCAGACTCGGGGGCCGTCGTAATCCGAGGTGACGAGGGCGACGCGCGCGCCGCGGCCTTCGTTCCCGGAATCGGGTAGAGACTGGGGTGATCTGGGCATGAGAAGGAAGTGAGCCGGCAGAACGCTGTCGCGGCCGACGTCGAAGACTTCGATTCTGACACAGGGCTTCATTGCCCGGTAGAATGACGGTTTGGGGCCTCGGCACCGTCGCCGCCTCGAGTCTTTCCTGCCTCTGTTCTCCTATGCCTGAAAACTACTCCGTGAGCGTCGTCGTGCCGGCGTTCAACGCTGAAAAGCACCTCGGCGAAGCGCTCCTGAGCGTGCTCGACCAGACGCGCCGCCCCGACGAGATTCTGGTCGTCGACGATGGCTCGCAGGACGACACGGTACGCGTCGCCGAGAGGGTGGCTCGACGGAGCGCAGAGAGCGGTTCGACCTCGGTTCGCATCCTCCGTGGTGAGCACAGAGGTCCGGGACCAACGCGCAACCGCGGCATTGAGGCGGCGCAGGGCGAGTTTCTGGGTTTTCTCGATGCCGACGACCTCTGGCTGCCTCACAAGCTGGCGCTGCAGATCGACGTCTTGGAGGGCTCGGCCGACGTCGATCTGGTTTTCGGCTCGATGGACCAGTTCTTTTCGCCCGAGTTGACCAGCGAAGAGCGCAGTGCGCTGGTGTGCAAGCCGGAGCCGACGCCGACGCCCCTGCTCTCCTGCTTGCTCGCGCGCCGAAGCGTCTTTGATCGCGTCGGCCTGCTCGAGGATCACCTCGCGGACTTCCTCTCTTGGTCGGCGAAAGCGAAGGCTCTCGGCGTGCAAACACGGTTTGTCGAAGAGCTCGTGGCGCGTCGGCGGATTCACGGAGCCAACCTGAGCAACGTCCGCAAAGCGGAGATGCAGAGGGACTACCTCCGGGCGGCGCGCGCGTCGCTGCAGCGACGCCGTCGAGCCGCTGGAGGCGACTCTTGATCCGACTGCGCTCGACCTCCGAAGGTCGCCTGTTCGACGGCCTTCCGGCTTGGCGCCGTTTCTTCGCCAGTTACTTTGTCGGCATCGGTGGTCGACTGGCGCTGTCGGTCGTGGTTCGCGTCTCCCTCGTACTGTCGACCTTGGTCGTCGTCTTCATCGCCAAGCGCATTGTCGATGAGGCGATTCCGGAGCGGGACGCAACCCTGCTGCTGCGCCTCGGGGCGCTGTTGGTCGGTGTTCGACTGGCCGTCGTCCTCGTTTCGACGCTGCTGCGACGCTTCAACATTGCGCTCATTCAGACGGCGGTCTTCCGGCTGCGGCGCGACGTGGTCGAGCACCTCTACCGCCTGCCGCGCAGCACGTACAGCAATGTCTCGAACGACGATCTCCAGAACACCCTCATCCAGGACACGACGCGCGTCAAGGAGACGTGCACGGCGGTCGTCAGCTACCTGCTGCCGTCGGCGGTCAGTGCTCTTCTCCTGACCGCGGTCCTGGTTTACCTCGAGCCGTTCCTGAGTCTGGCGCTGCTGCTCGCCGTTCCGATCATGCTCTTCTCGAGCCGCGCCGTGGCGCGCTCGATGCGCGCCAACATCTCTCTCTTTCACCGCGCCTTCGATCGCTTCGCCGAGGCCGCACGGTTCGCCACGCGTGCGCTGGACCTCGTGCACGTGCACGGGTCGGAGGAGAACCTTCGTTCGCAGCAGGTCGAGACGCTCGAAGACCTGCGCGAGACGGAAGGCCGGATGACCTGGACCTGGGCCGTGCACAACGAGATGCAGAACGGAATCGTCGCGGCCGGAGCGGCGATCATTCTCGTGCTGGGGGGGCGCGCCGTCATCGAAGGCGACATGAGCCTCGGCGGCTTCTTCGTCTTTTACCTGGTCGCCGGGGTGCTGAATCACAACGGCCAGACGATGATCAACGGTTTGCCGCCGCTGCTCGTGGGTCAGGAGTCGCTGGTGACGCTCTTTCGCATGCTGGACCTGCCGGCCGCACCGCGGCGGAGCTCGTCGCGCCGAGTCGATTTCGCGGGGCA
Source organism: Acidobacteriota bacterium (assembly GCA_039026915.1). Classification (GTDB taxonomy): domain Bacteria; phylum Acidobacteriota; class Thermoanaerobaculia; order Multivoradales; family Multivoraceae; genus JBCCLJ01. Next base: position 10,412 of record JBCCLJ010000185.1, read on the forward strand.
CCTCGAAGTCCGCGGCGTCCGCTTTGGCTACGGACCGCAGAGCGTTCTCGAGGGTGCTGATCTTTTGGTGGAGCCCGGTGAGCACGTGGCTCTCTACGGTGCCAACGGCGCCGGTAAGAGCACCCTGATGTACCTGCTTCTCGGACTCTACGAGCCAGAGGAGGGCGCCGTCCTGGCCGAAGGCACGGACTACCGCGAGCTCGATCTCGTGCATCTGCGCCAGAGCTTCGGCGTCGTCCTGCAGCAGCCGCTGCTGTTCTCGGGCAGCGTGCGCGAGAACATCACGTTCGGACTCGAGAACGCGCGCCAGGCAGACGTCGAGTGGGCCGCTCGGACAGCCTTCGCCCACGAGTTCGTCACGTCGTTGGAGGAAGGCTACGACACCCAGATCGGCAACGAGGGTTCGCTCCTCTCCGGAGGGCAGCGGCAGCGACTCGCGATCGCCCGCGCACTCTTGCGCCGGCCGAAGGTTCTCTTCCTCGATGAACCGTCGAATCACCTCGATCCGCGCACGTCCAATGAGCTCTTCTCCCGACTCAGCCGCATCGACGGCACGACGCTCGTCGTCATCTCGCACGATCGGCCGGTGCTGGAGAGCGCGGGCCGTATCTTCGAGGTGCGCAACGGCGGTCTCGTCGCCGGTGCGCCCGAAGTGCTGGCCGTGGGGGAGCGATGAGCGAGACCGCAGAACCGACGAGCCCGCAGCGTCTGCTCCTGCGCGCCGCGCTTGGAGAGGGTGACGCCGTCGAGCGGGCGTGGCAGCAGTGGCGCGCCGAGATCGACTTCGACGACATCGACTACGCCAGTCAGCGGCTCGTGCCCTTGGTGCGACGCAATTTGATCGACCACGGCGTCAACGATCCGCTCCTGCACCGCATGAAGGGCTTGCACCGGTTTTTCTGGAGCAAGAACCAGCTGCGTTTCAGGATGCTGAGCACGGTCGCACAGGCCTTCGCTCGGGAAGAGATTCCTCTGATGGCGCTCAAGGGCGTGCCTCTGGCTCTCGTTTACTACGCGGACGCCGGCCTGCGACCGATGAGCGACTTCGACCTGCTGGTACCGTTCGCCGACGCAGATCGTGCGGTTGCGCTGCTGCTGGCGGAAGGCTGGTTGCAGGACGAGCCCGGCTCGATCTACCGCAGCGCTGGCGTCGTCGATACCGAGGCTCGGCACGGCGCCTGCTTTCGCAAGGACGACCAGGAGTGCGATCTTCATTGGCACCTGCTGTACGACGGCTGGTGGCCCGAGGCGGATGCCGGACTCTGGGAGCGCTCGGTGCCCCTCGAAGTGCACCAGCAGCAGCTGCGGGCACCGTCGCCTGCGGACATGATCTTCCACCTGCTCGTTCACGGGGCGACTTACAACGAGCTGCCGCCGTTTCGATGGTTTGCCGATCTTGCGATTCTGCTGCGCCAGGAAGACCTGCCGATCGACTGGTCGGTGCTCGAAGAGCGTGCGCGGAGCCTGCTGCTCGTCGGCGTCGTGCGCGAGATGATCGAAGCGTTCGAAGTGCTCGTTCCAGGACTCCTGCCCCGAGAGCCGCTCGAACGACTCCGAGCGCTGCCCGTGTCACGCCTCGAGCGAAGGGAGCTCGCACGGCGTCTCTGGGACGAGGACTATCGCTACACGCCGCTGGGCCGTTGGGCTCAGTTTCGGCGACGCTATCCACACGCTGGGATCGGCGGCGTGCTGAAGCACGGCCCCGACTTTCTCAAGACGGTGTGGGGACTCGAGAGCAGCTGGTCCCTTCCCTCAACGCTGCTGTTGCAGGCGCTGCCGTCCTATCTCGGGCGGCTCGCGGGACGCTCGGCCGGCGCGAGCGCAAGTCGAGCGACGCCGCGGTGACGGCTCCTTCGCGCCCCGACGCGCAGGGGGAGCATCTCTTTGCGCAGCTGATCTCGGGTTGGGAGCAGGCCGGCGGTGGCGAAGTCGAGCGTTGCTTCTCCGTTGCCGAGAGCCAGGTCGTCGTCCGCGGCCCGCGCGCGACGTCCCTCGAACGCCTCTGTGCTGCTTTGGAGCATTTGGCGTCGGACGAGCTCGCGACGAGCGAGGCCGGTCTCGAGCTGCTGGTCTACGACTCCTCGGTCGTGGCGCCGCCGCCGATGCCGTTCTCGCAGCATCAGCTGACGGCGCGCGGTGAGCTTCACGGTTTCGAGAGCGAGCGCTTTCGTATGGCCTTCCGATTCGGCGAGTTCACCCTCAACGCCTACGACCGTGAGCGCCGCCGCGCTGTCGTGTGGATGCGCGACGCTCGCCAGCTCCCGCTCTGGTATCTCGCCTCCCCGTTCCGCACTCCGCTGCACTGGTGGGCGAGTGATCGCGGCTTGCAGCTCGTGCACGGTGCCGGGGTGGTGAAGGGCGGTCGCGCGGCACTCATCGTCGGTCGCGGCGGATCGGGCAAGTCTTCGACGGCGTTGACCTGCATGGAGCGCGGCTTCGAGCTTCTGGGGGACGACTACGTCATCGTCGGCGTCGATCCGGCGACCGTCTGGAGCCTCTATTCGTCGGTCAAGGTGGTGCCCGAGCAGCTCGAAGCGCGCTCGACGTTCGAAGGCCTCGCGGCCGACACGGAGGAGTCCTTCGACAAGTCCGTCTTTTTTCTTGCGGAGCACCGTGCGGAGCGCCTGGCCTCCGGTGCGCCGCTGGCGGTCCTGCTGCGCGCCCAGGTCGATCGCGCCGGAGGGCCGACCCGGTTGGAAGACTGCGGCCCGCTCGAGATCGATGCTGCCGTCTCCGGAGACACCCTGCGACACCTTCCGTACGCTGGGCACCCCACGCAAGAGGTTCTGAACCGGCTGTCGACGAGCGTACCGGCGCGCCGTCTGCTGCTCGGCCCAGAGAGAGACGCAATCGCCGCCACGGTCGAACGGGCCTTGGGCGAAGCGCCAAGCCTCCCGCTCGCAACGAGTTCCGATCTCTCGCTGCCGTTCGTTGCCGTGGTCGTCGAGGTGGAAGGTGAGAACTCTCCCGACCCGGGTTTGATCGAGGCTCTCGAGAGCGAAGACTATCCACGCCTCGAGGTCCTCGTGATTCGTCACCGAGCAAAGGTGGCGTGGGATGCGCCCCGCACCGAGCACGTCGTCCTGACGAGCCTGCACGACGAGCGCAAGCTGTCCCGCGCCGAGGTTTTCAATCGAGGCTCTCGAGAATCGATGGCCGAGCTCGTCGCCTTTCTCTCCTCGAGTGATCGTTGGCAGAGGGGCTTCCTGCGCTCAGCAGTCGAGTTCCTCGCGGAGAACCCGGAGCTTCCTGTCGTCGCTGGCGCCAGCGATCGCGGGGCCGGGGCGGGAACTGCCGTCGAATCGGACTCGGACTCGGAATGGGCGACGGCCGTACCGTGGCTCTACCGCCGGGGCGCTCTCGACAAGATCGGCGGCTTCGACGCCAGCGAGCCGCAGCCCGAGCGCAGCGCTGCGGAACGACTCCAGCCCGTCGCCGAGGTGCTCCCGGGACTCGAGCTCGAACCGCCCGCTCCCGTCGGCTCACGACGCGCCCGCGATCCACGTATCGAACACGTGCGCCAGTGGTTGGATCGGCGACGTCGCTGAGCGGCGGCCAAGCGACGCGGCGAAGCCGCATGGAGCAGGCGAACGACGTCGATGTTTTGGTGAGCGAGGTCGTCGTTCGCCGAAGGGGTGAATGAAGGCTCTTGTTCTCCAGGGAGTGGCTTCATTCACCCTCGCGGAGGCCGCCCTGGCGGCCGGAGCAAGAACACATTGAGGATTCCCGTGGTACCACCACGGGCCTCGGGACCAAGC
>JBCCLJ010000186.1:0-14034 GCA_039026915.1 Acidobacteriota bacterium
CACTACGCGGCGCTGGCCCTGGACAGCTGGAGCGCGGCTCCCGAAGCGGGGAACGTCGCGGAGAAGATGGGTGAGACGTTGGCGCAGATCCGCTCGGGACGTTCGGTGCGCGAAGCGCTCTCGAGCGTCGTCGGTGGCGACGTGGCCGACGGACTCCTGGGCCCGATGCGCTCTTTCGATGTCACCGTGCGGCTCGACGGGGGAGAGGTCGAGGCGGGGGGTACCCGCTGGGTATGGAGCGACGGAGGCTGGGTCGAAGATCGCCAGGTGACGAGATTCGTCCTTCAGAACCTCGACCAGCCACAGAGCGCTCAGTGGTTCGATCCCTCGAGACTGCCCGGCGGGGACGCGCGCAAGGGCCTCTACCTTTCCGATCCGACGCCTGGATTCGAGCGCAGCCCGGCGGACAACTTTCTCGTCCGTCAGGAGTAGCGCTCGACACCCATCAATTCGCGCGGAGGACCTCGGTCGCGTCGAGCCGTCGCGCCTGGAGAATGGGTCTCCAGCACGCCAAGAGCGCGACGAATCCGACACCTGCAAACACCGCGAGATAGGTCGCTGGGTCGAGCGGCGCCGTTTCGAAGAGGAGTCCGCTCAGCCCGCGGGTCATCGCTGCAGCACCCACTCCGCCGAGAGCGACTCCCAGACCCACCGGGCCGAGCACCGAAGCGACGACGAGTCTTGCGAGCGCCGGGGTGCTGGCGCCGATGGCTTTGCGCAGGCCGAGCTCGGGCAGGCGCTGGGCCATCCTGTACGAAACGACGCCGTAGATCCCGATGCCCGAGAGGAGCGCCGCTAGCCCGGCGAAGGCGCCGAGAAGCTGCGTCAGGAAGCGGGGCCGAGAGAGCGTGGAGCGCACGATCTGATCGACGACCGCGATCTCGGTGACGGCCTGCGCGGGATCGAGCGCGGCGAGGGCGCTGCGCATCGGTCCCAGCAGCTGCGCGGGGTCTCGCTCGCCGCGGACGACGAAGGCTGCAACGCGTCGGGGCATCAGCATCTGCGGAACGTAGACCGTCGCGGGGGAAGCCTCCGAGAGCGTCTGGGAACGGACGTCGCCGACGACTCCGAGGATCTCGGCCTCGATCCCACCCCCGACGAGCAGCGTGCGGCCGACGGCTGCCTGCAGATCGTTGCCGAAGGCCTGGCGCGCCAGCGACTCGTTGACGACGAGCACGGCGCGCGCGGGCTCCTGTGGCAGGCCGCGCCCCGCCAGGAGCGGCGTGCCCATGACTTCGAAGACGTTGGGGCTCACCGGCTGATAGAAGGCGTAGCGCTCCGTTCCTTCGGCGTCGGACGGTAGAGACCAGCTCTGCCTCTCGCCGGCGCCGCGAAGGGGGAGTTGCTTGATGGTTGCGACCCCTTCGACGCCGGGAATCTCCTCGAGCTTCTGGAGCAGAGCCCGATAGGCCGTGAGGTACGCCCCGCGTTCTCCGTAGCGGCTCGGCGCAAAGCTGACGGTCATCGAGGCGAGGCGCTCGGCTTCGAAGCCCGGGTCGACGGTGGTCAGGCGGTCGAGGCTGCGCACCATGAGGCCGGCCGCGACGAGCAGAACCGTGGCCAGTGCGACTTCGGCGACGACGAGGCTCGATCGGCCGTGGCGCTGCAGGGCGGTGCCGCGCGCCGTGCTGAGGGTCGGCCCCGCGTGCTGCATCCGCAGAACTCCGAAGCCGCCGAAGGCGCAGCCGAGCACCAGCGACAGGAGCAGAGTGAGCAGGCCGACTCCGGCGTCGAGATGGCTCTGGTCGGCGCGCGGTATCCAGGACCCCGCTCGTCCCGCGAGCCAGGGAGTAAGCCCTCTTGCGAGCAGCAGGCCCAGGCCGCCGGCGACGAGTCCGAGCAGGGTGCTTTCGATGACGACCATGCGCGCCAAACGGCGTCGGGTCGAGCCTAGCGCGGCGCGCACGGCGAACTCGTTTCGCCGACCGGCGCTGCGCACCAGAAAGAGATTGGCAACGTTGGCGCACGCGATCAGGAGGATGGCTGCGACGGCGGCCAGAACCACGAGGAGCCCGAGTTCGACATCGCCCACGATCGACTCGTGTAGTCGCGCGACGCGCGCGGAGAGGATGTCGGAGTTGGTGTCGGGATAGGCGGCGGCGACCTCTCGCGCGACGCGGGAGAGGTCCGACTCGATCACCTCGAGCGAGAGTCCGGGAGCGGTGCGCGCTACGGCGTCGAGGATCCTGACCGGGCGGCGCTCGAGCGGTATCTCTTCAGGGCGAATGACATCGAAGAGTACCCACGCGTCGATCTGCGGCCCCGGGAGAGGGTGTCCGCTTGGGGCGACGCCGATCAGTTCGTAAGGGCGGTCGCTGAGCGAGATCGTCTCGCCGAGCAGGCTTTTGTCGGCGTCGTAGCTGTTGCGCCACAGGCGCTCGGAGAGCACCACGACGAACGGGTTCGTGCGGGCCTCCTCCGGATTCGGGAAGCGGCCGAGGACCGGTTCGATGCCCAACGTGTCGAAGAAGCCCGCCGTCGTGTAGAGCGTGTCCACCTCGATCGCGCCGTCACCGGCTCGAACGACGAGGTTGCCCGGAGCGTTCGAATAGAGCGCGATCGACTCCAGGGTTTGGGCTCGGTCTCGCCAGTCGCGGAAGTCTGGGATCGAGAAGCCGGCTGGGGAGTCGACGGAGTCGAACATCGGCCACACGCGCACGAGATCCTCGGGCTGCGCGTAGGGGAGCGGCTCGAAGAGGACCGAGCGCACGACGGAAAGGATCGCTGCATTGGCGCCGACGCCGAGCGCCAGCGTGGTGACGACGACCGCGACGAACGTCGGAGCGCGCCGAAAGAGCCGAAGACCGAGTGCGATGTCTTTTCCCAGGTTGTTCATTCGTTTCTCCAGGTTGACGCTGCGAGCGGGGCCGGCTTCGCCAACGACGATTCTCGGGCTGACTCCCAGGCGCAGTCCCGCGCCGCGCCGTAAGAGGGCCCAGCATTCGAGAAGGAGCTCGCGCTGCCTGGCGAGTCCGTCCACCGTCCGTAGCCGCTCCTCGATCGAGTCCTCGAGTGCGGCTTGATAGGTCTCTCGAAAAGAAGCAGGAAAGGCTGTCAACGCCAGCCTCAGGAGGCGAGCCTCGATGCTTCGCAGGCTCACTCGATCACCGCACTGCCGAGACGACGCTGCGCGTCCGCGACGAGCCTCTCGAGTGAGCGCATCTCGCGGAGCGCCGCACCCCTACCCGCTTCGGTCAGGGCAAAGAACTTCCTCCGAGCATCGGTCGATTCAGGGGGTGCAGCGACCTCTTCGATCATGCCCGCCTCGGTGAGGCGCTGCAGGGCCACGTACAGAGTGCCCGATCGAAGATTCAGGGCTCCGCTCGTACGCTCTTCGATGTCGCGAATAACGGCGTAGCCGTGACGGGGTCCGTCGGAAAGCGCGACCAGAATGTGGAGGGCTAGGGGAGTCAGTGACCCGATCTTGCGACCCATCGAGCGCTTACCTTCGGTTGCGTTCTTTGACCAACAAACATCTATAGCTGTTACGGAGGTATTGGGCTCAGGTTGCAGGCCCCTGGAAACTCGTTGCAGAAGCTCTCGATCCGCTCAGGCTCGCCTCCGCATCGTTCGGACCGCCTCGCTCGGACGGTTTGCCGAGGCTGCGCAAGGGGACCGGCTTTGGCCTGAGGCGCAAAGGTCCCTCAACGGAGTAACTGCTCCTTCACGATCTCCTCGCTTCCCGCCGGCAGGCTCAACAGGAGACCGTCGACGCCGACGGTGATCGCGCCTGTGTACTCGGCGTCCATCCCTCGAGTAAACCGGCCGTTCAGCAGCGGCGTCGGCAGCGGTGGCACGATGTGCGTCAGGACCAGGGCCTTGGCCTTGCTAGCCTCAGCGGCTCGGGCGGCGTCGACGGGACTCGTGTGGTAATCGCGAATGTCGAAGAGGATCTTCTCGATGCTGGTGGCCCCTCGCTCCCGAGCGAGTTCCTCCATCGCTTCGATGAGCTCCATGTTCAGGGCCTCGTGAACGAGTAGGTCGCAGCCCGCAGCGACGTCGACGAGGTTCTCGTCGTACGTCGTGTCTCCGCTGATGACGACCGAGCGATCCTTGTAGTCGATGCGGTAGCCAAAGGCTGGCTCGACAGGGTCGTGGTGAACGCGGAACGCCGTGATGCGGACCTCTCCCCGCTCGAAGACGACCTCGGAGTCCCCTTCGAGCACGAGCTCGCGGGGATCGAGGCCGAAGCCACCCAGATCAGCGATCTCAGGGCCGTGGTGGGCCAGGCGATAGCCGGCGTCGATCTGGTAGGCGTCGTTGAAGCCCTCGGCGACCCGGGACGTCCCGATCGGCCCGTAGATCGGCGTGTTCCGACGGAGAGATCCGCCAATCCAGATCTGAAGCATCGTTTCGCCGAGCCCGTCGATGTGGTCCGAATGGAGATGGGTGAGGTAGAGAGCTTCGGTGCTGCCGACGGGGAAGCGCATGAGCGCCAGCTTGCGCACGGAGCCAGCTCCGCTGTCGAAGACGAACGCTCGATCTCCGGCGAGCACGGCGGTGCAGGGGCCTGCACGAGTGATGTCAGGCATCGGTGATCCGGTGCCGCAAAGGAACACGTGCAGCCCGTCGGGGAGCTCCGCTCGGACGTCGGTGCCGATGTTTCGCTCCACGACGCCCAGGAGCACACGCTCGGCGATCGCGTCACGGAGGGCGAAGCCGATCGCCGAAACGGCGGCGAGAACGGCAAAGAGAACGAGAACACCCGTTCGCAGAGGCTTCTTCGAAGCCTGAGTTCCAGTCTGTTTCATTGCGAGACCTCGCCTACGGTTCCGGCCGCGCCGGAGCGCATCGGACAATTAATGGTAGTCATCAATCGATGCTAGCGCGAAGAGCCGTCAGGAGGAAGAGAGAGTCCACGGGAGTCTCGCCGAGAGCATCACTCCGTGCGCTCCAGGGCCAAGACTCCCGGGACCAGCGGAGCCGAGCCAAGGCGGGCGAAGCGCCTGGCCGGCCGCCTCGTCGCTCAGCAGGTAGACTGGGAGTCACAAGAACCGACAACTTGGAAGGAGTCTCGCATGCGCCTCTCTGAGCGCCGCTCGCGCCGCCTCGTGCTCGCCCCTGCCTTGCTGCTCTGTTTCTCGGTCCCTGCGCTCGCTTCGAACGACGAGACGTCAGGCGCCCCGTCCTTCCACCGAGACGTCCTGCCGGTTCTCCAGGCCAATTGCCAGACCTGCCATCGGGCTGCGGGACTCAACCTGGGCGGCATGATCGCACCGATGCCGCTGACGACGTACGCGGAGACGCGTCCTTGGGCCAAGTCGATCGCTCGGGCGGTGAAGAGCGGCGAGATGCCCCCCTGGCATGCGTCTTCTCAGTTCCATGGCGTCTTCTCGAACGAGCGCACCCTCAGTGAGGCGGAGATCGAGACGCTCGCGCGCTGGGCTTCCACGGGAGCCAAAGCCGGAGAAGCTGCCGACGCGCCGGCGCCGACCGATTGGCCCGAGACCGAGTGGTCGATCGGCGAGCCCGATCTCGTCGTCAGCCTGGCCGAGCCCTACCACGTCACCGACGACCTCCTCGACCTCAACGTCAACCTGCCGGCGCAGGAGATCCCCGCGGGTGTGCTCGACGAGGACCGCTACATCGTCGCCGCGGAGTACAAGCCGGACACGACGGCGGTGCACCACATCATCGGCTTTGCCATCACGCCTCCGCAAGAGGAGGGCGGTCAGCCGGGACGGCTTCGTCTGCCGGGCATTGCGCCGGGAGCCGAGCCCAGCGAGTTTCCGCCGGGCTTCGGCATCCGCCTGCCGAAGGGCTCGAAGCTGATGCTGCAGATGCACTACCACAAGGAGCCGGGAGAGGGCACCGAAGTGTGGGATCGGTCGACGGTCGCCTTTCGCTTTGCGGACGAGCCGGTGCGCGAGATCTACGTCTCTTCGGTCGGCGATCCGAGGGAGATGTACCTGCCGGCCAACACCAAGGACCACTTCATCTCCAAAGAAGAGATCCTGGCGAGCGACATCACGATCATGAGTCTGCTGCCACACATGCACTACCGCGGCGCGTACTCGAAGTACACGGCGACCCTGCCCGACGGCACGGTCCGAGAGCTCCTCGAGGTGCCGCGCTACGACTTCAACTGGCAGACGCGATACCGCTTCAAGGATCATCTGAAGCTGCCGGCCGGGACCAAGCTCGAAGTGACGATGGGCTACGACAACACGGCCGGCAATCCCAACAACCCGGACCCGACTACCGAGGTGAAATGGGGTAGCCGGACGAACGACGAGATGAACCTCGGCTTCTTCTACTGGGCGTTCAGCGACCCGGACAAGCCGATCGAAGGCAATCGGGTGACGCCGTTCGTTCGCGCACAGCCCGGCTCCGCCGACTCGGGACGCTAGCGCAGCGCTGCGGTGTTCGGCAAAGGCCGGAGGTCTCAGTCCTGGCCGAACGTCTCGGCATCTGCTTCGAGGTAGGCGATCTCTTCGGGCGTCGAGGGGCGGCCCAGCGCACGGTTGCGGTGAGGGTACCGGCCGAACTCGGCAATGATCTCTTTGTGGAGGTTGGCCCCGAAGACCATCTTCTCGGCCTCGGGCTTCTTCGCTTCGTCGACGATTTCGACCAGCGAGTCGTAGAGCGGCCTGGCCCTCTCGTGGTGCTCCATGCTCTCCGAGTGCATCAGCGGCATGTAGAGGAAGGCGCGCTTCACCGGCGGCAGCTCGAGATCGTGACCACGCTCGATCCCTCCGAGGCAGAGCTCGAGCGACTTCGGGTCGGTTTCGAACGCTGCCGCAGTCTCTCGGTGGAGGTTTCGGGAGAACTGGTCGAGCACGATGATGAGGGCGAGGCGACCCTCGGCCGAGTCTGCCCAGCTTTGAAGGCGACCTTGGACCGCTGCTTCGTGCAGAGAGCCGAATCTCCTGCGGATCTCCTCGTCGGTGTTCTCGTCGCCGAACCACCAAAGGTCGGTGCGATCGTCGCGTGACCATCCGCCTTGTAGTTCACCGAACCAGTAAGCGGAGACGTCTTCGATGCGGTCCTCTGAAGGCAGTTTCTGCAAGGTCAGGACTCAGGGTCTGCGACGCCGCAGGCCGAAGGGAAGACGGCGCCGGTGGGACGATTTGGGTGACCTTAACGAAACGCGGAGATGCAGAGAAGCGCGGGCAGAGTCCAGAGGAGGTTTCTTCCTCGGTAGGTCGTGGCCGCGACTTTACGTGCCTTTACCTGTCGTAACCCCCATTTTCTTTGACCTCCGTAGACTTCTACCCGTTGTCTGCTCACGACACGGCCGACTCAAACTCAGCGTCGGGTCTTGTCGCGCTTTGAAGAAAAGGAGCCTCGCCACCATGACATGGATGCCAAGAGTAGCGATCACCGTTCTGACGTGCCTCGGCCTATCGATCGGAGCGGCTCCGGCCCAGCGACCGTCGGGCGACGAAGGCCCGAGCTTCGGCAAGGTCAACCCGAAGCAGCTGGATCGGATGCTGAACCCGGAGAACGATGGCCCCTTCTACATGATCAACCTGATTCAGTTCCGCGAGAAGGCGGTCTACGCCGACGGTCGCGAGACCGATCTGACCGGCGAGGAGGCCAATGCCCTCTACAGCCCGGTTGCCGAGCTGCAAAAGATCGGAGCCCGCCCCGTCTTCGTCGCGCGTGTCGAAGATCAGCGACTCGGCGACGACACGGAGTGGGACCAGGTGGCGATCGTCTACTACCCGAGTCGCAAGGCCTTCCTGGAGATGCTCCAGCGGCCCGAGTTTCAGGAGCGCTCGATCCACAAAGACGCGGGCGTCGGTCGCTCGACCGTCATGGTCTCTCGCCGGATCGATCCGCCGACGCCTCCAGGATTCACGCCGCAGAGTCCGCCGTTTCCCGCAACGGCGGAGGATCGACCCCTGGAGCTGATCCACGTCCTGCGCTATCGGGACGAGGCGGAGTACGCGAGTGCTCCCGCGCAGCCGCTCTCGGGTCGTGAGGCGATGGGCAAGTACGACGCGGCCGCTGGCCCCGTCGCCTTGCCGTTGGGCGCCTATCCGACCGCCTGGTTCGAGATCGAAGGTGTCTACATCGGCGACGAGCGTTCCTGGGACGAGGTGCGCATTCATCACTTCCCGAGCCACGCCACGCTCGAGAAGCACTTCGCAGACGAGTCGCGAGCGGCCGCCGAGCGCCATCGAGAAGCGGGCCTTGCGGATGTCTACTCTCTGCAGACGCTGCCGGTCTTCAACCGACTCGGCAGTCCGTAGCTGCCGTCGGGAGGGCGAGCGAGTCGTCGGATTCGACCTCCGGGTTCGTCGGGCCGAGCGTGTGACGCCGTCGGCCGCGCCGAGCCACCAGCGATCCGCTGGTCCCTTCCTCAGTTCACCGATTCCTACTGGCTCGATGCGGAGGCCAAACGGTACACTTCGCAGCGATGATCTTGGAGCTGTCCTGCGACGTTTCGCCCTACGCCCTCGAACGCAGCAACCCGTTTGCGTCGTCGGAGTTCTGGGCGAGTTTCGGCCTTCCTGCACCTTCCCTAGAGGCCGCCGCGTCCAGCTGTCTCGACGCTGCGGCAGAGCACTTTGCTCTCGGCCTCCCCGCCAAGAGGTCGGTATGAGCGACCTCTTTGCACTCGCCTCCGACTTTCCGAGCACCGACCGTGAGGAGTGGCTGGCGGCGGCTCACCGAGTGCTTCTCAGAGGTCGACCCGATGCGACCGACGAGGATGCAGCCGCGGCCTTCGCGAAGCAGCTCGTCACGCGCACCGAAGACGGCTTCGACTTGCAGCCGCTCTACACCGCAGAGGACGCGCCCTTCGCACGCGAGCTTCCTGGCAGCGCGCCGTTCGTCCGTTCGACCCGCGCCTCCCCGCGTGCCTGGGAGATCCGTCAGCGCGTGTGGTCCGCCGTCGACGGCTCCCGACCGCTGACCGAGCTCGAGCAGGGGGCGACGGGCCTTTTGCTCGAGCTGCCGAGCGCGGTGAGTGGCGAGATGCTCGCCCGCCTTCTCGACGGGGTGCTTCTCGACCTCGCGCCGGTGTCCCTGGCGACGCCAGCCGAAGACGTCGGCTTCGATGCGGCTCGCGCTCTGCTCGCGTCGTGGGAGGCAGCCTCGATCGCGGTCGACGCAAGGCTGGGCAGCCTCGGGATCGACCCGATCGGAACCTGGGCTCGTACCGGCGGGCTGGTCGACGCGGAGCCGGCGATCGACGAAGCCGCGCAGCTGATTCGCGAGCTCGAGGTCGCCGCACCCAGGGCCCGGGCGATCGTCGCCGATGGCACCGTCTGGCACGACGCAGGTGCGACCGACGGCCAGGAGCTGGCTTGGACCCTCGCCGGGGCGGTCGCCTGCGTCAGGGGACTCACCGAAGCCGGAGTCGATCTCGGTCGGGCGTTCGACTCCATCGAGTTTCGCTGGGCGGCGACCGCCGATCAGTTCGGCACGATCACCAAGCTGCGCGCCGCTCGGCGTCTCTGGGCACGCGTTGTCGAGCTGGCGGGCGGGGCGCCCTCGCCTATGTGCCAGCACGCAGACGTCTCGCGCCCCATGCTGACGCGCTACGACCCTTGGGTGAATGCTCTACGTTCTACGGTTGCCTGCTTCGCAGCCGCGGTCGGTGGCGCGGATGCGATCACGGTTTCCCCTCACGACCTGCTCCTGGAGCCGGGCGGCTCCGACCTCGGAAGGCGCATCGCGCGCAACACCCAGACGGTCCTCATGCTCGAGTCGAATCTGGCCCGCGTCGTCGACATGGCTGGAGGTTCCTGGTACGTCGAGCGCCGCACGGACGAGCTCGCCGAGGTGGCATGGAGGCAGCTCCAGGCCGTCGACGGAGCCGGAGGACTCGTTGCGGCCGTCGAGGCTGGGTCTCTTCGAGAGGCGCTGGACCTTGCCGTCGCAGAGCGAGCGAAGGCGACTGCCACTCGGCGGCGCCCGCTGACCGGTCTGACGGAGTTCCCCAACATCGAGGAACCTCCGCCTTCACCCTTCGTCGCGAGCGATCCCGCCCCGGAGGGGACCGTTTTCGAGCCGTTTACCCTGAGGCGTCATGGAGAGGACGTCGAGCGCCTGCGCGGCCGATCCGACGCGATGGAGCGAGAGATCGGCAGACGACCGAGCGTCTTCCTGGCAACTCTCGGTGGTCTTGCCGCGTCGACGGCTCGTGCGACGTTCGCCAAGAACTTCTTCGAGCTGGCAGGGATACGCACGGTCGAAGGGCCTGCCGCAGAGTTCGACTCGACCGTGACCACGTTCGCCTGTCTCTGCTCGTCGGACGCGGTGTACGAAGAAGAAGCCGAATCTGCAGCTCGCTCGCTGCGGGACGCCGGGGTCTCCCGGCTCTACATCGCTGGCCGAGGGGTCGGGGTCGACGAGGTGGATCAGGAGATCGGGATCGGGTCCGACATTCTGGCGATCCTCAACGATCTTCTCGACGAGGCAGGGGCACCACGATGAGCATCCCCGATCTTTCCCGCCACGACCTCGGAAGTCGCTCCGCTTCGGAGTCCGCAGCAGACTGGCTCGATGAGTTTCGCCGTGAGACCGGCGGCGATCCCGACGAGAAGGCGTGGGAGACGCCCGAGGGGATCCCGGTCCGCGGGGCCTACCTCGCCGACGACCTCGAGGGCATCGACTTTCTCCATACCTTTCCCGGTATCAAGCCCTACCTGCGCGGTCCCTACGCGACGATGTACGTCAACCAGCCTTGGACGGTACGTCAGTACGCCGGATTCTCGACCGCCGACGAGTCGAACGCCTTCTACCGGCGCAACCTGGCGGCGGGGCAGAAGGGGCTGTCGGTGGCCTTCGACCTCGCCACTCACCGAGGTTACGACAGCGACCATCCTCGGGTTGCCGGTGACGTTGGCATGGCCGGCGTCGCGATCGATTCGATTCTCGACATGCGTCAGCTCTTCGACGGCATACCGCTGGACCGAATGAGCGTCTCGATGACGATGAACGGTGCCGTGCTGCCCGTACTCGCTCTCTACATCGTGGCGGCCGAGGAGCAAGGTGTCGAGCCCGAGCAGCTCGCGGGCACGATCCAGAACGACGTGCTCAAAGAGTTCATGGTGCGCAACACCTACATCTATCCTCCTGAGCCTTCGATGCGCATCATCTCCGACATCTTCGCGTACACGTCGACGCGGATGCCGCGCTTCAACTCCATCTCGATCTCCGGGTACCACATGCAGGAGGCGGGTGCGACGGCCGATCTCGAGCTCGGCTACACGCTGGCCGACGGCGTCGAGTACATCCGTGCCGGTCGAGGCGCCGGTCTCGACGTCGACAAGTTCGCGCCGCGGCTTTCCTTCTTCTGGGCCATCGGCATGAACTTCGCCATGGAGGTCGCCAAGATGCGGGCCGGTCGGCTCCTCTGGGCGAAGCTCGTCGATCAGTTCGGGCCGAAGAACGACAAATCCCTCTCGCTGCGAACCCACTCGCAGACATCAGGTTGGTCTCTCACGGCGCAGGACGTCTTCAACAACGTCGTTCGAACGTGCGTCGAAGCGATGGCCGCCACGCAGGGTCACACCCAGTCGCTGCACACCAACGCGCTCGACGAGGCGCTCGCCCTACCGACGGATTTCAGCGCCCGCATCGCTCGCAACACTCAGCTCTTTCTGCAGCAGGAGTCTGGAACCACCAGGGTCATCGATCCTTGGGGCGGTTCCTACTACATCGAACGACTGACACACGACCTCGCCTCGAAGGCCTGGTCCCACATTCAAGAGGTGGAGGAAGCCGGTGGCATGACGGCGGCGATCGAGGCCGGCATCCCGAAGCTCCGCATCGAGGAAGCAGCAGCGCGGACTCAGGCCCGGATCGACTCCGGGCGTCAGCCAGTAATCGGCGTCAACCTGTTCCGCCCCGACCACGCGGACGACATCGAGGTTCTCAAGGTCGACAACAGCTCGGTACGCGCTCAGCAGCTCGCCAAGCTCGAGCGCCTCAGGACCGACCGTGACGACGATGCCTGCCGGCTCGCACTCGATCGGCTCACCGCCGCGGCGGCCGCTTCGGTCGAGAATGCTCGCGAGCCGGGCCTCGAGCAGAACTTCCTTCATCTCGCCGTCGACGCGGCCCGCAAGCACGCCACCGTCGGCGAGATCAGCGACGCCCTCGAAGAAGTCTTCGGCCGTCACACGGCCGCGGTTCGTACAATCGAGGGCGTGTACCGCAACGAAATTGGCAGCGCGCCCAACGTCGAGCAGGCGCGGAGCGCCGTGGAGCGATTTCTCGACGATCACGGACGCCGTCCACGCATCATGGTCGCCAAGATGGGTCAGGACGGCCACGATCGCGGGCAAAAGGTCATCGCCACGGCCTTCGCCGATCTTGGTTTCGACGTCGACGTCGGTCCGCTCTTCCAGACTCCGGCCGAGGTCGCTCGCCAAGCCGCCGAGGCGGACGTCCACATCGTCGGGGCCTCTTCGCTGGCCGCTGGCCACCTCACGCTCGTGCCCGAGCTCCGCGACGAGCTCGCAGCTCTCGACCGCGAGGATGTGATGATCGTGGTCGGTGGCGTGATCCCGCCTGGCGACTTCGACGAGCTGCGGAATGCGGGCGCTGCGGCGATCTTCCCGCCGGGCACCGTCGTCGCCGATGCCGTGCTCGACCTTCTTCGCGAGCTCGACGAGCGGCTCGCCTGACCTCATGGCCCGCCCGATCGACGTCGATGCGCTCGAGCAGGGAGTGCTGGCCGGCGACCGGACCACGCTCGGACGGGCGATCACTCTGGTCGAATCCCGAAGAGCCGACCATCACGAGCTGGCCCAGGAGCTGCTGCTGCGATTGCTACCCAGGTCCGGCAACGCGGTGCGCGTCGGCATCACCGGCGTGCCAGGAGTCGGAAAGTCGACGTTCATCGATGCTCTCGGCACGCAGCTCACGGGCGAAGGTCATCGCGTTGCGGTGCTGGCGGTCGACCCGTCGTCGTCGCGCACGGGAGGGAGCATCCTTGGCGACAAGACGCGCATGAATCGCCTGTCCGTGGATCCGGGAGCCTTCATTCGTCCCTCCCCGACCTCGGGCACGCTCGGCGGTGTCGCCGCAGCGACACGCGAGGCGATCGTGATCGTCGAGGCTGCGGGCTACGACACGGTCCTCGTCGAGACCGTCGGCGTCGGCCAGTCCGAGATCGCCGTAGCGAACATGACCGACACCTTCCTCGTGCTGATGCTGGCTCGAACGGGCGATTCGCTTCAGGGAATCAAGAAGGGCGTGTTGGAGCTCGCCGACGTGCTGGCCATCAACAAGGCCGACGGCAAGCACCGCGAGGAGGCCCGGCGGGCGGCGGGCGAGCTGAGGACGGCCCTGCATCTGCTCTACCCGGGCGACAGCCTCTGGGTGCCCCCCGTTCTGATGTGCAGTGCCCTGACCGGCGACGGTCTCGAGGAGGTTTGGCAGCAGGTGCTCGGTCACCGCAGCAAGATGACGGAGTCCGGAGAGTTCAAGCGTCGCCGCACGCGTCAGCTCATCGAATGGATGTGGTCTGCCGTCGAATCCCAGCTGATCGACTCATTCCGCCGTCGGCCCGACGTGCTTGCGCTCGCCACGGAGCTCGAAGGAGAACTTGCCACGGGCGCCACGACCCCGGCACTGGCCATCCGGCGTCTGCTCGAGCGATCGGGATAGCCTCTGGCGACCCCCTTCGACGGAGCTCCCGCGCGGCGGCCACGCATCGACGGAAGAGGCCTAAGGGCTCGCTGAGATCCCGGGAGCGGATCAAGCGCTGCCTGAAAGGGGCCGGAGCGCTGTTCCCCCGCGCGTCGCCACCCGGCCTGGGCTGAGGCAACTCAGCTCCGGTTGTGACCGGCAGTGCTGGTCTCTCTCAAGCGTCTCTCGTCGAGTCCCCAGACGAGGAACGCGCCAATTCCTGCCATGGCGGCAAGGCCGAGATAGACCCCACGGAACGTGCCGAAGTGATCTGCCGCAAGCCCGACGACCAGCGGGGGGATGACGGCGGCGATCCCGTAAGCCATCGTCATGACTCCGAAGGCGGAGCTGAAGGCTCGCTGGTCGAGGTGGTCGCGCACGTAGGTTGCGGTCAGGGTCGGGTAGCTTGCCCAGAGACCACCGAAGAGCACGACGACGAGC
>JBCCLJ010000187.1:0-14026 GCA_039026915.1 Acidobacteriota bacterium
TTCACGGTCGGCGGTTCGCAGACCGACCCGACGCTCTCGAGCGGCGCGGTGAACCCGGAGTTCGGCATTCCGAACAATCTGCTCACGCAGCAGCGCCAGATCGAGTACGGCGTCCGCCTCAGCTTTTAAAGCTGAGTCATTCGACTCGACTCAGGAAAGGGCCTCCCTCGGGAGGCCCTTTTTCTTTGCCCTGACGAGGCCCACCGACGTCCACTCGTCTCGGCAACGCTGGTATCGTCCGACCTGATTCATGAACAGGACAGATCAGGCCAAGGCGCGGGAATTGATCGACCGCGCGCGCGAGCTGCCCCCTGAGGACCGTCGCGACTTCCTCGACAGCGAGGTCGGCGACGACACCAGCTTTCTGTCGACGCTGAACCTCGAGATCGAGGACGACGACAGCTTCCTCGTTCCGGGCGGAGCACTTCAGGGAGCGTTCTTCGAAGATCTCGCCGACAAGATCGAGGGTACCGAGGTCCAGAGCGAGATCGGCCCCTACCGGCTTCTCGAGAAGCTCGGCCGCGGAGGAATGGGCGAGGTCTGGCGCGCCGAGCAGCTCGAGCCCGTACGACGCGACGTCGCGCTCAAGCTGATCAAGCTGGGCATGGACAGCGAAGAGGTGCTGGCGCGCTTCCACGCCGAGCGTCAGGCGCTGGCGCGCATGGACCACGGCAACGTGGCCCGCGTCTTCGATGCGGGCGTCACACAGACCGGCCGGCCCTACTTCGTGATGGAGCTGATCCGCGGGGAGACGCTGACCGAGTACTGCGATCGACAGCGTCTCTCCACGCAGCAGCGCATCGGCATCTTTCTCGACGTCTGCGACGGCGTGCAGCACGCGCATCAGAAGGGCATCATCCACCGCGACCTGAAACCGTCAAACATCCTGGTGACGCAGGAGTCCGATCGACCGGTTCCGAAGATCATCGACTTCGGCATCGCCAAGGCGATCGGCGAACCACTGGCGGAGGGTGCCGTGCGCACGCGCATCGGCCAGTGGATCGGGACCCCGGAGTACATGCCTCCCGAGCAGGCGGAGCCGGGCCTCGGCGACGTCGACACGCGCTCGGATGTTTACTCCCTCGGCGCCATCCTCTACGAGCTGCTCGTCGGTGCCCAACTCTTCGAGGGCGAGTCGATCCGCTCGTCGGATCCGGCCGAGATGCGGCGCAACATCCGCGATCGGGACCCCTCGCGGCCCTCCGATCGCCTTTCGAGCTTGAAGGGCACGGCGACGGAAGTCGCCAGGCGACGGCGCACGGAGGCGCGTCAACTGGCGCGCTCGCTCAAGGGCGATCTCGACTGGATCGTGATGAAGTCTCTGGAAAAGGAGCGCGAGCGACGCTACGACTCCGTGCGCGAGTTGGCGCAGGATCTGCGCCGGCATCTGGCCCACGAGCCGGTCCTTGCAGGACCGCCGTCGCTCGACTACCGCGCTCGCAAGTTCGTCCGGCGCAACCGCGTCGGGGTCGCTGCAGCCATCGTCATCAGCGCCGCGCTCGTCGCCGGCAGCGCCCTCGCCTCCCTCGGGCTCGTACGCGCCCGCGAGGCGGAGAAGGTGGCGGTCGCCGAGGCCGAGAAGGCCAACGAGATCAACCGCTTCCTCCGGCGTCTGCTCGCGTCGGCGCGGCCGGAGGGCGGCATCGGCCGGGAAGTGACGGTCGTCGAGGCACTCGATCGTGCACACGAGCGCATCGCCAACAGCTTCGAGGACAACCCCGAAGTGGGTGCCGATCTGCGCGAGGTACTCGGCACGACGTACCAAGAGCTCGGTTTGCTCGACCGCGCCCTACCGCTGCTCGAAGAGTCGCTCGTCATGCGTCGCGAGCTGTATGGAGAGCAGCACGAGAGGGTCGCCTCCAACCTCAACGAGCTGGCCCGTCTGCATCACAGCAAGGGGGACCTCGACCAGGCTGAGGCCTACTTTCTGGAGACCCTCGACGTTCTCGAGCGCGCCGATCGCCCGCGACTGTACGCCGCCACGCTCAACAATCTGGGCATGCTCTATGTGCACGCGGGAAAGCAGGAAGAAGCCAAGGCGACGCTCGAAGAGGCCCTGCAACGCAAGACGGAGCTCTTCGGCGAAGTCCACAACGAGGTCATGCCGACGGTCAACAACCTCGGCCTGTTGCTCGACGACATGGGAGACCACGAAGCCGCCGAGGACTACTACCGGCGAGCTCTGGCAGGCAACCGCGAGCTACACGGTCCGGAGCATGGCCTGGTCGCGATCAACCTGGGCAACCTGGCGTCGAATCTGCGCGACCAGGAACGTCTGGACGAGTCGGTCGACCTCTTCGAGCAGGCGCTCGAGATCAAGGCGGGCACCTTCGGGACCGAACACCCCAGCTACGCGATCACGCTGTCGGCCCTGGCGCAGGCGCTGGACGAGGCCGGCGACCTGGAGCGCGCCGAACCGCTCCATCTCCAGTCCCTGGAGGTCTTTCGAGCCGCTCTTCCCGAGACCAGCTTTCGCATCGGCGCGGCGCTCTCCGGCTACGGTCACCACCTCTTCCTGCAAAAGGACGAGGGCGCCGAGGCGACGCTCACAGAAGGCCATCGCATCCTCCTCGAAGCCTTGGGCGCCGAACACTCGCGCACGCGCCGCGCAGCACGGCTCCTGGCGAGCGTTCGGGGCGAAAGCTAGCCCTTCGTCGACGGGACGCGGCTGAGATCGCGCAGCAAGACGTAGAGGGCCTCGCCCCGCAGATCGACCGCGACGAGCCGCCCCTTGGCGTCGATCACGACAGTGCGCGGCACGGCATCCACCCCGAAGCGCTTGGCCAGAGGACTCATCAGCCCCTGCGCGGCAGGAACCTGCGGCCAGCTGAGCTCGTGACGCAGCAGAAAGCTGCGCAGCTCCGAACGATTCGTGCGATCGACGCTGATACCGAGGACCGTCACCCCGTCGAGCTCCCGGTGAATTCGGCGCAGATTGGGAAACTCGTCGAGGCAGGGAGCGCACCAGGTCGCCCAGAAATCGAGCAGAACGACCCGACCCAGCAGGTCGCTCGACCGCCAGGAGCGACCCTGGAGATCCTCCATTTCGAGGCCAGCCCAAACGCCTCCACTCTCCGGCGCCTGTGCCTCGAGGCTCGCTACGGGAACGAAGACCAGAGCCAGCAGGAGCGCGCAGAGCACCCCGAGAGGTCTCAAAACCGTAACCCCGTGCTGAGGAACCACTGGCGCGGGAAGCGAGGTCCGTAGACGTACGAAGAGTCGCGCTCTGGACCGCGATCGAGGTCTTCCTGATAGTCGTTCGTGAGGTTCTTGGCACCCATCACGATCGACAGCTCGCGCTCGCCACCCAGCGGAACGCTCCAGCGCGCGTTGAGGTCGAAGGTGAGGAAAGGTGAGGTTCTCTCGAGGCGATCCTCGGCGATGAAGCCGGCGAAGTGCGGAGCGTCCATGCTGCCCGTGTAGAGCGCGCCCGCGAAGACCTCGATGCGCGACGTCGCCGACCAGCGCACGCTGGCGTTGCCGTAGCTCTCCGGGGTACGCCAGAAGTTGCGGGAGCCGAAATCGGGCTCGGGGCTGTCGAAGCGCGCTCGCTGCGCCACGAATCCTGCGTCGACCTGCAGAACGGAGCCGAACCGTAGCGTTGCGGAGGCTTCCATGCCGCGCACGTCAGCGCCGTCGAGATTCACCCGCAGCAGCTCGAGCTCAGGAGTCCGCGGGTCGTCGACCTCGCGGTTGAAGAAGAGATCATCCAACCGTGTATCGAAGAGCGCGAGCTCGAAGGCACCGCTCCCTCGCCTGCCGAGAGTCGGGCGCCATTCAGCGCTCAGCAGGGCGGAGCGAGAGCTCTCCTCGACCAGGTCCGGGCTCGGCCGCACCACACGCGCCACGCCGCCTCCGACGAGCTCGATGTGCAGGTCTTCGTCAAAGACCGCGGGTGGCCGGAACCCGTGACCGTAGGCGGCGCGCAGCGTCAGATCCGAGCGCGGAGAAAAGAGCAGCGCAGCCCGCGGCGAGACGATCTGCCCGGAGATCGCCGAGTGATCGTCGAGGCGCGCGCCGTAGAGCAGGCTCATGCGGCGGCCGATCTTGCGATCCTCCTGAGCGTACAGAGACCAGCTCTCGTTGAGCTGCTCGGTGATGCGGGAGTAGCCCAACTGCTCGTCGAAGAGCTCGTCCCGGTCCGCCTGGACGCCGGCTGAAATCGTGCCGCGGTCGTGGCCGTGGTCGACCTGGGCACTGAGCACATAGGTCGTGCCTTCGCTGAGACCGAAGGCGTTCGGGTCGAAGCCGGCTCCGTAGTAGCTGTCACGCTCGATATCGACCCAAGAGAGGGCCAGGCGGTAGTCGGTCGCAGCGCTCGTGCGATGAAGCCATCGGACCGACGCTGCCCTCGTCTCGGTGGAGATCGCTTCCGTGAGGAACGTCTCGTCGGGCGGGCGGTCGAAGTTCACCAGATCGCCGCCGCGGCGCTCTGCGTCGGTCCAGTTGGCGTCGCCGACGAGCTGCCCGCTGTCACCCAGCACGAGCAGGCTGCCGCGGCTCCCAAAGGCCGTCAGCTGACGGTCGGTGACCTCGGAAAAACCGTCGCCGTCGACGTCGACGGCCGGTACGTCGTCACGCTGCCCGTACAGGCTCGCCGACCGACGGCCGTCTCCAGTGCCCCAGTCGAAGAGCGCACGGGCGGCCCCTCCCCGCCCACTCTGCGAGCCTTCGATCGAGTTGGACTCGAGCTCGAGGTCGATGTGGGGATGGTCTGCCTGATGCGGTAGGAGATTGACCGTTCCGGCAATGGAGCTGGCGCCGTAGATCGCCGAGCCGCTGCCCTTCAGCACCTCGATGCCATCGAGCATGCGCGCCGGAATCTGCTCGAGGCCGTAGACCAGAGCCAGTGACGAGACCGTTGGCTGGCCGTCGACGACGATCTGAGAGTACGGGCCCTCGAGCCCCAGCAAGCGCAACTGTGACGTATTGCAGTTGGCGCAGTTGCTCTCGATGCGCAGGCCGGTCGTGTACTCGACCGCCTCGGCGAGGGTCCTCGCTGCGGAAGCGAAGATCTCGTCGCGACCGATCGCCTCGATGTGAACCGGCAGATCCTTGAGACGCTGCGCCGAGCCGGTGGCACTGACGACGAGCTCCTCACCGAAGGCGGGCACCAGCTCGACCGTCAGGGCGGCGGCGGACGCAGTGATGTTCGCCGTGGCCGCAGCCCAGCCGTCGGCGCTGACCAGGACGGTCCCCTGCCAGGATTCGGACCAGCAGACCTCGCCCTGCTCGTCGGTCGCCGCGCTCTCCCCTCCGACTTGGGAGACGACGGCGTTCGGCACCGGCTGGCTCTGCGCGTCGATCACCCGAACGACCTGGGCGCAGTCGATGGCAAGGCTCGGCGCAGCGCCGAGCAGACTGAGGCCCGCGACGCACAGCAGAGGACGCACGGAAGGAAGCAGGCGGCGTTTGGAGGACGAAGAGGAACGAAGGACAATTTCCATGACAAGAGACATTATTTTTGATTAATCAAAAAATCAAGCCAAAATCCTCCACGAGCTCCCGACCAAGCCCGATCACCGACTCAGCTGAAGCGATTCGCCTTCGGGCAGCGGCTCGAAGCTCTCGATCTGATGCGGCGGCCGGCGCTGCCAATCGACACTCAGCTCGAAGCGGATCTCATCACCGACGGCGAGGCTCTCGACCCCCAGGCCCGCGGCGGCGGGGACCCTCATGCTCATCTCCGCCATCGGCTCGAGATCGCCGGAGACGCCTCGAAAATCCTCGATCGGCTCGTGCCGGATCGCGAGGCGCTCGCCGTCCCAGAGTTCGAGCACGCGGCCGCGAACCACGTAGGCGGCGACTTCCGCCGCGGCCTCGCCACCGAGGTTGCTCGACGGCCCCTCCCCGGCACAACCGAGAAGCAGCAAGAGCGTCAGCGCGGCGAAGATCCGCCGCTTCACGAGGTCAGATCCCGGCGCCGCAGGGCAAAGGGCTCGGCGGACGTTTCGGACAGCGCGTAAACCCAGCTGCCGTGAAAGGCGTTGAACTGGATGATCTCGTCGTTGCGCCGCAGAACCTGGGACTTCACCTCGAGCTCCTCCTCGGTGTCCTCTTCGGAGACCTGAACACGGTCGACCGACAGGAAACCCTGGACGCGAACGAAGGTCGTACCGTCTCTCTCCGCGACGGACACGAGGTAGCCGCTCTGGTCGTCGAGGTCGAGGCGCAACCCCTGCTCGAAGGCCAGGGTCGCGACGGCAGGATCGTCGGCGACGAAGACCTCTTCGAACTGCAACCGGGTCAGCGCGGACTTGATCTTCTGGGTGCTCGCCGCGTCTTCCTCGCCCGCGCCTTCCAGAGCGAGCGTTCCAGCCTCGTCCTTGGCCAGCACGAAGTCGGGTCCTTCGGCGCGGTCGACCCTGCTCGCCGACACGTCGACGATCTCCTTGCGGAGATAGTCCTCCGTCGCGTCGTCGATGCGCACCTGCGCTTCGGTCACGTAGAGAGCCTCAGGCGTCCCCGATTCGTCCAGCAGAGCGACGTAGCGAGCGGTGCCATCCTCGGTCTCGCCACCAACGCGCAGCCGGATCATCTCCTGGCCTGTCGCGCCGAGGAGCACGACTTCGACGCCGTCTTCGGCCAGCGGTTCGATGCCCAGCTCGGCGGCAGCGGCTTCTCCGGAGCCCGCTTCGCGAGCCAGCGAGAGATCGAGCAGATCGCGCACCAGACGATTCACCGTCTCGTTCTTCGCCCGGTATCCGTTCTCTTCTTCGATCTGGTAGCCGTCGGCGGTTCGCGCCAGACTGACGCGCCCCTGCGACGAAGCGACCTCGATGCGAGAGATCTCGTCGGGGTTGAGGTTCGAGACCAGCTTCTGGCCCCGCTGAAAGCGATCGACACGACGAACGTCGTTCCAGTAGGTCAGGACCGACAGGGCGGTCAGCGCGACGGCCGCGACGATGAGGTTTCGATTCGACTTCACGACGACTCCTTGTTCCGATTCCGGCGCAGGGTCCAGAGCCCGATCGCCAGGACGACAAGCGGCATCCAACCCATCACGGCGAAGCGCACGCCGCTCTCCTGACGCTCGAGCGCCTGGCGACGGTCCTTGCGGATCTCGCGCAGCTCGCGATTCCCCTGGGCGATGCGCTCATTCAAGGCGTCGATGTCGTCCTGCACCTGCTTCTCGAAGAGAGCCGCGTTCCGCGTCGTGATCGCGCCCTGCTTGTCGCGCAGCTCCTGCTGGAAGGACTCGATCTCCGCGCGAATCTGACGCTCCCGCTCGAGGGTGTCGACCTCGGCCTGTTCCTCGATCTCATCGAAGAGGGTGAAGGGCCGGTTGAGCCCTTTCTTTGCGCGCACCTTCATCAACTCCTCCGAGCCGAGAAGGAAGTCGACGCTGTTGAGGAAAACGCGGTGGTTGTCGTTCGCCGCCTGCACGATGCCCAGAGGGTTCTGAATGAAGGCGAGCTGGTCGGTGATGAAGTCGACGTCGGCAAAGACGAGGACCGCACCCTCGCCGCGCTCTTCCTCGGGCACCGGCTCACGACGCAGCATGACCGCATCGGCGGGGGGTGGGAGCTGTACTCCTGGAGGCAGGCCTGGCGGACGTTCAGCCTCTCGGTCCGGGTACTCGAGCCCGTCGGGATACGCCGACGGCAGGCGACCGGTCAGCAGATACGAGATGGCAACAGGCTCGGGCGCCGGGGCGTAGGCGTCGCGCAGTTTCGCCGGCGTGTTGAAGTCCATGTAGCTCAAACCGTCGCCACCGAAGCCCGGCCGGATGGTGAGCACACCCCCCGAGTCCGTCGTCTGCACCATCGGCGAGCGCATCACATCCTCCGAAGCGTCTGCGGTCGTTCGCAGAACGCCGGCAAGGAGCAGTCGCAGATCGCCAAGCCCCTGCATGATCGGGTGATCCGTGCTGACCACGCGCTCGGCATCCTCACTGCCGATCGCGAGATCGATCAGGATCGACTCGGCGCCGCCGGCGAGTGACACGGGGCGACGAGCCGCGAGCTCGAGGTCGACGGCAAAGGCGTCTTCGACGAGCTCCAGCCCCCAGGCAGCCAGGAGCGGCGCCACGTTGGAAGCCGGCCGGTACTGGAGCGCCGCCATCTGCTGTCGAGGATCCTGAGGCGGCGGATCGGCGATCGAGTACGGATCGAGGAACACGATCGTATTGCCGCCACGAACCACCCACTCATCGAGTGCGCCCAGCGTCTTGGGTGGAAGGTCCTTCGGGTGAATCACGACCACCAGGTCGTAGGCCTCGGGGTCGATCGTGTCGGCCGCAGCGTCAATCTGCTCGACCGTGTACAGCTCCTGCAGCAGCTGCATCGAGACCCATTGAGGTGTCGGTTGCTGCCCCTGTGCGGCAAGCATCTGCGCCATGAAGGGGTCCTGAGCCGAGCCGAAGACCTCGAGGCTCGAGAGCACTCCGATCTTCCCTGCCTGGGGCCAGAGGAGACGGTAGAGCGTCTTCGAGATCTCGTACTCGATGTTCTCCTGCTCGTTCGGCCACAGAAACTCGATCGCCTCCCGACTCCCCGTCTGCGTCTCGAAGGACAGGCCGAAGTAGAAGAGATCTCCCTCCTGATTGATCATCTTGCCGTCGAGGCCGTAGTCCGCGGCCTCCTGGGCTTCGTCCGAGTCGGTGACCGGATCGATGAACTCGACGTTGAGCTTGCCGCCCGCCGCGCGCTCGAACTCTCCGAGCAGACTGCGCAGGTAGCGCTCGTAGCCGATGAAGTCTTTGACGAACTTGGGCAGTGTCTTGCCCGTCGTCTCGGAGAAGAAGAGCTTCACGTCGACCGGCTTCACCCCTTCTTCGGACATGCGCGCCAGGATCTCCTTCGTTCCTGGCGTCAGCGAGTAGAGATTCTGCTCGGTCAGGTCGACCTTCAGTGAACCGAGGTACCGATCGACGAGGTGCGCCGAGGTCAGCAGGATCACGGCGAGGAGCGCGAGGGTCAGCAGTCGCTGATTCCAGGTCTTCATCATCAGCCTCCTCAGCTCGCCTTGGTCTGCTGCAGCACAACCATGCCGCCGAAGAGCCAGGCTACGGTGAACACCACGAAGAAGCCGACGCTCCGCAAGTCGAGCAGGCCGCGTGTCATCGTCTCGAAGTGATCGAGCAGGCTGACCGCTTGCACCAGCCGCTCGACGTAACCGCCCAACCAACCGCCGACCGCCTCCTGCGCCTGCGGCAGGCCCGCCAGCAGAAAGAGCGTGCAGGCGGCCGTCGCCAGAATGAACGCCACGACCTGGTTCTTGCTCGCGGCCGAGAACAGCATGCCGACGGCGAGCAAGGCCCCGGCCGTCAGCCCGCAGGCCAGGTAGCCACAGACGACGGCGCCCCAGTCCGGGTCGCCGAGTCGCCCCACTTGCAAGAGAGCCGGCCAAGTGAGGCTCAGTGAGAGCAGCAAGAAGCTCCAGCCGGCGAGGAACTTGCCCAGATAGGCGCCCGCGAGAGTCACCGGCAAGGTCAACAGCAGCTCCACCGTGCCGCTCTTGCGCTCTTCGGCCCAGAGCCGCATGGCGACCGCGGGCACGAGCACGGCAAAGAGCCACGGAATGTAGGTGAACAGCGGATCGAGGCTCGCCTGGCGCAGCTCCAAGAAACGGCCGAAGTCGCGCGAGACCATCAGAAAGCCGCTCGCGACCAGGAAGATCACCACGAAGACGTAACCGAGTGGGGAAGCGAAGTAGCTTCTGAACTCGCGCTCGAAGATCGGTTTCCAACCGTCGAACTTCATCAGGCGGCCCTCCCACCGGTGATCTTGCGAAAGAGGTCGTCCAGTCGGCCTTCGTGCAGTCGAATCGTCTCGATCGCCGCCCCGTCGGCGAGCTCGAGAACGTCCTGCAGACGGTTCTCACCGTCGCGGGGACGGACTTCGAGGCTGCCGTCGGCGAGGCTCGCGGCGTTCTCGCACCACGGCTGCTCGATGAGGCGTGCGATGAGACCGTCCGGAGCCTCACCGCGAAAGCGAAGATGAACGACGTTGTGGTCCGGCGCCTGCCGGACGAGCTCGGACGGCGTCGAATCGACCAGGATGCGACCGTCTGCAAGCACCACGACGCGGTCGCAGAAGCGCTCGGCCTCGTCGAGGATGTGGGTCGAGACGACGATCGACTTGTCTTCGGAGAGGCTCGAAATGAGCTCCTGCACGACCGCCTTCTGATTGGGATCGAGACCGTCGGTCGGCTCGTCGAGAATCAGCACGTCGGGGTCGTGCAGCAGCGCTTGCGCGAGGCCCACCCGACGTTTGAAGCCCTTGGAGAGGGTTTCGATCACCTGATGCTGGACGTTCTCGAGAAAGGTCGTCGCGAGTGATCGGTCCACGGCGCCCTTCGGCTCGGACAGCTCTCGCACGCGAGCGATGAAAGACAGGAAGTCACGGACCGTCATCTCACCGTAGGCCGGAGCATTCTCGGGGAGATAGCCGATCCGGCGCCGGACCGACGTCTCGTCGGGGGTGACGCGCTGCCCTGCGATGCTCACCGAGCCGCTGTCCGGCTCGAGAAAGCCGGTGATCATCTTCATCGCCGTCGTCTTGCCGGCACCGTTCGGGCCGAGAAAAGCCAGCACGTCGCCGCGCCGAACGCTGAACGAAATGCCGTCGACGGCTCGAATCTCGCCGTAGTGTTTCGTCAGATCCTGAACGTCCACCAGCACGTCCGTGGAGCGATCCGTCATGGTTGTACACCTCCTTCGGGACGGTCGCCCGAAGCTCGTTCCGCGCGGGCCTCGGCCCGCCGCTGTCCGTCGTCTTCCTCGACGGGAAGATCAACCGATGTGACTCGCTCCGCAGTGCCCACTTCCGGGGTCCCACGGGCTGCCGACGGTCGACGACCAGTTCACTAGACTTTGGAGAATCTTAGCAAGAACCCCTTGAGCTTTTGAACCGAGAAAGACGTTTCTCGAGCCTCCTCCACGGGCCGTCTCCGTGCGCCGAAAGGGCCTGCGCTACGATCGCCCCTCATCCCTCGACCGATCTCCGAAATGCCGCCGTCCGAGCGCTCCATAGGAACCTCGTCATGAATCGAACCGTCTGCGTCAGCCTCGCGCTCCTGATCACTCTCGTCGCTTTCGGAGCACCGCTCACAGCCTCAGCTCCGCTGCTGACGCTGAGCGACTACCTTCCCGATGGCGTCCTCTACGACGACGCGATACCGAAGCCCGCAGACGTGCTGGGCTTCGAGCCCGGTGAGTGGCACATTCGACCGGATCAGCTCGTCGAGTACGCGCGGGCCGTCGCGGCGGCGTCCGACCGAGTCACCGTCGAGATTCAGGGACGCAGCCACGAGCGACGCCCACAGCCGCTGCTCACCGTAACCTCGCCGGCCAACCATGCGGGGCTCGAACGCCTCCGTTTGGCCCACCTCGCGGTCTCCGCGGACGGCGCGCTCGACGAGCCTCTCGAATCGATGCCACTCGTCGTGCTGCAGGGCTTCAGCATTCACGGCAACGAGCCGAGTGGTGCCAACGCCGTGCCGCTGCTCCTCTACCATCTGGCCGCGGCGCGGAGCGACGAGGTCGAAGGCCTGCTCGAGCGCACCGTCATCCTCATCGACCCGAGCATGAATCCCGACGGCATCGGTCGCTTCGCCCACTGGGCCAACACGAACCGCGGCCATCGCGTGACGCCCGATACCCAGCATCGCGAGTACCGGGAACCGTGGCCCGGGGGGCGCACGAACCACTACTTCTTCGACCTCAATCGAGACTGGCTCCTGGCCCAGCACCCGGAGAGCCGCAACCGTCTGCGCACTTTCCACCGCTGGCGCCCCAACGTGCTCACTGACCATCACGAGATGGGCACGGGCTCGACCTTCTTCTTCCAGCCCGGCGTGCCCTCGCGCAAGAACCCTCGCATTCCCGAGCGCAACGTAGAGCTGACGAACGCCATGGCTGAGTTCCATGCCGCGGCCTTCGACGAAGCCGACCGTCTCTATTACACGCAAGAGGGCTTCGACGACTTCTACCCCGGCAAAGGGTCGACCTACCCGGACCTTCACGGCAGCGTCGGCATCCTCTTCGAACAGGCGAGCTCGCGCGGACACGCGCAGCGTCGCCTGAACGACGTGCTGACCTTTCCCTTCACCATCGAGAATCAGTTCCGCGCGGCGCTCTCCACCCTGGCCGGAGCCGACGCCAATCGCCTGCAGCTGATGGAGCACCAGCGCGACTTCTTCCGCAAGGCACGCGCGGACGCCGAAGCGGACCGGATCCGTGGCTTCCTCGTCGAAGCCCACGGCGACCGCGGCCGTCTCCGCGGCTTTCTCGACGTGCTTGCCGCCCACCAGATCGATTCGTTCACGGCCAGTGGAGACGGCATCGACTCGGCCACGTCCATCGTCGTGCCCACCTCTCAGCCACAGTACGTGCTGATTCGCTCGCTCTTCGACCGACTCACCGAGTTCACCGACTCGACCTTCTACGACGTCTCCACCTGGAACCTGCCGATGGCCTTCGGACTCGACTACCGGTCCTTGGACGCTGCAGGGCTCTCCAGCCTCACCACGAGCGAGAAGGCCGAGGGGGGCGAAGGAAGCGCGAGCGAGATGCCCGACGGGGACGGTATCGCCTACGCCCTCGACTGGACGGACTCGGACGCTGCCAAGGTTCTCGGTCGCCTGCTCGAGCAGGGCGTCGAGGCGCGCGTCGCCACGAGACCGCTGACCGCCGAGACGACGACCGGCTCTCGCGACTTCGGCGCGGGCACCGTGCTCCTGCCGCGACGCGCGGGAAGCGGTGTCGAAGAAGCGCTGGCCCAGGCGATTGCCGGCACCGACGTCCAGCCCGCTCTGCTGACGACCGGTTGGACGCCGAGCGGTCCTGACCTCGGCAGCAACCAGACCCAGCCGATCGAGCGCCCGAGCGTCCTCCTGGTCGTCGATCGGCCGACACGCTCCTACGCCGCCGGCGAGATCTGGCACCTTCTCGATCGACGCTTCGAGATTCCCGTGAGCCTGGTGAACTTCTCGTCTCTGACGAGCGCAGATCTCAGCGAATACACCCATATCTTCATGCCGGACGGCAGCTACTCCGTCTCCGATGCGCTCCGCGACAAGCTCGAGGGCTTCATGAGAGAGGGCGGCTTCCTCGTCGGCACTCAGGGAGGGGCCCACTGGATCGATTCGGGCGTCCGGCGACGAGAAGATGCAGCGACCGAGACCGAAGTGGCAGGCTCGGAGGAGCGGCCCGTCTATGGGGACTACCGCTCCGACCGCGCCAAGCAGCTCGTCAGCGGCGCCATCTTCGAGATCGAGATGGACCTCACCCATCCGCTCGCCTGGGGTTACCACTCCGCCAAGCTCCCGGTCTTCCGCACCTCGACGCGAGTGCTCTCGGAGAGCGCCAACCCCTACCTCGACGTCGCCTTCTACACCGACGCGCCGCGGCTCTCCGGCTACGCAACCCAGAACAAGATCGACGCGATCGCCGGAACCGTCGCGATCGCTGCGGGCCGCTACGGAGGCGGCGGCTGGATCCAGATCGTCGACAATCCGGCCTTCCGTGCGATCTGGTGGGGCCCATCGAGACTCGTGCTCAACAGTCTCTTTTTCGCGCAGACACTGCAGTTCACGTCGCCGCCCACGACCTGGGAGTAGGCGCGCCTGGCAAGGCCATGATCGACGTCGACCTCAGTGAGTTCGAGACCCTCGTCGCGCGCGCGCTCGACGCGCTGCCGCAGCAGTTCGCCGAGCTGCTCGACAACGTCGTGGTGGTCGTCGAAGAGGAACCGACCGTCGACGATCTCGAGGACGTCGGGCTCGCCCCGCACGAGGGTCTGGAGCTGCTCGGCCTCTACCAGGGAGTCCCACAGCCGGAGCGCGGCGCCGAGTACAGTGCTCTTCCCGACCGCGTCGCGATCTACCGCCGGAGCATCCTGGCGATCTGCGCGTCGCGCGAGGACGTCGTCGCCGAGGTGCGCGACACGGTGGTCCACGAGCTGGGACACCACTTCGGGCTGACGGACGAAGACATGCCGTACTGAATTTGATGTGGCGGATGCCACATCAAATTCAGTCGTTCGATGCTCCGGTCCGCACAGCGGACCTGCGCCAAGGCGAA
>JBCCLJ010000188.1:0-13924 GCA_039026915.1 Acidobacteriota bacterium
CGAGCGGTGAAGGAGCGGCAGCCACTCCTCGTCGATCACCCGCCGCGACTCGGGCGAGCCCTCGCGCACCGGATCGGTGAGCACGTCGCGGCGCGGAGCGTTGCCCAGAGGGCTGTCGGCGGCGAGGTGAAGCGTCGGAGGAAGGAGCAGCCCGTCGATCCACGACCGTGCGATCACGGCTCCGTGGAGGGGCGTCATCTCGGTCTGATTGAGCCCGATGGAGAGGTCGCCCAGCTCGCGCGCCGTCACCAGCGGGCGGGCCCAACCGTAGGCGGCCGGGCCTTCGGAGGGCCGGCGGCCGAAGCCGTAGAGCTCGTACTCGGCGATGACCGCTTCGCGCCCCAGCTGGCTTCCGAGGTCGGCAAACGCCGAGTTGCAGGACGTGGCGAGCGCCCGCGCCAAACCGCCGAGACGTCCCTTGATGGCGGTGCAGTAGAGAGGCGAGCCGCCGAGCATCGTGCTGCCTCTGCAGCGGTAGCTGTGCAGGTCCGAGTCGACGTCGAGACCAGCGCGCAGCCCCGCCGTCGTGGTGATCATCTTTGCGATCGACGCAGGTTCGAGTTGCTCGTACAGCGTCGCGCCGGGGCGCCTTCGTCGAGACCGGCGGTCGGAGCCCGCGAAGAGGACCGTGCCGTCGCGCGCGTCGAGAACGACGACGCTCGCCTGAACGCCCTGCAGCTTGCGACCGAGACGCCGCGTCAGCTCGGCATCGATCGACAGACGCAAGCCCCGGGCTCTTTCTGGCGCGGTGAGATCGCTGCCGCTCAGATCGAGGCTCTCGAGGCCCTCGGACCATTGAGGCGTTCCGTCCTCGTCGACGAAGCCGATCGGCCGTCCGAGGCGATCGAAGAGGTGCAGTACGGCGCCGGCGTCGACGCGCTCGGCCGCTTGCTGGATTCGACGGTCGAGCGTCGGGCTCGCGGGCTCCGAGCCTTCCGGGGGAAGGGACCCGGCGTCCAGCGCAGCGGCAGCGCGCAGAGACCACGGCAGCGGCTCCAAGTCCGCTGCTGCTTCCTCGAGGCGAAGCTGCGCCTCTCCGGCGGGTCCGAGGCGCAGCAAGGAACGCACCTGCTCAGCAAGAGCCGGCGGCTCGACGGGCAGCGACTGAGTGCGCGCAACGCGGTCGACGAGCACCTGCGAGCAGGAGACCAGGACGACGAGAGTTGCGAGAAGAAGAGCGGTTCTCTTGGATGCCATGCGAGACCTCGGAGATCCGTATCTTACGGATTTTCCACTACTTGCGTCCCAGGCCCAACGAGTCCAGCGCCGTCTGAAAGCGGGGGTCGCCTCGGAGCGGCAGAAGCTCCGGCCGAGTGGCGATGTAGACGATCCCTGCCTCGCGGTTCTCGAGCGCTTCGCGGAGGGTGCGAAAGGCCCGATCGACCTCTCCTGCTCCAACGTACAGACCGAGCAACGTCGACACGGGAAGGTAGCGTTCGGCGCTGAGCTCGCCGAGCGTTTCGCGCACCTCCTCGGCGAGGTCGTCTTCGCCGGCCCGGATTGCGGTGTAGCCGAGGAGGGCCAGCGTGCGGCCGTCGGTCGGTGCCATCTGCTGCGCTTGGAGAAGCCGATTGCGCGCATCCGCCCAACGCTTCTCCAACAGGTCGATCGACGCGGTCTCACGCAGGTTGAGTGACGAGGGTCCGTGACGCTCCCGACAGTCGGCCAGTTGAGTTCGGGCTCGGGTGAGGAGGTCGGCGTTGCGGAGGATCGTGCCGCGCTTGTTGCAGAGCAGCGCCGAGGAGGGCGCCTGCTCGACGGCGGTGTCGATCAGCTCCAGCGCCTCGCCGTGTCGCTCCTGAGCGCTGAACATCATCGCCATCCAGTGACGAGCGGAGGCGAGGCCCGGATCCAGCTCGAGCGCCTTGCGGAAGGATCGCTCGGCATTGTCGTAGTCGTGCTCGTAGAGGTATTGCGTCAAGCCGAGAGAGGCGTGCGCCTGGCCGAGAGCGGCGTCGAGCTCGAGGGCCCGCCGAGCCGCGGCGCCGGCGAGGGGCAGCGTCTCGTTCGCGGGGCGCGCGCCGTAGAGACCGAGCAGCGCCAGGCTGTCGGCCAACCCTGAGTGCGCCGTGGCCCATTCGGGCGCCAGTTCGACGGCCCGCTGCAGAGGAATCAGGCTCGCCTGGAGGTCGGAAGCCTTGCGGGTGCTCCACAGAGTGCGCCCTTCGGCGTAGGCGGCGCGGGCTTCGGCAGAGGCTGCCGTCTCCGCTGCGGCCACTGCGGGAGCTTCTTGAGCGCCGAGAGCGGCGCCGTGCAGAACGAAGGTCAGTAACAGCACGATCGACGTCGAGGGGCGCCGCCCCGAGTGGGTGTTAGGTTCGTTCTTCATGTCCATCAATGCTACCTCCGAGGGGCTTGCCTAGTGGCGGGTCGCCTACGGATCGACGCCGGTTTGGGACCGAGCGGTGCTCGGCGGCCGGAGAGTCCCGACGACCCTCGCTGGCTCGGTGCAGCGCGCGAGCACGGCCTGCGCGACGTCGTCCGCTGGATGGCGACGCGTCGGCCGGCAAGTTGGCCAAAGTGGATCCAGGCATCGCCCTCCGATGTCTCGTCCTCGCCGACCGGGCTCGGCCCGTGGCACCTCGGCCCGGTGACGCTGATCAACCACTCGACCGTCCTTCTCGAGCTGGGTGGCGCCAACGTCTTGACGGATCCGATCTTCTCGCAGCGATGCAGTCCGGTGTCGGTGGCGGGACCCAAGCGGTGTCGTGCTCCAGGAGTGGCGCTCGAGGACCTCCCTCGCATCGACCTCGTCCTGTTGAGCCACGATCACTACGACCACTGCGATCGAGCGTCTCTGCAGGCTCTCGGGAAAGCCCACGAGCCCCTCATCGTGACCGGAGCGGGCAACGCCCGGCGCTTGAAGAGCTTCGGGATTTCCCGAGTCGTCGAACTCAGCTGGTGGCAGCACGTCGATCTCCTGGCCGCCGAGGATGTGGAGGCTCCGAAGCTCCGGGGCTCGGAAGAGACGGTTTCCCTCGGGCCAGTCCTCTCCGGAACCGAGCCATTGGGGCGGCTGACCTTCGTTCCGGCTCAGCACTTCTCGGGGCGCGGTGCCTTCGACCGCAACCGGACGGCGTGGGGAGGATTCGTCTTGCAGTCGGCCGAGGGACCTGTCTACTTCGCCGGCGACACCGGCTACAGCGAGACGCTCTTCGACCGGCTGCTCGAGCTCTTCGGCCCGATGCGTCTGGCCCTCCTGCCCATCGGTGCCTACGAGCCTCGTTGGTTCATGGGACCGGTACACATGGATCCTGCGGAGGCGCTCCGGGCGCACGGCCAGCTGCGATCCCGCCGAAGCGTTGGAATGCACTACGGCACGTTCCAGCTCACGGACGAGGCGGTCGAGGCCCCGCTCGACGAGCTGGCGACGGCGCTGCGAGCTTCCTCCTTCGAGCCCGACGATTTCCTGGCGCCGCGGCAGTTCGGAGAACGCCTGACGGTCTGAGGCCTTCGGCCCCGGTCGTTCGGAGAGCCTCCGAAGCCCGGGCCAAGAAGAAAAGGCCGCCCCTTCCAAGAGAAGAGACGGCCTTTCCGTCACGAGCGGTTGCTGACTCGGGTCAGCTCGTGCCGCTGGGAATGTCCTTGAAGGGACGGTCCCGATCGACGCGGATGTCGCCCGGCAGGCGCAGCACGCGCTCGGCGATGATGTTGCGGAGGATCTCGTCGGTACCGCCCGCGATCCGGAGCCCCGGGGCGTAGTAGAAACCCGCCTGAAAGATCGCGTCCGAGACCGCCTGCTCCGGATCGATGATCTGGCCGGCAACGTCGAGCAGGTCCGTGCCGAAGCTGCTCACCTCCTGCAGCTTGTTCGCCGAAACCACCTTGGCGATGGACGCCTCGGGGCCCGGTGTCTCGCCGCGCGAGAGCGCGGTGAGGCTGCGGGAGCGAATGTGCTTGAGACCCTGCTGCTCGACGTACCAGTCGGCGATGCGGTCGCGCACGGCGCTGTCGGCGATCGCCGGGCCGTTCTCGAGATGCACCTTACGAGCGTGATCGAGCAGATCGGTTGCGTCCGGCGGCGGCGCGCCACCGACGGCGAGGCGCTCGTTCATGAGCGTCGTCAGAGAGACCGTCCAGCCGGAGCCGACTTCACCGAGGCGCTGCGAATCGGGGATCCGAACGTTGGTGAAGTAGACCTCGTTGAAGTCCGAAGCGCCCGAGATCTGCTTGATCGGCCGGACCTCGACGCCCTCGGAGCGCATGTCGAGGAAGAAGAAGGTCAGGCCCTTGTGCTTGGCGAGCTCGGTGTCGTGACGGGTGACCAGAATGCCGTAGTCGGAGTAGTGCGCTCCGGACGTCCAGACCTTCTGTCCGTTGATCACCCAGTCGTCGCCGTCGCGCTTGGCGCTCGTGCGCAGGCCTGCGAGGTCGGAGCCGGCACCGGGCTCGGAGAAGAGCTGGCACCAGACCTCTTCACCGCGCACCATCGGCGGCACGAAGCGCTGCTTCTGCTCCTCGGTGGCGTACTCGATGAGCGTCGGGGCGCACATGCCGAGGCCGATGGAGAAGAAGCCCGTCGGCACGTTGTACTTCGACTCCTCCTGCTCGTAGATCACCTGGTTGATGATCGGCGCGGCCTGGCCGCCGTACTCCTTGGGGAAGGTCATGCAGGCGTAGCCGGCGTCCGCCTTCTTGATCTGCCACTCGCGGGCGACCTCGAGACCCTTCTCGGAGATCAGTCGACGGTTGATCGCCCGCTCGCCGGGCTGCTTCTTCTTGGCGTTGGCGTCGAGCCAGGAACGGACCTCGGCGCGGAATTCGGACTGTTCGGGAGTGTCGTTGAAATCCATGGCGTTCGTCTCCTTAAGCTGCGTTCTCTTCGAGGGTGGTGACGAGGCGGTCCTTCCAAACTCTCAGCGAGCCGAGGTTGAGCGACAGCAGCTTGGCGCGCCGGTAGAAGAGGTGGCAATCAGACTCCCAAGTGAATCCGATGCCGCCGTGCGTTTGGATGTTCTCCTTCGAGGCGAAGTGATAGGCCTGCACGGCGGCGACGCGAGCCGCTGCGGCTGCGGTCGGCAGCTCGTCGGCGTCCGTGGAAAGGGCCCACGCGCCGTAGTAGCAGTTGGCGCGCGCGAGCTCGTTCTTGATGTAGATGTCGGCGAGCTTGTGCTTGATCGCCTGGAAGGAGCCGATCGGCCGGCCGAAGGCGTAGCGGCCCTTGGCGTAGTCGACGGCCATGGCCAGGCAGGCGTCGGCGCCGCCGAGCTGCTCCATGGAGAAGAGCACCGCGGCACGGTCGAAGAGGCGTTGCTGGGTCGCCCACCCATCGCCCTCGCCGCCGACGAGCTCCGCTGCGGCGCCGTCGAAGGTGATCTTGGCGTGCGACCGCGACGGGTCGAGCGTCTCGACGGTTTCGCGGGCCACGCCGTCACCGTGCAGATCGACGACGACGAGCGAGGCGCCGTCGCCGGTCTTGGCGAGCACGATCGCGAAGTCGGCGACGTCGCCGTCGGGCACCGGGTTCTTCGTGCCGGTGAGCTTGCCGCCTTCGAAGGTCGTCGCCAGATTGGCCTGCGTGACGAGACCGGTGCCTTCGCTCAAGGCGTAGGTGCCGATCGTCTCGCCCTGAGCGAGCTTGGGGAGATGGGACGACTTCTGATCGTCGCTGCCCGCGAGAAGGAGAGCCTCGGTGGCGAGGTAGACCGAAGAGGAGAAGGGTGTCGGCGCCAGAGCGCGGCCGAGCTCCTCGGCCACGACGCACAGCTCGAGATAGCCGAAGCCGATGCCACCGTAATCTTCAGGAATCGCGATTCCCTGTGATTCCATGCTCTTGAGGCCGTTCCAGACGCCCTCGTCGTAGGGCTCGTCGCCTTCGAGAATGCGTCGCGGCACCGTAATGTCACAGGCCGCCTTGAGGAAGTCTCGGGTCTGCTGTTTGAGCGCCTTTTGGGCGTCGGAGAAGTCGAAGTTCATGAGGTCTCCTGGCGTTCCGAATTGAGCTGTTTCCAGCGAGCTGGGACCCGGCCTGGCTGCGGACCAGCGGGCGGGGTCGGGGAGGTTGGCTCGGTGGCAGAAAGTGTACGACAGACTAGTTTCTACCGAACGGTAGGTCAAATTGGCGTCGCGAGAAGCGAACCCTGTCGTTCATTCGTCGTCGTTGCGATGAACGATGCCGTCTTTCATCACGAAAACGACGTCCTCCATGACGCCCATGTTGCGCATCGGATCGCCGTCCACAGCGACGATGTCGGCGATCTTGCCGGCTTCGATGCTACCGAGCCGATCGTCGAGGCCGAGCAGCTTGGCGGTGCGCATCGTCGCGCTCTGCAGAGCCTGGGCAGCCGGCATCCCGGCCTCCACCATGAGGCCGAACTCCTTGGCGTTCGACCCGTGCGGACAGACGCCACAGTCGGTTCCGAAGGCGATGTCGACCCCGGCCTTCACGGCTCTTTCGAACGTCGATTTGATGACCGGTCCGATGGCCGCGGCCTTGGGGCGGATGATGTCCGGGAAGTATCCGTCGATCTTGGCTTTGTCGGCGACGAACTCACCCGCCGAGATCGTCGGCACCCAGACCGTGCCGTACTCTTTCATCAGCTGCATGGCCTCGTCGTCCATGTAGGTTCCGTGCTCGATCGTCGTCACGCCGCCGCGGATGGCTCGTTTGATGCCTTCCGTGCCGTGCGCGTGCGCCGCGACCATGAAGCCGTAGTCGCTCGCGGTGTCGACGATCGCGCGGATCTCTTCTTCGGTGAACTGTGGGTTCTGTCCGTTCTTGGCGAGGCTCAAGACCCCGCCGGTCGCGGTGATCTTGATGAGGTCGGCGCCTTCTTGATAGCGCCGGCGCACCGCCTTGCGCGCATCGGCGACGCTGTTGACGACGCCCTCGGCCGGGCCGAAGTTGCCGCGCGTGCCCTTGGGCCGTCCGTTGCTGCCGTCGCCATGGCCGCCGGTGCTCGCCAGCGGCGTCGTGGCGGCGAAGATGCGCGGTCCGGGGATCTTGCCGCGGTTGATGGCGCTGCGCAGGGCAACGATCGAACTCGCTTCGCCGCCGACGTCCCGCACCGTGGTGAAGCCCGCGCGCAGCGTCTTGTTGGCGAAGACGACGCCGTTGATCGTCATGTCGGCGTCGGTCGAGGTGAAACGCTCGACCGTCGAGTTCGGACTCTGCTCGCCGAGCAGGTGCACATGCATGTCCATGAGGCCCGGGAGCACGGTCTGGTCCGACAGATCGATCAGCGTCTCGTCGCGCCCGGCCCGGCGATAGCCGTCCTCGATCGACTGAATGACGCCACCCTGGACGGTGATCGTCTGTTTCTCGGCGATCTCGCCGGTCTTGCTGTCGAAGAGCTTGCCGGCATGAAGGACGGTCGTCGGTCCGAGGTCGTCCTGAGCTGCGGACGCTGCCGCAAGAGCCAGCGCGCCCATCGCGATCGCGGCGGCGACGCGGGCGGCGCCGAAGGGTCGTTGTGTCATGGGTTTCTCCTGAGGGTGATCGTTCGAAGAGAGGGAATCAAGAAGAGGGCAGGCGGTCGCGCAGCCAGGTGCCGATGTCCTGAATCTCCGGGAGGCAGACCTCGTGGCCCATCGGATAGTCGGCCCACATCGTCGGCCAGCCCGCTTGCGTGACGCCTTCGTAGGCCGCCGCACCGCGCTCGCACGGAACGACCTCGTCGTTCGCGCCGTGGCAGAAAAAGACCGGCGTCTCTCGGTTCGCTTCGTGGGCCTCCTCTTCGCGTCGCTCCGGGAACATCTCGTAGGCACTGAGCACCAACACACCGGCGAGGCGCTGGGCGTGACGCAGCCCGACGTGAAGAGCGATCGCGCCGCCCTGGCTGAAGCCTGCCAGCACGACTTTGTCGGCACCGAACTGCTCCTCTTCGCGCGCCAGTATCGCCTCGATGCTCGCAGCCGTCTCGGCGACGTGCTGCTCGTTGGTGCCTCCGGGTCCGATCGCCGTGATGTCGTACCAAGCGGGCATGACGAAGCCGGCGTTGATCGTCACCGGCCGCTCCGGAGCGTGCGGAAAGACGAAGCGCAGACCGGGCGTTTCCAGGTACGGCACGACGGGAGGAAAGTCGTGTCCGGAAGCGCCGAGTCCGTGAAGCCAGACGACACAGCCATGGGCCGGTCCGTCGCCCGAAACGAGTTCGACGCAGTCGAGCAGCTCCGCCATCAGGCCTTCAGCGCACCGGTCGTTGCGACGAGTTCGCGAATCGCAACTTCGAGAAGGCCGCGAATGCGCTCGTCGGTGAGGTCGCCGCCAACGTCGAAGGCTTTGTGAGCCTGGGAGACCGCACACTGGGTCGGCAGCACGAAGACGCCGATGCCGCTGAGGATGTCGCGCAGGTGTGCCAGTCCGCGCAGCCCTCCGAGCCCGCCCGGAGAGGCCGCCAGAATCGCTGCGGTCTTGCCGCGCCAGGCAGCGAGGCCCGGCGTGTCCCCCTCGGGACGCGACGTCCAATCGATGACGTTCTTGAGGAGTGGCGTCAGCGAGCCGTTGTACTCGGGCGAGGCGATGATCAGGCCGTCGGCACCCTGCAGAATTCCTCGGAGCTGGCTCGCGTTCTCCGGAATGCCCGAGTCCTGCTCGAGATCTCCGTTGTAGAGCGGAACCTCGAAGTTCGCCAGATCGACGACGGTCACCTGCGCGCCGAGGCTTTCGGCGAAGCGGCCGGCCCAGCGGGCGAGTGTCTTGTTGAGTGAGTCCCTGCGAGCGCTGCCCGCGAGAGCGACGAGACGGGTCATGAAGAGCCTCCTGATTGGAAGGTTCAGACTAACGCAACTCGGGCCGCGGTCGAGGCGCTGGGCGCCTGCCTTCGGCGACCCGAGGAACGGCGCCTGCGGCTCACGGCTTGGGCGGCAAAGATCCTCGTGCTTCGTGGCGACGGCTGCTTCGGCGACGCATCGCTGCGTCGGAGGCACCGGCCGAAAGGACCGGGTCGGCCTACGTCGCCGGAGACTCGGTGGCTGCGGCCTTGCGAAAGACGGGCCGGCGTCCGTAGGTCGCCCAACGCCACAGGTACTCGAGCGGGCCGTAGCGGAACCTTGCCAGCCACTGCTGTGCCATCAGGGTCATCAGTGCGTACAGCGCGATGGCCAGGGCGAGCCCGGCTGCGGGCCCCGCGAGGCCCAACCAACCGAGGCCGAACTGCATCGCCACGAACGTGAAGACCATTCCGTGAAGCACGTAGGCCGTCAGGGCGACCCGACCGACGGGCGCGAACCACAGCGCCACGCGCCTCCACGTCGGCGATTGGCAGAGGCGAAGGAGAAGGAGCGCGTAACCGAGCGCCATCAGCGGCGCGCCGATCGCGTGCAGAACGCCGTCGAGGAGTTCACCACCCGGCAGGACTCCTTTGAAGATCAGAAGCGACCAGAGCTCGGCCGCGGCGCCCACCGGCAGCACGATCCAGACGAGTCGTCGGAGAGTCGTCAAGTGGTCGCGGGCCCGTTCGATCCAGCGCTCGCGCATCACCCAGGCGCCGATCAGAAAGCGACCGAGGATGTAGAGGAACCAGCCCAGAGCGCCGGCGTGTAGAAAGTCTCGTTGGACCATCGTCGGGGCCAGCATCTGCACCCAGGTCCAATAGTCGTCGACCGCGAAGGCCTGTTCCTGAATGGCGTTGAAGGAGTCGCTCGAAGCGCCGATCATCGTTCGCACCCGGCCGACGACCGGCGAGGCGAAGAGTGCGAGCACGAGGCCGACGCCGAGCATGGTGCGAGCAGACCAGCGGCGCAACGCGAGAAGAGCAAAACCTACCAGCGCGTACTCGTGCAGCACGTCGCCCGGAAAGAACAGGAACCAGTTGGCCAATCCGATCAGGAGCAGCATGCCCAGGCGGCGTCCGTAGACAGCGGCGAAGTTCGCCTGTCGCTCTGTGAGCCGCTCCAACATGATCCAGAAGCCCATGCCGAAGAGCGTGGCAAAGAGCGTGTTGGCTTTGTTCTGGAAGAGGAAATCCGAGACGAAGAGAGCGGCGCGGTGGTGCAGTTGCGCTTCGAAGAGCTCGCGCTGGGAGTCTCCGATCGGCAGCTTGTAGAACGCCACACCGGCGAAGTGAACGACGAAGACCCCCAGCTGGGCAGCGCCCCGAAGGACATCGAGTTCATGGATGCGCGCTCCGATGCCCGCGCCTCTTCCGATTGCCCCGTTCGTCATGGTGATCTTCCTGTGGTGATGTCTGACTCGGCACGGCGATGGTACACGGAGCACTTTGGCTGCCGCGCCCGCAGCCACGCGGAGCGGCTCATCGCGCCAGGAGGCTGGAGAGTGCTCTCCAGCCTCCGAGCGCGACGCGTCGGCCTGGCCTCTCGCTGATCAGCTGACCGCCGGCTCGAGGATCTCGAGGGAGGTCTTGCTTCCGTCGAGTTGTGCGCGGCAGCCGATCGGGAGGACGGACTGAGGCGAGGTATGGCCGAAGTCGACCTCGGTGACGATGGGGAAGTCCAGCCCTTTGGTTCGCTCGAGCAGGACCTCGGCGAGCCGTCGCCGGTCCTCGTCGCTGTAGTTCATCGGCCGGCCGAAAAGCAGTCCCGAGAGGCCGCGCAGGACGCCCATGTTCTCGTAGTCCATGAGGATCCCGTCGACGCGCTCCGGTGTCGGCGCTTCTTCCGAGGTTTCCAGGAACAGGATGGCTCCATCCATGCGCGGCCAGTACGGAGTGCCCCGAAGATGCTGCAGAGACTCGATGCAGCCGCCGATCAGCGTGCCAACGCCTACGCCTCGCTTGAGCGCGACCCAACCCTGCGTCGGGGTCATCGCGCGGGGGCGCGTGAGATCGGCTTTCGTGCCCCAGTCGAGGATCTCCTCGGTCCAGGCCCGGGCAGGCTCGATCTCACCCAGCGGCTTCGGCTCGCAGACCGCGCGGAGGAAGGCCTGCAGCGTGTAGCCGAGCGGTGCCGGGAACTCGGCGAAGTCGGTCATCAGCGCCGGGCCGTTGCAGGTGACCAGCCCGGTCATCGACCAGACGGCGACGTTGAGCACGGAGATGTCCGAGTAGCCCATCAGCAGAGTGGGATGGCGACGCATCAGCTTCCAGTCGAGATGAGGCAGGAGGTGGCAGCTGTGGTCCCCGCCGATCGACGCCAGGATGAGCCGGACGTCGGGGTCTTCGAAGAACCTGTGGATGTCGCGGGCCCGGTTCCTGGCCGTATCGGAGACGTGCCCGTCGGCGTTCAGGGCGTGCTCTCCGAGCTTGACCTCGAAGCCGAGCCTTTCGAGCTCTTCGACACCTCTCTCGAGGCGATGGGGAAAGACGGCGGGGCCTCCCCAGGATGGAGAGACGATACCGACGGCATCTCCCGTTCGTAAACGAGGCGGCCGGTGCGTGGGTGGTCTAGTTTGCTGTGTTGCAGGCATGGGTCCTCTGCCTTTCGAGCAGGAGTGAAACTGTGTTCCGAGAAAACAAGAACCGGTCGCCCCTCGAAAGAGGAGGGGCGACCGACTCAGGACGAATGGCGCTACATCAGCTTCGAGACCTTCTCGGCGAGGCCGCCCTCGCCCAGGAGCACCGTCAGCTGCGTGTTACTGGCGACCTTCTCCAGGACCTCGAGCTCGCGCAGGCGCATCAGCGCCGGGTTGTTCTCCATTAGCTTCGCGGTATTCGCCTGCGAGCGCATCGCCGCCGTCTCCTCACGACGCGTGACGAGGTTGGCCTCTGCGGCCTTCTTCGCCTCGGTCACCCGGTTGAGAAGAACCTTCATCTCACCCGGGAGGATGACGTCGCGCACGCCGACGGAGATCACTTCGATGCCGAGTGAAAGCGCCTTCGGAACGACCTGCGTACGCAGCTCGTCCGCCAGCTCGTCCTTCTGGGCGAGCACCTGGTCGAGCTCTCGCACACCGACGCTTGCCCGCAGGGCCAGCTGAGCCTCGCGGTAGAGCACCTGGCTCCAGTCCTCGGCGAGCGTCGCGGCACGCTCCGGATCGGTGACCCGGAAGCTGACCACAGCGTTGAGGCGCAGCGTGACGCTGTCGGCCGTGAGGATGTCCTGACCGCCGATGTCGAGCATCTGCTCACGAACATCGACCACGACGAGTCGTACGTCCCGGACCCGTCTCCAGGTCGCGATACGGCCCGGAGCGGCAACTCGCTCGAGGCGACCATCGACGAACAGAAGGCCGCGCTGGCCCTCGGCCACGGTCTGCAGCGAGATCCAGGCGTCGAGGTCGACCTGCCTTGCGAGGCGCAGGAGCTTCTCATCTTCGATGAGCGGCTCCGTCACCTCGAAGAGATCGACGTCGACGTCGTGAAACACGGTCCACAGAGCGTGAAGGCCGGGGGTCAGCAACGTCTCGAAGCGCCCGTTGATCCGCACGACCGCCCGCTGCTCTTCATTGAGCTCGATGACGGTCGCGTCCGCTTTCGCCAGCAGGCCTTGGCGGACGAGGATCTCGAGATCGCGGTGCTCGAGCCACGGCTCGCGCACGGAAACGATCTCCAGGTTCAGCTTCCAGAACGGGTCGAAGACCCAGCGTGTGCCGGGTCCGAGGACCTCCTGCAGCACGCCGTCGCGGTACAGGAGACCGCGCTCGGTGCTCCTCACCTTGAGTCTCTTGAGTCTCATGATTCGGTTCTCCTGGTCGATGTGCAGCGCCTCAAGGAATCGATCTCGTGCGCTGCACGCGCCGTGATTGGCAGGGCGGAATGCCCGCGAGATCGAGGCTGGCGTCGCAACGTTGCGGCGCCGAAGTGTTGGAGTCGTGGGTGTGAGTGGGAGAGCGGTTGATCTGCAGGGGGCGCACGATCCGGGAGTTGGTCTGCCTTCCGAAGAGGGCAAGGCCGTCCTCCCGACCGATCCCGCAGTCGCTGCGGCGGAGACCAAGAGGCGCTGCAAGTCCTGGGAGCTGGGCAGGCCAGTCAGTCTTCCGAAGAAGACAGAGCGGGCGGTGCTTCGCTCGCGGGACGAGAAGCGGGTCGAGGTCTGCAAGGCCGAGAGGCTGCGGTGCTTTCGGCAACGACAGCGTCGTCGCGTCAGGCGCGATCGGGGACCGCGACGCGTTCCCCTGCAGATCGGTGTTTCCAAGCGGGTTTTGGAGCGGGAGTCGAACCCGCGACCGCGACGTCTTCAGCGTCGTGCTCTACCAATTGAGCTATCCGGTTGTTCGGTTTAAAAGACCGATCCTCTCGCTTCACCTTTGTCACAAGCCGTGTGCGGAACGCCTTGCTCCGACCCTTCGTGGGGGAGCGGGCGCCGCCGGCCCCGGCGACTCGAGTC
This sequence comes from Acidobacteriota bacterium, assembly GCA_039026915.1. Lineage (GTDB taxonomy): Bacteria > Acidobacteriota > Thermoanaerobaculia > Multivoradales > Multivoraceae > JBCCLJ01. Next base: position 13,165 of record JBCCLJ010000188.1, read on the forward strand.
TGTAATTTTGCGATCGAGAGAAGTGTTTTCCTCTTACGTGTTTCAGGGATTTGCTTTGTCCAAACGAAAAAAGGCCCACCTGCTGTGAGGTGGGCCTTCGTAGGAGCGGTTCTCTGGGGACCGTCTAGTCGGGCAACACCTCGTTGCGAAGGCGGAGTGCGTTCGTGGGAGCGGAGAACATCGAGCATGCGTTCCATCCGCCTGCGAGAACGCAGGTTTCCTGCAGCGTGCGAGGGCTCGCAAACTGCTCGGTATAGATGTTGGCGTGGCGCTTCATGACGTTCTCTGAGGTGTCGCCGAGGAGGTCTGTCCGCTCGAGCGAGCGCGAATCCTACTCAGTGAGCAAGGTCTGTCAAGCAAATGCCGAGAAGAAGTGAAGGTTCTACTGCTTGGGGCGCTGTGTTTGCGAAGGATCAAGCTCCGCACGACGTTTGGTTGTTTCATGCTGTGATAGCATGTTGATGTTCGGCGTCCTGGGGGATCATTCGAGTGCAGTGCTGTCGAGATTTGACGGAAGCGGGTTCGGTCGGGCCGATCTCTGCAGTCCTGGCGATGCTCGTACTGAATTGGACGCAAGTTCCCGGGCTTGCAGCGCAGACTCTGGACGACGTGCCGGTGCGGCTCTTTGATCCCGCGAGCGTGGAGCGGGTCGAAGCTCGCAGAACCCCTAGTGACCTCGATGGCCTTTTCGGCAGCTGGGCGCCCAGCACCTCTAACGCGACCAGCCCGCCGAACATCGGAGACGACTCGTACGAGTGGC
>JBCCLJ010000189.1:0-13591 GCA_039026915.1 Acidobacteriota bacterium
CCCCGTGCCGCAGTGAAGGAGCGCTTGTCAGAGACAGTGCGCTGGCTGGGCTGAGCTTCTTCGGCTGAGCCTTGTCCGCTTGGTTTCGGCAACACGCAGCAAGCAGCGACTCTCGGGCACTGCGTCAGACCTGCCTCGGCAAGGAGCGTGATGGACGGGCGCAGCATGCTGTACGCTGCGCCCGTGACGAGACCCTCATGCTTGCGAGATCGGCCTTCGCTGGAGTTACCTGAGACCGTTCGCTCGCGCCGAGCCATGGGAGGGGCGACTGCTCGGATTGCCGTCCGCCTGCTTGCTGCCCTGGTCTCAGTGATCCCTGGCCTGCAGAGCGTCGCGTCGGCACAGTCGGCGGTCGAGCGAACGAGGACCGCCCTCGTTCTCAGCGGCGGCGGCGCTCGCGGCGCGGCACACGTCGGCGTACTCGAAGTCTTGGAAGCCAACGGGGTTGCCGTCGACTGCGTCGTCGGAACGAGCATGGGCTCGATCGTGGGCGGCCTCTACGCCGCCGGTTGGTCGCCGGAGGCTATGGCCGCCGAGCTCGTCTCGACGGACTGGGAAGACGCTTTCGATGACTCTCCCGCTCGCAAGCAGACGTCGTTTCGTCGCAAGCAGGACGACTTCCTGCCTCTCTTTCCGCTCGAGTTGGGTCTCGGTCGTGGTGGCTTCAAGGCGCCGAGCGGCCTCATTGCCGGTCAGAAGCTCGGTTTTCTGCTGAAGTCGTTGACGGCGCACATCGCCACCATGCGTGACTTCGATCGCCTCGGTTTGCCGTATCGGGCCGTTGCCGCCGACTTGGACGATGGCTCGGTGGTGGTGCTTCGCAGCGGCTCCTTGGCGGAGGCGATGCGCGCCAGCATGTCGATCCCCGGGGTCTTCCGCCCGGTCGAACTCGACGGTAGGACGCTCGTCGACGGCGGGATCGCCAGAAACCTGCCGGTCGACATTGGACGGGAGCTCTGCGCCAGCGGTGCCGGGGACCGCGTCATCGCGGTCGACATTGGAACGCCGCGCCGTCAGTCGAAGGAGGGAGGCACCTTCGTCAACGTCCTCGCACAGACGTTCAGCGTGATCAACAAGCGCAACGTGGCGGTGTCGCTCGCGGAGCTTGGCGAAGGAGATCTGCTGATCACTCCGGACCTCGGCGACATCTCGGCGTCGAGCTTCGATCGTGTCGCCGAGGCCATCGAAATCGGTCGGCAAGCCGCTGAAGAGGTGGCTGCGGAGCTTCAGCGGTTCGCGAGTCCCCCTGAGGCGTTCTCGAGCTGGGTCGGCGGGGTGCGCAAGCGCTTTGGAGAGGTCGAAGAGATCCGGATCGCCGAGGTGGCCGTCGAGGGGGCTGAGCGCGTCGATCCGCGGCAGATTCTCCGGCGGATTCGCCTGGGGACTGGAGACCTGATTCGCGTCGATCAGCTGGGCACTACGCTGGGCCGGATCTACCAGCTTGGCGAGTTCGAACAGGTCGACTTTCGTTTCGAGGAGGTCACGGGAGGCACTCGCCTCGTGATCGACGTCAAGGAGAAGAGCTGGGGCCCAGGCTACCTGCGCACGGGCTTGCGACTGGAATCGAATCTCGAAGGCGACTCGGATTTCCTGGCGATCGCCAACTACCGTCGGAGCCAGATCAACAGCCTGGGCGCAGAGTGGAGGACGAACCTGACGATCGGAGATGAGAACTCGTTGTTCACAGAGTTCTTTCAGCCTTTCGATCATCGCGGCTTCACATTTGTGGCTCCTTACTTCGAAGCTTCGCGAGACGAGTTCGTCGACCCGAGCGGCGAGTTCGGTGGCATCGACGTGTCGAGCTACGAGGTCGGCGTGGCCGTCGGCACGCAGTTCGGCAACTACGGCGAGGTTCGCTTCACGGCAAGCTCGGGACAGGTCTCGGCGGGCAGCACGACGGTGAGGGGGCTGGGCACTTTCGACGTCGGCGGTTTCGGAGCGAATCTGCTCCTCGACCGGCTCGACGAAACCGAGTTCCCTCGACGGGGCTCCTTTCTTGCGGCCTCTTACTTCGATTCGAACGACTTTCTCGGCGTCGACGACGAGTATCAGGTGGCGACTCTGACGACCTTTCTTGCTCATCCGATTCGCCGCCGCACGACAGCGATCTTCGGTCTCGACCTGGGCGCTGAGATGTCGGGCGAGCTGCCGATCTACGCTGAGTTCCGGCTCGGCGGTTTCTTCAACCTGTCGGGACTTCGGCCTCAGTCCCTGAGTGGTGACACTCTGGCGCTCGCGACGATCGGCGGTTATCACCAGTTCCGGAACAAGTTCTATCTCGGTGCAGCACTCGAGGCCGGAAACGTATGGCGAGACCGGGCCGATGCCGATGTCGACGACCTCATCCAATCGGGAATGGTCTACGTCGGCCGTCAGACGTTCGTCGGCCCCTTGTATGTGGGCTACGCGTCGACGACCGACGGCGACGACTCTTGGTATTTCTTTCTCGGCCGAGCCTTCGACTGACGAAGCCCACGACTGCATCTCGGCAAAGGTGCCATCTCGGCAAAAGGTGCCAGGCGACGGTTGGGAGAGACCGTTGACAGACGGTCGACCTCGCTGTCGATCGACTTCTTGTCCGACTTTCAGTCTCGGTTCGAGTCGGTAAACACGAGTTCGAGCGGGGTCGTTCGCCGCGTCGATCTTCGACGGGCACGGCTCCGCCCCGAGGCTTCGAGCCTCGAAGAGCGATCGCGTACTGAGGAGCCGACCGCGTGAAACCTAGCCGTCGGGAACGGAGCTCTCAGCCACGTAAGGCAGCCCCGGTGGAAAACAGCCGGCCGGGAATTCAGCCGTCTCACCTTTGCGCAGCGCCTCAGAAGCCGCGAAGAAAGCCGCGGCAAAGGCTCTGAGCTCTTTCGTGAGCTCGCGACGCGCCTTCCTCGACGCCGCGTGGCAAGGCGGCGCGGGGCGACGTTCGCTCTGCTCGGGCGCGGAGAAAGGGTCCTGGTCGAGCACCGCTCTGGCTCCGAAGACGGGGCGTCCTTTGCGCTCGCGCCTCGCTTCGGAGACGACCTCCCGGATCAGTCGGCGTGTCGCAGCGCGCCGTTGACTCCAGGAGAGCTCGCTCCAACAGGGCAAAGGGCACAGTCCGACGCACAGGCTCTTCTGGTCGAAGTCTCTCGCTCGGGCGCTGCCGCGCGAGCTTCGCCTCCCCGCACGACGTTGCGCCGTGCGATCGTGCCACACGCCTCCACTGATCTCCGGGTAGCCGCTCTGCAGCGCACGGGCGACGTGGACTCCCGGCCAGTCCTCCGGCCGTTGGACGAGACCTTCCTTGACTCCCTGCGACAGCAGGTAGCGCAATCTGCCGACCTGAGCCTGCTCCTCGTCGGTGACGACGATCGCCGTATAGCGCTTCTCCCAGAACTTTCCCTTCCAGCCGTGCAGGCGACCGACTTTTCGGGCGACGTTGGAGTTGACGTAGCGCATGAAAACGCTGAGTTGCCGTGTGCTCCTCGGCACGACGAGCAGGTGGATGTGGTTCGACATCGCGACGGGACCGACGATGCAGATGCCGGTGCGTTGTTGGGCCCTCGCGAGCACGCCGACGACGATCTGGTTCGTCCTTCGACCCGGCCGCAGCAGGTGGCGACTCTGGAGAGTTCGTGTCGTGACTTCGACGAGGCGGCCGGCAAAGCAGCCGCGGAGTTTGCGCGCCATCGTTCCCAAGAGACGCAGAAGCGGAGGTCGACCTTGCCCGGCTCGCTCCTCGCTCGCGTTTACAATGCGCGTCATGACTCCGACATCTCTGATCGACGTCGTCGGACCGGCGTCGCGGCACTTTGTCTCTCAGCGCCTTCGGCTGCACTACCTGGAGTGGGGCAACGAGAGCAAGCCACCTCTCGTTCTCGTGCACGGCGGTCGCGATCACGCCCACAGCTGGGACTGGGTCGCGCAGGACCTTCGGGATCACTTCCACATCGTTGCGCCGGACCTGCGCGGCCACGGCGACAGCGCCTGGGCGATCGGTGGCATGTACGCGCTCTCCGACTTCGTCCTCGATCTGGCCCAGCTCCTCGAAGCGCTCGGCGACGAGCAGGTGACGATCCTCAGTCACTCGCTCGGGGGCATGATCTCGCTGCAGTACACGAGCCTCTTTCCTGATCGCGTCAAAAGGATCGTCGCCATCGAGGGTCTTGGACCGCCGATCGGCCGTCAGGAGACGATCGAGAGCACGCCGATCGATGACCGCCTGCGCACCTGGATCGAGAACATGCAGAAGCTCGCCGGTCGCACGCCGCGCAGCTACGAATCAATCGAGCTCGCGGCCGACCGCATGCAGGAGGCCAACTCCTTCCTCTCCGACGAGCAGGCGCGCCACCTCACCGTGCACGGCGTCGCTCGGAACGAAGACGGCACCTACAGCTGGAAGTTCGACAACTACGTGCGAGCCGGCGCTCCCTATCGCCTGCGAGAGACCGAGTTCCGCGAGCTGTGGAGCCACATCTCGTGCCCGGCGCTGCTCGTGCACGGCACCGAGAGCTGGGCCGGCGATCCGCGCGAGGACGGCCGCGCCGAGGCGTTTGGGCAAGCCGAGGTGCTGGCCTTCGAAGGGGCCGGGCACTGGGTGCACCACGATCAACTCGAAGGCTTTCTGATCGCCGTACGTCGCTTCCTTGGCCTGCCTGAAGCGGTGGGCACTTGAAAACTCACCCTCGTCGAGGAGCCGCATCATGAAGGCAGTCGTCTACCACGGACAAGAGGACATGCGGGTCGAGAACGTCGCCGACCCGGGACTGCAGCACAGCGAAGACGTGCTCGTTCGCGTCGAGAAGACGGCCATTTGTGGCAGCGACCTGCATCTGTGGCACTCCGAGCCCTTTGCCGATCCAGGCTTCGTCGTCGGTCACGAGTTCCTCGGCACGATCGAGGACGTGGGTAAGGACGTTCGCGGTGTCAGCAAAGGCGACCGCGTCATCGTCTCCTGCACCAACGGCTGCGGACGCTGCCCGGCGTGCAAGCGTGGAGTCTTCAGCGGCTGCCCGGTGGCGACGGAAGAGTTCACGCACGGCAACATCTTCGGCTTCGGCAGTCACCTGAACGGCGGCCAGGCCGAGGCGGTGCGCGTGCCCTTCGGCGACGCCAACTGCTTCCATCTTCCCGATGAGCTGGAGGACGAAGACTGCCTTTTCCTGACCGACATTCTTCCGACGGGCTACATGGGTGCCGAGATGGCGAACGTCGGGCCGGGTGACACAGTCGTCGTCTTCGGCTGCGGGCCGGTTGGGACTTTCGCGCAGATGAGCGCTCGGCTGCGTGGCGCGGCGCGCGTCATCGCCGTCGATCTCGACGCGGGGCGACTGGCGCGAGCGGAAGCCCGTGGCTGCATCGGCATCAACCCCCGAGAGGAAGACGTGCTCGAGCGCGTCCTCGAGCTGACTCATGGCGAGGGTGCGCATGCGTCCATCGAGGCCGTTGGCCGACCCGAGCTCGTCACGCAGGCGGCGATGGCGACGAGGCCGGGCGGCGTCGTCTCGGTGATCGGGGTCATCCTGCAGCCTTTTCAGATCGAGTGGGCTCTCTTCCTGTCCAAGAACCTGAGTCTCAGGACCGGCCTCGTGAACCCGCAGGCGTACGTCGACCGTCTCATTCCCTTGATCCAAGAAGGGCAACTCGACCCCGCTCAGATCGTGAGTCACCGCTACTCACTCGACGATGCGGTGGAGGGGTACGAGACCTTCGCCGGGCATCGGGATGATGTCTTGAAGGTCGTGCTGTCGGCCTAGGACAGCAGAGAAGACCTCGCTCCGGGGTCGCTCGGAGTCAGTCGGCGAGGAACTCGACGGAGACGACGTGGTCGTCTTCAAAGCGCACGACCCCCCAGTCCGAGTTGAAATCGCCGTGGTCACTGTGGCGAAACACGATCGAGTTTGAGATTTCGTACTCTGCGGACTCGTTCGGGGGCCCAAAGGGTGACTTGGGCCACCCGGTTCCTCGGAGGTAACCCGCCATCAAGGACTCGACCTCCGTCCTGTGCATACCCTGTTGCACCTTGGACAGGTCCTGCAAGAAGGGCTTGCGTGAGGTCCATGGAAGAAGGTGCATCGTGAGCAGAACGAGGCAGACGGTGGCGAAGCTCGCGATCCATCGCGTCTTCCTCGCCGGTAGCGGGTCGGCGACGATGGCCGTCGCCGTTCCGACGGCGCAGAGCGCGAGGGCCACGGCGTAGTAGGAAGGGCCGAGTGGAGCGGCCAGGACGATCTCGACGAAGCCGGCGAACGTTGTACTGACGACGGCGGTCAGCGTGAGCAGGGTCGTTCCCGCAGCAGCGATGTGCTTTCGACCCGCGAGAGGCTCGGTCAAAAAGGGACTCCTAGGGCTCTTCCGCCTTCGCACTCATCGCAAACCCCATGACCATCTCGTCCGTCGACGGCTGCCCGAAGGTCACGGTGCGGCTCGCGTCGAAGCCGTACGACGAGGCTTTGTCCTCCGAGTTGTCGAACCAGGCGGTGTACTCGACCCGCGTGCCCTTGGGAAGCCGCTTCAGGTCGCGGTAGTAGTAGACGGTCTGCCAGCTGAAATCGAAGCTCGGCACGTCGAGGAGGACCTCGCTCGACCCGTCGGGATAGAAGGCCTCGAACTTGGCGGCCTTGCCACGCATGTGCATATGCGGCATCAGCGCGATGACGTCGACGTCGTGCTGCAGCGTCTGGGTCAGCGGACCCACTTGGTGATTCTCGGCTCCGGGAGGGATCGCGAAGGTGAAGTTCATGAAGGGCGGCATGCCACCGCGAACCTCTTTGAGAGGGCCCTTCACGAACTTGAAACCGATCGAGCTCTGGTCCCAGACGCCGGTGCCTTCACCCGACTCCTTGTGGTAGTGGATGTCGAAGGTGATGCGACTGCCCTTTTTGAGCAGGAAGCCGTATCCCTCGGGATAGGCGTTGGCCTCGCTGCCCGACGAGACGCCGCCCATGTAGTTGCCGGCGCCCTCGGGAGAGATCTGGCCGCTCTCGGAGACGGTGGGTGGCGGAGGCAGCGTGCCGTCAGGGCCGGGCTCGAGTAGGTGCAGGTTGAAGTGATGGATGATCTCGCTGTCGGGTTGGCATTCGAAGGCGACCACCCAGGCGTCTTCCGGCAGCATCTCCTCGGTGAGGTCGACGGTGAACGCCGCATAAAGGTCGTCGACGTCATCGCGCACGAGATACGGCTCGGGCATGGTCACGACGAGATCGGGCTTGCCGAAGTTCCAGCCGTCCGTCGCCTCGAAGACGAGCTGCGGAGGCGCCTGCGCAGCATCGCCGGACGGCGCGCCGGCACCGACCCAGCCGACGACGGTCTCAATCTCTTCAGGCGTCAGCGTTCGTTCGTTGGCAAAGGTGCCGTCGTGCTGGGGATGGGCGTCCCACGGCGGCATTTCCCGCGCCGTGACCTGCCGTGCGATCGAACGCGCCCAGGGGCGCACCTCTTCGTAGGTCATGAGCGACATCGGAGCCCGCATGCCGCCGAAGTTCGTGCCGGAAGGACGGTGGCAGTCTTGGCATTTCGTCTGCAGGATCGGCAGCACGTCGCCGTAGAAGGTGGCGTCGCCCGCGCTCGCGCCGCTGGCTCCGAAGGCTGCCGTGGCAAGCCCGAGCAGGGTTGGCAGGGAGACAAGGCCAACGTAGAGGACGGCAGGGATCGGACGCTTCATCGGCGGAGCTCCTGGGTCGAAACGAAGGAAGTTCGAGCCTAGCATCGCCCCTCGGTTCGGCGGCGACGAAGCAGCGCGGCGGACTCGACATTTCGCGTCCTTCGCTGGATCATGGCGCCTTCGGGCTCATGTTCGCCCGCGAGGAGAACGACGATGGTTTCCCAAGACTGGACCCTTCTGAACGCCTGGAGCGATCTACTCGATCGCTTGGGCTGGGACGCTTCGGCCTGGATGAGCCGGCTGGCCTTGGCCGGCCTGGTGCTCCTGCTGGCCTTCGTCGCAAACTGGCTGGCCAAGCGCGTCATCGTGCGCGGCCTGAGGGCGCTCGCCCGGCGCACGACCTCCGACTGGGACGACGCGCTGGTTCGGCACCGCGTCTTCGAACGACTCTCTCAGCTCGCTCCGGCGCTGGTCGTCTTCGCGGCGGCGCCGGTCCTCTTTCCGGCGGAATCGGAGCAGATCTTCGAGAATCTCTTGGCGCGCCTCGCGAATCTCTGGATGGTGCTCGTTTCGGCGAGCGCAGCGGGGGCCTTCATCGAAGCCGTCGGGGCGATCCTTCGCGGCAGCCCGGCGACGCGCGACAAGCCGATCCGAAGCTACGTTCAGGTCGCGAAGATCCTGCTCTGGCTGGCAGCGTCGATCATCGCGGTCGCGACGCTCATGGACAAGAGTCCCTGGAGCCTCCTCGGTGGCCTCGGTGCGATGACGGCGATTCTGCTCCTCGTCTTCCGCGACTCGATCCTCGGCTTCGTGGCCAGCGTGCAGATCGCGTCGTACGACCTGGCCCGGGTCGGTGATTGGATCGAAGTCCCGGCGTACGGTGCCGACGGCGACGTCCTCGAAATCTCTCTGCACACGATCAAGGTGCAGAACTGGGACAAGACGATTGTCTCGGTGCCCACCGTGGCGCTGATGAGCAGCGGCTTCAAGAACTGGCGCGGCATGAGCGAGTCCGGCGGACGCCGGATCAAGCGCGCGCTGATTCTCGATATGAACTCTGCGCGCTTCCTCCAACCCAACGACGTCGAGCGCCTCAAGGCGATTCAGATCCTGCGTGACTACATCGAGCAGCGAGAGCAAGAGGTGGCCGCGTGGAACTCCGAGCGAGGCATCGAGACGACGAGCCCCGCGAACGGTCGTCGGCTGACGAACCTCGGCACGTTCCGGGCCTATGTCGAAGGCTTCCTGCAGGCGAACTTCCCGGTCCATCCCGAACTGACGTTCCTTGTTCGCCAGTTGGCGCCGACCGCCGACGGTCTGCCGCTGGAGATCTACTTCTTCAGCAGTGAGCAGCGCTGGGCGCAGTACGAGGGCATCATCGCCGACATCTTCGATCATCTGCTGGCGGTCTTGCCGGAGTTCGATCTGCGGGTCTTCCAGCGGCCTTCGGGAGCCGATTTTCGCGTCGCCCTGGGGGGCTCCGACGAGGTGCGATGAGGGCCGCCGCCGCTCGCCAGCGGGGCAGTGTCAAGCGGCCCTGACGCAAGCCGGTCGACGTTCTGACAGAGCCGAGGCCGGCAGCGGATACGTTCATCAGGTCGGTTGCGGCCGGCTCCTTGGATCAACAGCCCGCCTCTCGCCCCGGCCGATCAGCGTCACTTCTCTCGGGCGAGGGCGGGCCTCTTTTTCCGACACGGCGGACCCTGCGATCCGAGCGCGGTCGACGGCGACTCTCCGACCGGCTCGAGCTCGACACCGGAGTCGCGTGGACTCCGTTCGAAGTCCTCAGTCGTCGAACACGATGACGGAGCGCGCGACCTCGCCCTTCTTCATCGCATCGAAGCCGTCGTTGATGTCTTCCAGTTTGATGCGCGAGGAGACCATCTCGTCGAGTTTCAGGCGGCCGTCGAGGTAGAGGTCGACGAAGCGCGGCATGTCGACGCGAAAGCGATTGGAGCCCATCATCGACCCTTGGATCTTGCGCTCCTGGAGGAAGGCGAAACCGGGAAGCTCGACCGATTGGCCGACGGGGATCATGCCGATGATGGTGGCGGTGCCACCGGGGCGCAGCATGCCGAAACACTGCTCGGCCGCCTGCTTGTTGCCGATCGCCTCGAAGCTGTAGTGCACGCCGCCACCCGTGAGCTCCTTGATCGCTTCGACGGCGTCTTCCTCTTTGGCGTTGATGGTGTGAGTTGCGCCCATCTGTCGGGCCATGTCGAGCTTGCTGTCGACGATATCGACGGCGATGACCTTACCGGCGCCAGAGATGGCAGCGCCCTGAATGGCGCTCAAGCCGATGCCGCCACAACCGAGAACCGCGGTGTCGGTCCCCGGCTCGACGCCGGCGGTGTGAAAGACCGCCCCGAGCCCGGTCGTCACGCCGCAGCCGATGAGTGCCGCACGGTCGAGCGGCATGTCTTTGCGGATCTTCACCAGAGCGTGCTCGTGGATGAGCATCTGCTCAGCGAACGAGGAAAGATGGAGGAACTGACCCATCGGAGCCTCATCGGCGGAGAGGCGCGGGGTGTCTTCGGGCCCGCGCGCCGTGTCCTGCTTCTTCTCGCAGAGGGAGAGGTGACCCGTGAGGCAGTCTTCGCAGTTGCCGCAGTAGACCGACAGGCAGGTGATGACGTGGTCGCCCGGTTCGACGTAGGTGACCTGATCGCCGACCTGCTCGACGACGCCCGCCGACTCGTGCCCGAGGACCGCCGGCAGCGGGAAGGGGTAGAGCCCTTCCATGAAGTGAAGGTCGCTGTGGCAGAGGCCGGCCGCCTTGGTACGGATGAGGACTTCTCTCGGTCCAGGCTTCGAGATCTGCACGTCTTCGATTTCGAGCTTGCCTGGGGTCTCTCTGAGGACTGCTGCACGCATGGAACTGCCTCCGTTCGCGGGAATGCAGGGATCGTGGATTTTGGAGCTGATCGGGGATCTTCGACCCAGTGTACGCCTTGGCCGCCGCAGCGCGATAGGCTAGCGCGCGCTCGGACAGGTGGATCGGGTCCGTCGTAGCGGCTGCCAGCAGCCCTCGGGACGCGACGGAGAGTGCAACTTGACGACGAACGAAGAACGCTACTGGTCGGCTCCTGAGCTCGCTCAACTTCGCCAGCGCGGCGGCTTTCGACTGCGCGGTGAGGAGATGACGCGCCTCGAGATGTTCTCCGACGCGGCCTTCGCCTTTGCCATGACGATGCAGGTCGTCGCCGCCGAGGAGATTCCGAGGACGTTTCCAGAGCTCGTCGATGCGTTGAAAGGTGTACCGGCGTTTGCCGCCAGCTTCACACTGATCATGCTTCTCTGGGCGGGCCATCGGCGTTGGAGTCGTCGCTACGGACTCGAGGACGCGGTGTCCGTGATGCTCTCTCTAGCGCTCGTCTTCGTCATCCTCGTCTACATCTATCCGCTCCGCGCCATGGCGTCGGTGCTGCTCAACTTCCTGTCGCGGGGTGCCCTGCCCTCGGAGCTCGAGATCGCCACCGGCGACGATCTCACCGGGCTCTTCATCGTCTTCGGCGTCGGCTACGCCGCGCTCGCAGGTCTGCTGGCGCTGCTGCATCGCCGAGCCTTGGCACTTCGTGAGCCGCTGGCACTCGACGCGGCGGAGCAGGCGATGGCCCGCCACGAAGTGGTCGAATGGGGCGCCGGCTCCCTCGTTGGTCTGGCTTCGGCGGCGACGGCCGCCTTCGGACCGGGCAACGTTCCTTACTTCGCTGGGTTCGTCTACCTCGTGCTTCCGGTCATCCTGCCGGTTCTCGCTCTGCGCAACGAGAAGCGCGTCGAAGAGCTTCTTGCCCAGCGCGGGCAGGCGACGACCGACGAGACCCGGGAAGAAGCGCCCGAGGCCGAGCTCTCCGAGCCTCTGGAAGCGTCTTGAGTCTCTCCTTCACGCCCTACGCTCTGCCGTCTCTGGTAGCGGTCTTTCTGTGCTGGATGGCGGCCTCGGCGATCTGGCCGAGACGCTCGGCTCCGGGCGCTTCGGTGTTCCTCGGCCTGATGGCTTCGGTCATGGTCTGGACCGCTTGCCAGGCGATCACTCTGACGCTCGTCGACTTTCGAGCCAAGGTCCTGGTGTCGAAGTTCCAGTACCTGGGGATCGCCTCGATGCCCGTGCTGTTGCTCTGGTTCGCGGCGCGCTACTCGAGGAGCCCGCGATGGTTCGACGGCCGCGCGGTCCTGGCGCACTCCATTGTGCCTGCACTGACCGTGGCCTTCGTCTGGACGAACGAGCGCCACGGCTTGGTCTGGGCGGAGATCGGAGTCGTCGGTGAGGACTCGCTGCAGGCGGTCGTCGTCAAGCACGGCCCCTGGTTTCGGGTCTTCACTCTATACACCTATCTGACGATCTTCATTTCCGTGCTGCTGATCCTCGGGCGATTCAAAGACACGCGCCACCAGCGCAGCCAGGCGCTGATCATGGCTTCGGTGCCGCTCGCGGTGTCGGCCTTCAACGTGGCATACCTGCTCGAGATTCCGCCCTTCGAAACCGTGGACGGAACGCCGATCGGTTTCTCCGTCGGTCTCGTTCTCTGTGGAATCGCTCTCTTTCGCTTCGGACTCTTCGACCTGCTACCGGTCGCGCGAGAAGCCCTCTTCGACAGCATCGGTGACGTCGTGGTGGTCTTCGATCGACAGGACCGCGTCGCAGATCTCAACCCGGCGGCCCTCGACCTTCTCGAAGCTCGCGCGGAGAGCGTGATCGGAGCGATGGCGGTCGACGTTTTCCCCCACGTCTTCGCGCGAGCGCTCGATCAGGGTTCCGACGCAGAGATTCTGTGGCCGCACGAAGACGGCGACCGTACCTATGAGATGAAGCTGAGTGAGGTGCGCAAGGAGGCGGGACTCCCGGGAGGCCGCTTGGCGATTCTTCACGACGTCAGTCGACGCAAGAGAATCCAGTCGGAGCTCGTCCGAGCGCGCGACGAGTTGCGCAAGACGAACGAGGAGCTGGAGCGACTCGTGCTCAAGGATCCGTTGACAGGCCTCGCGAATCGGCGCTCCTTCTTCTCACGACTCGACGAGGAGATCCTGCGATTTCGGCGCTTCGGTTCGCCCGTAGCGATGGTGATGGTCGATCTCGACGACTTCAAGGCCGTCAACGACGCCCACGGACATCTGGCCGGGGATCGAGTTCTCACGGCGATCGCTCGGGTGCTGGATCAGTGCCGACTGAACGTCGACCTTGCCGCTCGGCTGGGAGGAGAGGAGTTTGCTCTGCTCCTTCCCGGAACGCGGCTGCGCGGTGCCTCGGTCTTGGCCGAACGATTGCGCGCGGGAATTGCGGCGCTCGAGATCGGTCTTCCAGATGGACAGGAGCTGCGGGTGACGGCGTCTCTCGGAGTCGTCGAGATCCAGTCGGGGATGGCGGGAAGCGACCTGATGTCGAAGGCGGACAAGGCGCTCTATCGGGCCAAAGAGTCGGGCAAGAACCAGGTCTGCTCGGCCGAATCGCAGGCGCTCGTCGGTCACTGACAAAAAGCGCCGCTCGCAGTTCCTCTGAGGGGCGTTCTCGGTCTTCCCAAGGATCCGTTGGCGGCGGTCGAGAGGAGCTTTTCTCGGGTTCCGGGAAACGGCATGCGCCTTGCTGTGGAGAGGGGCGGCGGCCTTCGTTGGCCGTTTCATCTTTTTCTGTTTCGGATTTTGCCCATGAACCTTCCCGGACTCCTGCGCCTGCGACGCGCACTGATCCTGCTCGGCACCCTCGCACTGATCGGCTCCTCGGTCGACGCGCAGTCCGCGTCCGAAACGCTCGTCGCAGAACCCGGATCCGAGCGGATTGCCGTACCTCTGGGCGTCATCGCCGGCCGTAACGAGCCTCTCGAAGAGACCTTCGGTCTGCCGGAGAAGCTCAATGAGCTGCTGGCCGCGAGTACTCTTGGCGATGAGCTCGAAGTCTCGGCTTTCCCGACCGCGCCGGGCGTCAGAGAGCGCGTTCTGCTACGACGCGTCGATGTTTTTGCCGAAGGTGCGCGCGCCTTCGTCATCGATCAGAACGGGCGCCGAGAAGTTCCGCGCAGC
>JBCCLJ010000190.1:0-13543 GCA_039026915.1 Acidobacteriota bacterium
ACGGCGGCGCCGACCGCCCCCGTCAGTACGCCGCTGACCGTGCGCCAGCGCCCCTCCGGAATGAAATTGCCGGTCGCCAGCTGCAGCAGACGCCCTTCGCGAGCGGCGAGAGCCGCGCCGAGGAAGCCGACCCAGAGCGTCAGGTGCTGCACCACGGGCAGACCACCCGGAATGCCGCGACCGAGCCCCGTGCGACCGAGAATCTCGAAGAGCGGCAGCACCGCCATCGCGCCGAGCAGCAGCGCGACGAAAAGGTTCTCGGCCTGATGTAGAGCACGCAGGGGCCCGCGAGCCTCTTCCGACTCTTGAGGGATCGCTTCACTCATGGCAGACGCTCAGACTATCGCGTCCGCGCACCGTCTACCCAGGCGCGAGCCTGGATCGTCCGTCAGGGAGAGTCGGGCTGAGCCGCTCGGTAGCGATCGCGGGCCGCGAGCGCTTCGTCGAAGATCGGCTCGGGAACGATGTCGCCGCGCATCGCCTCCGCGAACTGCTCCGCGGCATCGACCCACTCCTGCGAGTTGTCCGAGTCCTTGATCTTGACGATCTTCATTCCCGAGCCCTCCATGAGCGCGACGGCGGTCTCATCGAGCTTGGGAATGCGTTCGAACACCTGCTTCTGAGCGATCCGACCGGCGGCGAGGACCGCTTCGCGGTCGGCCTGGTCGATGCGGTTGAAGGCACGCTTCGACATGAGAATCGCGCCGACGAGCGGGGCGAGACCGAGGTCGGCCATATACGGCGTCTGCTTGTGAAACTGCATCTGCATCGCGTAGAGCGGCGGCACCGAAATCGCTTCGATCATGCCGGTCTCGAGGCCCGTCACGATGTCGGTCGCAGCGAGCGCCACGGGCTTGAAGCCGTTACGCCGCCACCAGTCCTCCATCGTGTTGTCACCGGCCCACGTGAAGATCTTGAGAGCCTTGAAGTCGTCGAGCGAGGACACCTGCTTCGACGTGAAGAAGTGCACCCAACCGACGTAGCCCCAGCCCAGAAGCACGTAGCCTTTCTCGTCGAGCTTCTTGTTGAGCGACGGCGTGAGCTCGTCGAGGACCTGCGACATTTCGGCGAAGTCTCGGTAGAAGAGGGGTACTTCGAAGACCGTGAAGTCTTTGTCGATATCCGCAAGGCCCGAGATCGAAATGGCGGCCGCATGAATCTGCCCGATCTTCATCTTGCGCAGGATGTCCGCCTCGTCACCGGACACGCCCCCGGGGTAGATCGTCAGCGAAACGCGACCGTCGGTGTCCTTCTGCCAGCTCTTCCCCATGTCCTCGAGGATCTTGTCCCAAGGGCTGTTGTCGGGGCTGAGCGTCGCCATCTTGACGTTCAGGTTCTTGGCCGAAGCGGGACCGAGTACGGTGCCGAAGCCGAGGAGGGCCACGACGAGTAGGACGGCGAGGCGTCGGGAAAACAGCTCGAAGTGAGGGAGTCGATTCATCGGAGTCTCCTGGCCAAGGGGCACGCGCTGGGGAGTGTGGAGCGGCGCGTTTTTCACTCAACTTACAGTCACTCAACGTTACGGCTGACTGTACCCAGCGGTTTCGGACCCCGCAAACGCGTTCAGGCGCTTTCGTCGAAGAAACGCAGGCCCAGCCCGAGCCCGGCGCACCGACGCTCGAGCTCGGAGGACGGCGCTTCGCCGACGCAGACGACCTGCCGTAGACGTCTGAGGGCCCTGCGTTTCGAGCGGTCGCTCGAGCCGCCACAGAAGGAGAGGACGCGGTCCAGCATGTCCTCTGCGGGGGCCGCCAGCCACAGCGTCGTCGGGCGCGCCCAGCCGACGGCCGCTGGGACCTCGGCCGCCCGGCAGACGACCAACGAAGCGCCTCTGCGGAGCGCCCAGAGCCAGGCACAGCGCTCCTCGAAACGGCTCAGATCAGCGCTGGTCACGAGGACGTCGTGACCGGTTCCTGCCGGGACCTGGTCGACAGCCCGCCACAGCTCGTCGACGCGGCGCGGCTGCCATCCGTCGCCGGAGCAGCTCTGATCGTCGACTGCGCCGGAAGCCGGGCACAGTTGAAAGAGCGATGGGCTCTCTGCTTCGCGTCGGGCGAATCGCCAGCCGGACGTCACGCGTCCCTGCGCCTGATCGTCAATCTCGACCGAGACCCCCTCTCCACCGCTCGCGACGCGGGGCGTCGCAGCCACGCTCAGCCCCAGGGAAAGGAGAGCCGCGTCGAGCAGGAGCGTGGCGATCGTCGACTCCGGGGAGAAGCTCCAGGCAGGCGAGCGCTGAAGAGGCTCTCGGAGCTCACGCGCCACGCGACGGACCCTCTCGGCGGCCTGCTTTCGAGGCAGCCAGCGCCAGTCGAGACCCTCAGGAGTAAAGGCCCAGGGGTCGTCCGCTTCGGGGTCTCCACCGAGAACTCGGCCGGGAATCTCATTCGGCTCCATCGCGGCAGATTGTGGCACGCGGAATTCTGCGAGAGGGCAGCGCGGTTGCCTGCATCGACCCCCTCCGTTTCGCCCGCCCCGACGATCCCAGAGCGGGATAGCATGATCCGATGGACCGCACCCGATCCAAGATGACCACAGCCGGTAAAGCTGGTGCACCTGTCCGCTCGTTCGCAGCTCTGGGTCCAGTCGTCCTGCTGGCTCTGATTGCGGGCTCCGCGTCAGCGCAGGAGGTCAGCAACCCCGACCTCTTCCTCAAGAGCCTGCAGGCGGCCCACCAGGCCGTCGCTCAGTACGGGATTATCGAAGGCACAGAAGACGCCGAGAGAGTGCAGCGCATCGGCTACGCGCTGGTCAAGGCCTCGGGATACGAGGACTATCCGTTCACGTTCGCCGTCGTCGACATGCCGATCCCCAACGCCTTTGCTCTGCCGGCGGGCCAGATCTTCGTCACTCGGGGCATGCTCGACCTCGGCCTGAACGACGACATGCTGGCTGCACTGCTCGGCCATGAGATCGCACACGTCACGCTGCGGCACTTCCTCAAGACGCGGAAGCGCGCGACGCTGCTGAACGTGCTCAGCCAGCTGGTCGCAGTCGGTGCGATCGCCGCTTCTGCGAACAATCGCCGCGACGCCTACGTGGGCCCTGGCGGTCTCGTGCAGTACGACAACAACCCCACCGCGAACCTCGCCCAGGGCGCGATGATGGCGAGCATGGTGGCGAGTGAGCTCTTCTTACGCGGCTACAGTCGCGAGAACGAAGACCAGAGCGACGAGGAGGGACAACGGCTCGCTGCGCTGGCGGGTTTCGACCCGGACGGAGCGCGTCAGCTGATGGCCAAGATGCAATCGCGCATCCCCCAGACGAAGAGCTACGGCTACTGGCAAACGCACCCGTTCTTCGACGAGCGTCTGCAAGCGGCTGAGGCCCGCGCTCTCGGCCTGAAGGCAGAAGAACCTCCGGCCGAGGCCGAAGTCGCCGCCTTCCGCGAACAGAGCCAGAAGGTGCTCCTGGACTTCATCGACACGCGCGGCGGGAAGCTGGCGCCGCCCGCGAGAGTGGCGCTCAAGGAAGCAGCGCTGCCGGTCTGGCCTCAAGGAACGGCTGCCGAGCGCCTGCGCCTCGAGCGTCTCCACGCCCTGCGCAAGATGGAGTTCGAAAACCTGCCGATGTCGCGCAACTACGGACGCCTGATCGCGGCCTATCGAGCAGAGGTCGAGAACGTGCGCGAGCTGACCCCGGAATCTCCTCTGCTGCTCAAGCTCACGCAAGAGATGGGCGAGCTGCGGGCGGCCGCGGAGAAACAGTACCCCGAAGCGATCGCGATTCTCGATCGCGGCGTTTACCAGACTCCCTTCCTCGAGAGCTTCATCGCCACGTATCCAGAAAGCGAGCGCTCGGCGAAGGTCGCCCTCGAGCTGGGCATTGCCTACTCACGCATGGGTCGTGAGACCGAGGCGGTCGAGATGTTCCTCGACGCCTGGCAGCGCGCGCCCGACTCCGAGCCGGCGACGCGCGCACGCAGCGGCCTCAAGAACCTGGCACCTCTGCTCGAGCAGCTCGGCGCCCTCGAGCAGCTGGCCAAGCAGGAGCGTGACACCGACCTTCAGGAGCTCAGCGCGGAGCGACTCGACGACTGGGTCTCCAAGTTCGAATCGATCGAGAACGGCGCCGCCTACCTCGAGCGGTTCCCCGACGGTTGGTATGTCGAGACCGTGACGGAGAGGGTCAACAAGCTCGCGGAAGATCTCTACCGCGAGATGGTTCTCTACCAGGAGCTCGGCGACTCGGCGAAGGCGATCGAACGCGCCAACCGCATCCTCCGCAACGCCCCGCTGTCGCCAGCCGCCGACCGCCTCGGCCGCGAGATGGAGAAGCTGTCCATCTCGCCTGGCCCCTGAGCCTGTCCTGAGCCCGGACTCGAGCGCCCAGCGCCGACCCAGCGCGGAAAGCTCTGGTGGCATAAACTGTTCCACCGGCTCTGCTTCGGGGCGCCAACGCGCTCGAGGCGGGTCGTCTGCTGCGCACGACCCATGCGTGGCGAGTTCTCGAGACTTCGGCGCTCGCCGAGGCTTTCCGATCCGACGCCCACGATGACCTCACCCCCCAAAAAGTACGGACGCTTCTCCGTCGAAGAAGAGCTCGGCCGCGGTGGCATGGGTGTGGTTTACCGTGCCGTCGATCCTGTGATCGGTCGTTCAGTCGCCATCAAGGTCCTGCACACCGACTCCTCGCTCTCGGCGAAGGCCCGCGGCGAAGTCCAGAGCCGCTTCGAGCAGGAGTTCCGCTCGGCGGGCAATCTCATCCATCCCAGCCTCGTGACGATCTACGACGTCGGGCAGGAGGGCAACGAGAGCTTCATTGCCATGGAGTGCGTCGAGGGCGACAGCCTCGAACGCATGCTGCGCTCGGGACGGGATCTGTCGTTCAAGGAAGTCTCCGACCTTCTGGAGCGCCTGTGCAGCGGGCTCGACTACGCGCACGATGCGGGCATCGTGCACCGCGACGTCAAGCCCGCGAACGTCTTGTTGACGGAATCCGGACGACCCAAGATCACCGATTTCGGAGTCGCCAAGGTGCGCTCCGCGAACTTGACGCTGACCGGCACCGTGATCGGCACCCCCGCATACATGGCGCCGGAGCAGATTCTCGGTGAGCCGGTGACCGGAGCGGCAGATCAGTTTTCCGTGGGCGTGATCCTCTACCAGATGCTCACCGGCGAGCTGCCCTTCATCGGCGATATGCCGACGACGACGCTCTACAAGATCGTGCACGAAGAGCCGGCGCCGCCGAGCTCTCTCAACGAGACGCTTCCACCCGAGATCGACGAAGCGGTTCTCAAATCCCTGGCCAAGAGTCCCGCTGATCGCTATGCCTGCTGCACCGACCTGGCCAACGCGGTGCGCGACGCGCTCGGCGCGACGCCGCAGATCTCGCCCGAGAGCACGAGCCGAACGGTGACTCTGGCCGGCGCCGAGCCCTTCGACGCCGAGATCTCTCACGCCGGCTCGGGATCCTACGGAGGAGCGGTCACCTGGGCCAATCGCAAGCCGACGCCCCGCTACGGACTTCTCGCCTTCGGCGCCATCGCCCTCGCGATGATCGGTTGGTTCGGAGCACAGATGTACTTCGAACGCGTCGCCGCGGAGGAACCGACGGAGGAAGTCGTCGCTGAGGGTGAGACCACGGCTCAGGAAACGGCGACGTCGCAAGGAGATCTGCCAGCGCCGGTTGAAGAGACGCCCAGCGAGCCGCCGACGCCCGTGCTGCGCAGCTACACCGTGGTCAGCGAGCCGGCCGGAGCGACCGTGCTCGTCGACGGCGAGCGTGGATCGTCGGTCACGCCGCTGACCCTCGATCTCGACCCCGAAGCCTCGATCGAGATCGCGGTGGAGCTCGACGGCTACAAGCCTCAGTCACTGCAAGCGAGTCTTGCCGACTACCCGGACGGAGAGCTGCGCTTCCAGCTCGAGCGCAAGATCGTCTATGGATTCGCCACCCTGCAGGCTCCCTACGAGGTCCTGCTCAGTAGCGGCGGAGCCCGGTCGAAGAAGGAGCGCGCTCCGAAGCTGCGCCTCACTCCCGGTCGCCATCCGATCGACATCGAGGCGCCCGAGGTCTTTTTCCGTCGGAGCGTGACCGTCGAGATCGAGCCGGGACAGACGGCGCAGCTGCCGAGCCTGCCGGAGACGCTGGCGGTGAGGTTCGCTTCGATCCCCGGAAACAGCCGGGTCTTCATCGACGGGCAGTTCGTCGACGAAGCGCCCATGACCCAGCGTCTGACGCTCGGCTCCACGCACGAGCTCCGCTTCGAATGGCCCGACGGAACGTCGAAGACCGAACGCCATCGGATCGACCGCAGCAAGGAACGAATCGTCGTCGCCAAACAGTGACGACTGCGTCACGAGAGCGACGGTTGTCGTGACCTTCGCGTCGGGGTCAGAATAGGGGTCTCATGCTCTCGTTCTCACTTTCCCCCCAGGCCCTTCGCGCCACCGCAAACGCCGTCGCGTGCGCGGTACTTCTTGCTCTTCCGGGCGTCGCTCAGGACAACAGCGCCCAGCGCCTGCTGCTCGAGGCCGAGCGGCAGATTCAGAACGGCAACCTCGAAGAAGGACTGGCCGAGTACACGGCTCTGGTCGAGCGGTACCCGCAGAGCCCACTCGCCCCGTCCGCCCTGCTGCAGTCGGCCTGGGTGCTCTACGGCGCCAACCTGGCGGACGAAGCCAAGACCACCGCACAGCGCCTGATCGACAGCTATCCCGACAGTGGCGAATCGGCTTCGGCCTACGTCATTCAGGGCCGGATCGGTCGCGAGACGGCCGCGTCACCGGGCGATCTCGACACCGCGCGCAACGCCTTCAACCGCGTGCCGTTGCTCTACGGAGCGGAGCGCTTCCCGTCGCTGCCCGCACGGACGGAGGCGCGAGTTCGCTCAGCGGATCTCAGCGTCCTGCTCGGCGACTTCGACGAGGCCTCCGCCAGCTACCTCGAAGCCCTCGAAGACGAACCGGCCGGCGCCTACACCGCCAACGCTCGCATCGGATTCGCTCACGTTCTCCTGAGCCGCGGCGAGTGGGTGGCCGCCGTACAGCTGCTCCAGGCGGTCCTCTCCGACACCGACGGCAACGAATTGAAGCGGGACGTCAACGCCGCCGCCCGCGAGCACGTGACGCTCGCTCACCGGCTCTTTCTGCGACCCGCGGCGGGGCAGCCGTCCTGGACCTCGAGCCGTCCGCTCGCCGTCGTCGGCACCGAGCTCGACAAGCCTCGCGGTCTGGCTGCGGGGCCCGACGGTCGCTTGCTCGTCGCGACAGCCACCGCTTTGCTGAGCATCGACTCCGGTGGCCAGGCGACTCGCCTGAGCCAGGCCAAGAACGCCGGACGCCCTTGGCTCCTGCCGGACGGGCGAGGATTCGCCCCCCTCGGCGGCATCCTCCAGGAAACTTTCAGTCGGCGGACGACGAGCCTGACACTCGGCGGTGAGAAGCCCAAGGCGCTCGATCGACCGGTCGCCGGCGCCCGGAGCGCCTTCGATGAGTGGCTCGTCGTCGACGAGAAGATGCCCGAAGCCGTCGTCGTCTTCGACCGCGACACGCGCTATCTCGGTACCTACGGCGTACCCGGCGCTCGCCTGGTCGACGTCGTCGCCAGCCGGTCGGGGAAGATCTACGCCCTCGACGAGAAGTCTCCGAGGATCCTCCGCTTCGCCATCGACGGCGAGCTCGAGCAGGCGCTGCCGTTGGCCCTGGCACGACCCGAGGCGTTCGACGTCGACACGCTCGGCAACCTCTACGTCCTCGACAGCCGCAACCGCGAGGTGCAGATCCTGTCGCCCGACGGCAGCACGCTGACCAAGCTCGGTCCTTCTCTGCCCGGTGGTCTGGCCCCCCGTTCGCTGGAGGACATCGCCGTCGACGGCTTCGGGCGCATCTACCTCTCGAGCCGACGCGACTCCAACATCCTGGTGATCGAATGAGACACACTTTCGCGGCGACTCTCTTCGCCCTGCTCACCCTGGCGCTTGCTTCATCGCTCTCAGCACAGGTTGCATCCGAGGACCTCGAGCTCGAGGAGCCTTCGATTCCGCGCGAAGTGGAAGAGCTCTTCACGGAAGCGGAGCTGCTCTTCCAGACGGTGGACCAGTCCAACTCCATCGAACTCTTCTCTGCCGTCATCGAGGCCCTCGATCCGCTGCGCTTCGAAGGCGATGAGCAGGTCCTCGAACGCCTGGAGGCCAGCCTCGTCTACCGGGCGAGAGCGAACTTCAACCTGGGCGAGTCCGCAGAGACCGAGCTCGATCTCGAGCGACTTCTTCGACTCGATCCGAACTACGACATCGATCGCACCGTCGTCTCGTCCAAGCTCTCGCAGCTGTTCGACGAAACGCGCTCCCGCATCGTCGGTTTCGCCGAGCTGCTGGTCACGCCTTCGGACGCGGAGGTCACCGTCGACGGCAACCTGCTCGAGACCGAATCGGGGGCGATCGCGATGCAGGCCGGCTCCTACGTCGCCGAGATCGTACGCCCGGGCTACACTCCCACGACCCTCGCCTTCGACGTGCAGGCCGGCGACACCGTCACACTGGAGACGGAGCTCGTCCGTTCCAGCGCCGTGATCTCGCTGCGCACCAGCCCGGCCGGCGCCGAAGTTCTGATCGACAGCGTTCTGCGAGCTCAGTCGGACGGCCCGGCCGAACCCACCTTCATCCCGCCTCCGGGCAAGACACGCTCGGACTTCTCGGCGATGAGCCTCCTGGCGGACATCGAACCGGGTCCGCACATCATCGAAGTGCGCTACCCGGGCTTCCGCTCGTATCGCGCCTCGCTCGAGGTGACCGAGGCGAGAGACTTCGTCCTGCGGCCCGTCGTGCTCGACCCCCAGGCGGGTACGGTCGTTCTCAACGGCCTCGGCAGTGGAGCCGTCACCTCGATCGACGGTCGCGAGGTTCGCCCGCGCGGCAACGGCAGTGGTCAGCACGAGCTGATCCTGAGTCCCGGTAGCTACCGGCTGTCGGTGACCAAGGGCTCGCTCGGCGTCTTCGAGGCGCCGATCGACGTCGAAGATCGGCAGACTGTCGAGCTCCAGGTCGAGCTCAAGCCCGCGCTGGTGCTGGTCGGCATTCTCGGTGGCGACGACGTCGGCGCGCAGCGCCTCGAAGAGTCCCTCGTCGCCGCTTTCGACCGCTCCGGCTACTGGTCGCTACTGGATCGAACCGAAGGCGGTGCCACGACGCTGCGCGGCGCCGGCCTCGAGACCGAAGCACTCCGAGCGCTGGCAGAGCGTGGCAGCCCCACGAGCGGCTCCGTCAACTGGCAGCAGGTGCAGCAGCAGAGCGACACCAACTTCCCCGGCTCGGTCTACCTGCTCGCCGTGCTCGGCGACGACCTCATCGCGCAGCAGGCGAGTCTCTGGGCGTGGCCGGCGGCACCGGGACCGAGCCGCCCCGACCTGCTCTCGCTGCCGCTCGACGACTCCGGCGCGATCGATCAGCTGGTCGGTTCGTTCCGGCCGAGCCTCGACGAACGTCACGCTCATCTCGGGCTCCTTGCGATCGACTCGGCGGCGGGTGCGGGTCCGGTCGTAGCGCAGCTCACGGCGGGCGCGGCGGGAGCCGCTGCGGGACTCCAGGTCGGTGACGAGATTACGGCAGTCGACGGGGCTCCGGTCTTCAACGTCGCTCAGTTCGACGCGGCCGTTCTACGGGCCGTCGGCGGCTCGATGACGGTCGAGGCTTCTCGTAGCGGCCAGACGCTCAGCTTCGACGTCACGCCGCAGCAGTCCTACACGGTCGTCGACGTCAACGACCCGAACCTCATTCGGGCTGCGGCGGCCGCGGAGCTCAACAACGAGCTGGCGCGAGAGAGCGAGCGCAGCCCGCGATGGCTCCTGCAGCTGAACCACGCGGCGATCCTGCTTCGATCCGGAGACCTGGAGGCGGCCGTTCGCGAACTGCGGAGGATCGAAACTCCGACGAGTCAAGGCCTTGGCCGAGCCACCGTTGACTACTGGATCGGACTCGCCCTTCTGCGCCTTTCGGTGCAGCAGGCGTCCTACATCGAGCCTGCCAAGGCGGCCTTTCAGAAGGCTGCGGAAGCGGCCGAGGGACGGCTCTTTCATGATGTGGGTCCGCTGATTGCGCCGCGAGCGAAGGCGCGCCTTGCACGACTCGGCGTCCAGTCGACCCCCTGAGTCTGCCCGCTCCGGCCCCGCTTCGACTCTCGATTCCCTCTCTGCTCGATTGACCGTGAAGCTCAAGAAAATCACCGGGAGAAACCAGTGAACGAGGCACCGATCGTCTACCCGCGGCGCATCAGCCACTCACCGGACGTCCTGGTCATCGGCGGTGGCATCGTCGGCCTGAGCATTGCCCGGGCTCTCGATGACCTCGGGTTTCGCGTCGACGTGCTCGAGGCCCACACGCCAGGAGCCGGAGCTTCGAACGCGGCTGCCGGCATGCTGTCTCCGATCACCGAGTCGCACGAACGCCCCGACTTTCTCGCGACGCTGTTGGAAGGTCGCAACCTCTGGCCACGCTGGGCAGAGGAGCTGCAGGCCGAAACCGCGATCGATGTCGATTTCTCTCCTTCGGGTGCGCTGCTGCCGGCCTTCGATACGGCTCAGCTCGAAGGGCTGGACCGCATCCGGAGCATCGCTCAGGAGCTCGACGAGCCGGTGGAAAGCGTCGATCCGCAGGCGCTGCAGTCGAGGTACCCGGAGATCTCTCCCAAGGTGCGTCAGTCCCTCTTTCTGCCGGGCGAGTCCACCGTCGACAACGTGCAGGTCACCAGCGCGCTCTCGGAGTCACTCTTCCGGCGGGGCGTCATCGTGCATCGGCAGCGCGAGGTACTCGACGTCGTCCGCGAAGGCGACTCCTGGCGCGTCTCCGGTGAAGGTTGGAGAGTCGGCGCCGCGCACGTCGTGGTCGCCGCCGGCGCATGGACGCCGCGCATCCGCGGCTTGCCGAAGATCGAGATGGCACCGATTCGCGGACAGATGATCAGCTTCCACGTACCGGACTGGCAGTGGTCGGGAGCGATTCGCTGCGAACGCCATTATTCAGTGCGCCGTCGCAACGGCGAAGTGCTCATCGGAGCGACGGTCGAAGACGCCGGATTCGACGCGTCGACGACGGAGTCGGCGCAGTCCGAACTGGTCCAGTTCGCACACGATCTCTTTCCCAAGCTGCGCTGGAAGGCCGTGCAGTCCCACTGGGCCGGTTTGCGGCCCGGCACGGACGACGGCCGCCCCGTCCTGGGACCGGCCGGAGACGAGGAAGGCCTCATCCTGGCCACGGGCCACTACCGCAATGGCATCCTCCTCGCTCCTTGGACGGCGGCGCGCGTCGCAGAGTTCTTCAAAGGCGACGCCGACGCTTTCCTCGAGGCATACCTGCCCGACCGCTTCCATTCGTAGGACATCGGCCGTCCCTAGATATACTCTGCACACCCAAGATCCCAAGGAGAGCCCGCCGAATGACCCACATCATTGCTGAACCCTGTGTCGGAGTAAAAGACACGGCCTGTGTCGACGTGTGCCCCGTCGACTGCATCTACGGCAGGGACGAAGACTGGAACATGCTCTACATTCACCCGGAAGAGTGCATCGACTGCGGTCTTTGCGTCGATGCCTGCCCGGTGCAGGCGATCGCCCCTGAGGAAGAGATCCCGGATCAGTGGACCGACTACATCGCCAAGAACTACGAGAAGTTCGGCCTGACCGCTCCGTAAGCATCGCTCCGCAGCGAACCGCGCACGAAGGCGTCCCGCGAGGGACGCCTTTTTTGTGTCCGAAAAGGGCGACGCGGGAATCAAGCTGAGGCTCGTCGGGTTGGATATGATTGCCTACGACTAAGATTCTCTCGACTCTCGCCGAAATTTCGACTAAAATCAGAGTCGCGGGGAATCAACTTCGGCGTTCAAAGGAGACTCGGTGGAATTTCAGGACTACTACGGGACCCTCGGGGTGGCACGTGATGCTTCGCCCGCGGAAATCCAGAAGGCCTACCGAAAGCTCGCCCGGAAGTACCATCCGGATGTCAACAAAGAGGCCGAAGCCGAGAACCGCTTCAAAGAGATCGGTGAGGCCTACGAGGTCCTCTCCGACACGGAAAAGCGATCGCACTACGATCGCTACGGTGCCGCTTGGCGCTCCGCTCAGAACGGAAGTGCGCCGCCTCCCGAGTGGGACGGCTTCGACTTCGGCAGCGACCGCGCAACGACCGGCGGTTTCGACTTCGGTGGTTCCGGATTCAGCTCGTTCTTCGAGATGCTCTTCGGCGCACAGCCTCCGCGAGCGCACAACGTACGCTGGCGTACGACCGGCGGCACCGACGGCAGCGGCTTCTCTTGGCCGGACAATCGACAGGCTGCCGACGTCGAAAGCCGCGTCACCGTCGCGCTTTCCGAGATCGTCAACGGCGGCAAGCGAACCCTGGAGCTGACCGACCCCTCGACCGGCCAGCGACGTCGCATGACCATCGGCATCCCGCGCGGCATCCAGCCCGGCAAGAAGATTCGCCTCGCCGGGCAAGGCTCGCTGGCGGCCGACGGGCGACGCGGTGACCTCTACCTCAAGGTCGAGCTCGCCGAGGACTCGAGGTTCCGACTGGAGGGCCGCGATCTCTACACGACCATCGAAGTCCCGCCATGGACCGCGGCTCTGGGAGGCAAGGTTCGCGCCGAGACCCTGGCCGGACCGGTCGATCTGAAACTCCCCGCGGGCGCCTCTTCGGATCAGAAGATCCGGCTTCGCGGGCGCGGACTGCCCAACCCCAAGGGTGTCGACGGCGATCTCTACGCAGAAGTGCGCATCGTCATCCCGAAGAACCTGAGCGACGATCAGATCGCGCTCTTCCAACGCCTCGCAGAGCTCGACGACAGCAACTCCTGAACGTCGGACGAGGCGGCCTGAAAGGAGGCCGAACCATGGACATGAACAACCTGACCCTGAAGTCCCAAGAGGCCTTGCAGCGAGCCCAGTCGCTCGCCACCGCGCGCTCGCATCAGGAGGTGGACACGCTCCACCTGCTCGCTGCGCTGCTGAATCCGGAAGACGGCGAGGGATTGACCGGCCGGCTCCTGACCCGCGTCGGAGCCCAGCCCGGCGCGCTGCACGCAGCCACCGAGGAAGCCCTCGCCAAGAGGCCACAGGTGCAGCTGGCGAGCCAGGAAGCCGGCAAGCTCTACGTCACCGCCGATCTTCAGAAAACGCTGCAGAAAGCGTCCGACGAGGCACAGCAGCTCAAGGACGAGTACGTCTCGATCGAACACCTGCTTCTGGCCCTTCTCGAAACGAAGGGGGAGGCGCAGTCGCTGCTCGCAGCCCAGGGCGTGCGCCGAGACGAATTGCTCGAAGCGCTCCTCGCAGTCCGCGGCAACCAGCGTGTCACCAGCCCGACCCCCGAAGCCTCCTACGAAGCCCTGGAGAAGTACGGCGTCGACCTGGTCGAGCAGGCACGCAGCGGCAAGCTGGACCCGGTCATCGGACGCGACTCGGAGATTCGCCGGGTCGTCCGCATCCTGTCGCGCAAGACGAAGAACAACCCCGTGCTCATCGGCGAGCCCGGCGTCGGCAAGACGGCGATCGTGGAAGGGCTCGCCCAGCGCATCGTGCGCGGCGACGTGCCCGAGTGGCTCAAGGA
>JBCCLJ010000191.1:0-13516 GCA_039026915.1 Acidobacteriota bacterium
ACGATCGGTCACGTCGACCACGGCAAGACGACCTTGACGGCGGCGATGACGAACATCCTGGCGGCCAAGGGCGGCGCGGACTTCGTTCCTTTCGATCAGATCGACAAGGCTCCGGAAGAGCGCGAGCGCGGCATTACGATCGCGACGGCTCACGTGGAGTACGAGTCGGATTCTCGTCATTACGCTCACGTCGACTGCCCGGGTCACGCCGACTACGTCAAGAACATGATCACGGGCGCCGCTCAGATGGACGGCGCGATCCTGGTCGTTTAGGCGGCGGACGGTCCGATGCCTCAGACCCGCGAGCACATTCTTCTGGCTCGTCAGGTCGGCGTTCCCTACATCGTCGTGTTCATGAACAAGTGCGACATGGTGGACGACGAAGAGCTCCTCGACCTGGTCGAGCTGGAGCTTCGTGAGCTTCTGGCGACGTACGACTTCCCGGGCGACGACATTCCGATCATTCGCGGTTCGGCGCTGCAGGCTCTCGAGTCGGGCGACCCCGACAGCGAGTGGGGTTCGAAGATCGTCGAGCTGGTCGAGGCGATCGACAGCTACGTTCCGACGCCGGAGCGCGCGGTGGATCAGGACTTCCTGATGCCGATCGAGGACATTTTCACGATTTCGGGTCGCGGCACGGTCGTGACGGGTCGCGTCGAGCGCGGCCGCGTAAACGTGGGCGACAACATCGAGATCGTGGGTATCCGCGAGACGACGACGACGGTCGTGACCGGCGTCGAGATGTTCCGGAAGCTTCTGGACAGCGGTGAGGCGGGCGACAACATCGGCGTTCTTCTTCGCGGTACGAAGAAGGACGAGGTGGAGCGCGGTCAGTGCTTGGCGAAGCCGGGCTCGATCACTCCTCACACGAAGTTCAAGGGCGAGGTCTACGTTCTGACGAAGGAAGAGGGTGGTCGCCACACTCCGTTCTTCAAGGGCTACCGTCCTCAGTTCTACTTCCGTACGACGGACGTGACGGGTGTGGCTCAGCTTCCGGAGGGCACGGAGATGGTGATGCCGGGCGACAACGTGGCCCTCGAGGTCGAGCTGATTGCTCCGATCGCGATGGAGAAGGGCGTTCGCTTCGCCATTCGCGAAGGCGGCCGCACGGTCGGCGCAGGTACGGTCACCGACATCATCGAATAAGGAGTGGATGTGTCGCTGCGTCGCCTGAGGGCGGCGCCGGCGGCCGGGACAGAGAATCTCTAGGCCAGTAGCTCAATTGGTAGAGCACCGGTCTCCAAAACCGGGGGTTGGGGGTTCGAGCCCCTCCTGGCCTGCCAGTCCGGCCTGAACCGGAAACGGCAATCGCGGCGCGGCCTCGCCGAAATCGAGTGGGGCGCGCCTCTTCGACTCTGCAAAGTCCGGCGACGAGGCAGAGCAGAACAGTCAGCGGTGGAATGACGACATGAGTTGGATCGCAAAATCCAGGACCTTCCTTGCCGAGACGCGCTCGGAGCTCAAGAAGGTCACCTTCCCTTCGCGGGACGAGGTGGTCGGCACGACCATCGTCGTGATCATCGCTAGCGTGATTTTCTCGATCTTCCTGTGGGCTGCTGACCAGGTGATCATCCAGGTTTACACGCAGATCACGAGGTTCTTCGGCGCATGAGCGACTCCAAGCAGTGGTACATCGTTCACACCTACTCGGGATTCGAGGAGCGGGTGAAAGAGACGCTGAAGCAGCGTGCCGAAGCTCTCGACATGGCGGACTCGTTCGGCGAGGTTCGGATCCCGACGGAGACGATTGTCGAGCTCAAGGGCGGCAAGAAGAAGGAGACGCAGCGCAAGTTCTTCCCCGGCTACATCTTGGTCGAGATGCAGATGAGTGATGCCGCTTGGCACGTCGTCAAGAACACCCCCAAGGTGACGGGCTTCGTTGGCACCGGCAAGAAGCCGACGCCTTTGGATCAGGAAGAGGTCGACCAGATCGTCGAGCAGGTCGTCACCGCGAAAGAGAAGCCCAAGCCGAAGTACACCTTCGGTCGAGGCGAAACGGTCAAGATCATCGACGGGCCGTTCAACAACTTCACGGGTGTTGTCGAGGAGGTCAATCTCGATCGCAGCACCCTCAAGGTCATGGTCACGATCTTCGGTCGTCAGACTCCGGTCGAGCTCGACTTCCTGCAGGTGCAGAAGCCCTGAGCGGCGGCTCGGACACGGAAAGGTCTAGGCAGAGGTTTATCGAATGGCGAAGAAAGTCGTAGGACAGGTCAAGCTGCAGATCTCGGCAGGTGGGGCCACCCCCGCGCCGCCGGTGGGTCCGGCACTCGGTCAGGCAGGTCTCAACATCATGGACTTCTGCAAGGCCTTCAATGCGAGGACCGAGCAGGATCGCGGGCTCATCATTCCCGTGGTCATCACGGTCTACGCGGATCGCAGCTACAGCTTCATCACCAAGACTCCGCCGGCGGCGATTCTGCTCAAGAAGGCGGCCGGGCTCGACAAGGGTTCCGGGGTCCCCAATCGGGACAAGGTCGGTACGGTCACCCGCTCGCAGGTGCAGGAGATCGCTCAGACCAAGATGCCCGATCTGAACGCCGGTGACATCGAGGCTGCCATGCGCATCATCGAGGGTACGGCACGCTCGATGGGTATCGAGGTCGACGGCTAGTCGGCGCGAAGGAGAGATTTCGTGGCACAAGGAAAGAACTATCGCAATGCCTCCGAGGCGCTGGATCGCACTCCGGCGAACATCGAGGAGGCCGTCAGTCGGGTCAAGGCTGCTGCCTTCGCCAAGTTCGACGAGACGCTCGAGATCGCGCTGCGGCTCGGCGTCGATCCTCGGCACGCGGATCAGATGGTCCGTGGCACCGTCGTGCTGCCGCACGGCACGGGTCGCTCGGCTCGCGTTCTGGTCTTCGCTTCCGGCGAGAAGCAGCAGGAAGCCGAGGCGGCAGGCGCGGATCACGTCGGCGGCGACGACCTGGCCGAGAAGGTCCAGGGCGGTTGGACGGACTTCGACGCTGTCGTTGCAACTCCCGACATGATGAAGGTCGTCGGTCGCTTGGGCCGTGTCCTCGGTCCGCGTGGGCTGATGCCCAACCCCAAGACCGGCACGGTGACGCCCGACGTCGCCAAGGCTGTCGGCGACATCAAGGCCGGAAAGGTCGAGTTTCGCGTCGACAAGGCAGGCATCGTTCACGCGCCTCTGGGCAAGATGTCCTTCTCGGAGGAGCAGCTGGTTGCCAACGCGGAGGCGCTGGTCGGCGAGATCAACCGCGCCAAGCCGAGCGCTGCGAAAGGTAAGTACCTGATTTCCGCAACGATGTCTTCGACGATGGGTCCGGGCGTTCCGCTCGACACCGTCGCGATCGGCAGCACCGGGCTCTGATTCGGGCTGCCTCAGATTTAGCGCAGACAGGAACACTGGAGAAGATCATGGCGATCAGCAAAGCCAAGAAAGAGGGAATGGTCGAAGGCTACGAGCAGGGGCTCGGTACCAGCCAGAACGCTTTCCTCGTGGGCTTCGACAAGATCACAGTGGCGCAGGTCGACGACCTTCGCCGCCGCGTCCGCGAATCCGGCGGGCACTACGAGGTGGTGAAGAACCGGCTCGCCAAGCGCGCCATCGAAGGCACCGCCTTCGAAGGGCTCGGTGAGCACTTCAGCGGTCCTACGGCCGTCGCTTACTCGGACGACGCTGTGGGGCTGGCCAAGGCTCTGACCGACTTCGCCAAGGAAGAGCCGGTCCTGGAGTTCAAGGCGGGGCTCGTCGAAGGTCAGGAAGTGTCGGCCGATGACATCAAGGACATCGCCAACCTGCCCTCGCGTGAAGAGCTCATCGTCAAGATGCTGTTCCTCCTGCAGTCGCCGGTCACGCGTTTCGTGCGCACGATGGGCGCGATTCCGCGTTCCTTCGTCACGGTGCTCGATCAGATCAGCAAGCAGAAGGGCGAGTAGCCGACTGGCCTCTGCTCGCAACCCAAGTTCAATCTCGGAAAGTTAGAAACCGCCTCTCTTCGAGGCGTCCCCAAGAGGAAGAAACCCATGACAATCGCAACTGAAGACTTCATCAAGCAGATCGATGAGATGACGGTTCTCGAGCTCAACGACCTGGTCAAGGCTCTCGAAGAGCACTACGGTGTTTCCGCGGCTGCGGCCGCTGTGGCCATGCCGGCCGGTGGCGCTGCCGGCGGCGACGCTGGTGGAGCAGCCGAAGAGCAGACCGAGTTCGAGGTGCACCTGACCTCGATCGGCGACAAGAAGATCGGCGTCATCAAGGCCGTCCGCGAGGTCACCAGCCTTGGCCTCAAGGAAGCCAAGGATCTCGTCGAGTCTGCTCCTTGCCTCATCAAGGAAGGCGTCTCCAAGGAAGAGGCCGAAGAGATGAAGGGCAAGTTCGAGGAAGCCGGCGCCCAGGCCGAGATCAAGTAGCTTCGGCTCCTTGTTCGACAAGTTTTCCTAGAATCTGCTAGAGTCCGGCCGAGCTCAACGAGCTCGAGCCTTAAGGAGCCACACTGGGATCTTTGCCCGGCGCGCTGCAAACTGTCGCTTCGCACCCTGCGCGAGCTGCCTCTGAGCAGTCTCGCGCATCGGTGCGTTCAGTCAGTTTGGGGCGAATAGACCCTGCGTTTGTCGGTCGCGGACTCCGCTCTGCAGCGGGCCGCGACGGCCGTGGTGTCTTCGGCTCCAAGGCCCGAGACGCGCCGAGAGCGCGCCGACTCTCTTCTTCCCGACCGACCCGCCTTCTCCCGTTAGACCCCAGCCTCCCGTTAGACCCCAGCGCCCTCAGGGGCCCTGCCGAGAGCACCGCCGGCAGCATTCAAGCCAGGGACGAATCAATATGAGCGTTAGCGACAACTCCTCCAATGGGAAGCATCCCACTCGCGTCGACTTTTCGGAGATCAGCACTTCGCTGCCGATCCCGAACCTGATCGACGTTCAGCGCCGCTCGTACGAGCGGTTCCTGCAGATGAATCTGCTGCCGGAAGAGCGCTCGAGCAGCGGCCTGCAGTCCGTGTTCACGTCGATCTTCCCGTTCTCCGACTTCCGCGAGACGTGCTCGCTGGACTTCGTCAAGTACTCGATCGGTGACTGGCAGTGCAAGTGCGGCGAGCTCAAGGGCCTCGAGTACCTGCGCATGTCCTGCACGAACTGCGGCTCGACGATCATGACGGACCACCCGCTCGAGGAGACCGTGTCCTGCCCGAGCTGCGGCTCGGAAGAGCGCAACCGCGTGACCAAGTGTGACACCTGTGGCGGCCCGGTCGAGCTGCAGCTCAAGTACACCATCTCCGAGTGCCAAGAGCGCGGCATGACGTTCGCCGTACCGCTCAAGGTCACCTTCCGTCTCTTCGTCTACGACAAGGATCCGGAGACCGGGACGCGCATGATGCGCGATGCCAAGGAGGAAGAGGTCTACTTCGGCGAGATTCCGCTGATGACGGATAACGGCACCTTCGTCATCAATGGCACCGAGCGCGTCATCGTCAGTCAGCTGCACCGCAGCCCCGGCGTTTTCTTCACCAAGGAAGGTCCGCGCACCTTCCTGGCGAAGATCATCCCGTACCGCGGCTCCTGGGTCGAGTTCGAGTACGACCAGAAGGACATTCTCTCGGTCCGGATCGACCGCAAGCGCAAGTTCCACGGCACGATCTTTCTGCGCGCCCTCGGCCTCGAGAGCAACGAGTCGATCCTCAGGCAGTTCTACACGCCGATCCCGGCGCAGCTCACCGGCAACGGTCGCGTCACACTTTCGCTGACTCCGGACGTGCTCCAGCAGGAGCGCCTGAAGGACCGTCAGAACCTCGGCCGCCGTGACGCCTACACGATCTTCTCGGGCATCGCGCTCTCCGCCGACATGATCGAGACCCTGGACGCCGGCGAGAACGTCGACGTCAGCCTCGACCTTGGCGACATCGATCGCGCTCACTCGGTCACCGACGTCGTCGACCTGGAGACCGGTGAGGTCATCCTGGAAGCCAACGACCCGCTGCCCGAGGATCTGGAGGAGCGCCTCGGCGGTCGCCAGATCACCGACCTCGAGCTGTTCTTTCCCGACTGGGACCTCTGCGGCACGATCCTGACGACGACGCTCGCCAAGGACACCACGAAGGACACCAAGGATGCTCTCATCGAGATCTACCGGCGCATGCGTCCCGGTGATCCGCCGACGCTCGAGAGTGCCCGTTCGCTCTTCTACGGCATGTTCTTCGACGCGAAGCGCTACGACTTCTCGCCGGTCGGTCGCTTCAAGTTCAACATCAAGCTCGACACGGAAGTTCCGGTCGACCAGAAGACCCTCTCCGCTGAGGACTTCTACCGCGTCATCGAGTACCTCCTGCACTTGCAGAAGGACGTCGGTCGCGTCGACGACATCGACAACCTGGGCAACCGCCGCGTGCGCGCCGTCGGCGAGCTTCTCGAGAACCAGTTCCGCGTCGGTCTGGTCCGGATGGAGCGTGCGATCAAGGAGAAGATGTCCGTTCACCAGGACATCGACTCCGCCATGCCGCACGACCTCATCAACTCCAAGCCGGTGATCGCGGCGATCAAGGAGTTCTTCGGTTCGTCGCAGCTCTCGCAGTTCATGGACCAGACGAACCCGCTGTCCGAGGTGACGCACAAGCGGCGTCTTTCGGCACTCGGACCCGGCGGTCTGTCGCGCGAGCGCGCCGGCTTCGAGGTTCGCGACGTACACGCCTCGCACTACGGTCGCATCTGCCCGATCGAGACTCCTGAAGGTCCCAACATCGGCCTGATCTCGTCGCTCGCCACCTACGCGCGCATCAACGACTACGGCTTCATCGAGAGCCCCTACAAGAAGGTCGAAGAGGGGCGCGTGCTCGACCACCAGCGCGTCGTGCGCATCGGCGATGGTCCTCACAAGCTGGGCGACGTCATCACCCGCGACGAGCTCGACCAGACCAACCGATCTCTCAAGAAGGCCGGAAAGCGTGAGGTCGTCTGTGAACCCTACGCCTTCTATCTCACGGCTTGGGAGGAGGAGAAGTACATCATCGCGCAGGCGAATGCTCGCGTCGACGATCGCGGCAACCTGCAGAACGAGCGCCCGATCGCCCGTTCCGGTGGTGACTTCATCAGCATCGAGCGCGAGCGCATCGACCACATGGACATCAACCCGAAGCAGCTGGTCTCCGTTGCTGCCTCGCTGATTCCCTTTCTCGAGAATGACGATGCGAACCGTGCTCTCATGGGCTCAAACATGCAGCGTCAGGCCGTTCCGCTTCTCAAGGCGGACTCGCCGATCGTCGGCACGGGCCTCGAGGGCATCGTCGCTCGCGACTCCGGCGCCGTCGCTCTCTGCAAGCGGGCCGGCGTCGTCGACTCGGTCGACGCAGACCGCATCATCGTCCGTGTCGAAGGCATGGAAGATGCCGAAGGCGACCGGGAATTCGGCGCCGACATCTATCAGCTGACGAAGTTCCGTCGCTCGAATCAGAACACCTGCGTTCACCAGAAGCCGGTCTGCTACGAAGGCCAGCGGGTGGAGAAGGGGGATGTTCTCGCCGACGGTCCTTCGACCGAGGATGGCGAGCTCGCTCTCGGCCGGAACGTTCTGGTCGCCTTCATGCCTTGGCGCGGCTACAACTTCGAGGACGCCATTCTGGTCTCCGAGAAACTCGTCAAAGAAGACGCCTACACCTCGATTCACATCGAGGAGTTCGAAATCGAGGCCCGCGACACCAAGCTCGGCCCCGAAGAGATCACGCGTGACATTCCGAACGTCTCCGAGGCAGCGCTCAAGGACCTCGACGAGAGCGGCATCATTCGCATCGGTGCGAGCGTCAAGTCGGGCGACATTCTCGTCGGCAAGGTCACGCCGAAGGGCGAGACGCAGCTCACTCCCGAAGAGAAGCTCCTGCGTGCGATCTTCGGCGAGAAGGCCGGCGACGTCCGTGACGCCAGCCTGAAAGCGCCTCCGGGCATCGACGGCACCGTGGTCGACGTCAAGATCTTCTCGCGCAAGGGCGTCGAGAAGGACACCCGAGCCCTCGAGATCGAGCAGCACGAGATCGATCGCCTCGAGAAGAACATTCGCGATCAGGCGCGGATCATGACCGAGGAGCGGAACAAGAAGATCACCGAGCTCTTGGCCGGTCAGAAGGCCAGCGCGGTGATCAAGGACCGCAATGGCGAGAAGCTGGTCGATTCGGGATCGCCGATCGAGGTCGAGCACCTCGAGAAGCTGACCCGCGCCGAGATTCTCAAACTGGCGATCAAGGACAAGCAGCTCCTGCGCGAAGTCGAGGCGATCTACAAACGCACCGACTCGCACGTCGAGGTCATGCACCGGGTCAACGAGGAGCGCATCGCTCTCCTCCAGAAGGGCGACGAGCTCTCGCCGGGCGTCATCAAGATGGTCAAGGTCTTCGTGGCCATGAAGCGCAAGCTGCAGGTCGGCGACAAGATGGCTGGACGTCACGGCAACAAGGGAGTCATCTCTAGGGTTCTGCCTGAGGAGGACATGCCCTATCTGCCGGACGGCACCCCCGTCGAAATCGTTCTCAACCCGCTCGGTGTTCCGAGTCGAATGAACGTCGGGCAGATCCTCGAGACGCATCTCGGCTGGGCCGGCAAGGTGCTCGGGGTCAAATTTGCGACGGCCGTCTTCGACGGCGCCGACGAGGGTGACTTGAAGGAGTACCTGAAAGAGGCGAACCTGCCGTCCTCGGGTAAGACGACGCTCTACGACGGCATGACCGGCGACGCGTTCGAGCAGAACGTCACCGTCGGTTACATCTACATGCTGAAGCTCTCTCACCTCGTCGACGACAAGATCCACGCTCGCTCGATCGGGCCGTACTCGCTGATCACGCAGCAGCCGTTGGGCGGTAAGGCCCAGTTCGGTGGCCAGCGTTTTGGTGAGATGGAAGTCTGGGCACTCGAGGCCTACGGCGCGGCGTACACCCTGCAGGAGCTTCTGACCGTCAAGAGTGACGATGTCGAAGGCCGCAGCCGGGTCTACGAAGCACTCGTCAAGGGGGACGTGCCCGAGGATCCGGGTCTGCCCGAGTCCTTCAACGTGCTCGTCCGTGAGCTCCAGAGTCTGTGTCTCGACGTCGAGCTCCTCAAGGCCTGATCCGACTCTCTTTCAGCCGAACTCACTCACAGCTTTCGCACTCTCTTCTCACTCTGCACCCGACCTCAGCGGTCGGTAAGGAGGCACCCAGTTGCAACCACTTTCCACCTTCGAGAAGCCGCAGAGCATCAAGGACTTCAACTCCATTCAGATCTCTCTGGCATCGCCAGAGAAGATCCGCTCCTGGAGTCACGGCGAGGTCACCAAGGCCGAGACCATCAACTACCGGACGTTCAAGCCCGAGCGTGACGGTCTCTTCTGCGCGAAGATCTTCGGTCCGATCACGGACTGGGAGTGCCTGTGCGGTAAGTACAAGCGGATGAAGCACCGCGGCGTCGTCTGCGACAAGTGCGGCGTCGAGGTCACACGGTCGCGGGTGCGTCGAGAGCGCATGGGCCACATCGAGCTCGCCAGCCCGGTCAGCCACGTCTGGTTCTTCAAGGGCCTGCCGAGCCGCATCGGCCATCTGCTCGATCTGTCGCTGCGCGATCTCGAGCGCATCCTCTACTTCGAGAGCTACGTCGTCATCGATCCTGGCGAAGCAGACCTCGAGGAGAAGGAGCTCGTCAGCGAAGAGCGCTTCCGTGAGCTGCGCGCCGAGTACGGCGTCGACGCCTTCGACGCACGCATGGGCGCCGAGGCGATCAAGGAGCTTCTCGCCCGTCTCGACATCGACGAGCTGGCCGAGGAACTGCGCATCGTCATGCGCACCGACACCAGCCAGATCCGCCGACTCAAGGCAGCCAAGCGACTGAAGGTCGTCAACGCCTTCCGTCGCAGCGGCCATCGCCCCGAGTGGATGATCCTCGACGTCATCCCGGTCATCCCGCCCGAGCTGCGCCCCCTGGTGCCGCTCGACGGTGGCCGCTTCGCGACGAGTGACCTCAACGATCTCTACCGCCGCGTCATCAACCGCAACAATCGCCTGAAGAAGCTTCTCGAGCTCCGCGCTCCGGAAGTCATCGTGCGCAACGAGAAGCGCATGCTCCAGGAGGCGGTCGACGCCCTCTTCGACAACGGTCGTCGCGGTCGCGTGCTCAAGGGTTCGAACAACCGTCCGCTGAAGTCACTCTCCGACACCCTCAAGGGCAAGCAGGGCCGCTTCCGTCAGAACCTGTTGGGCAAGCGCGTCGACTACTCCGGCCGTTCGGTGATCGTCGTCGGCCCGGAGCTGCGCCTTCACCAGTGCGGTCTGCCCAAGAAGATGGCGCTCGAGCTGTTCAAGCCGTTCATCTACAACCGGCTTGAGGAGAAGGGCCTGGTCGGCACCATCAAAGCCGCCAAGGAGATGGTGGAGCGCGAGGAGGACGCGGTGTGGGATGCCCTCGAAGAGGTCATTCAGGATCACCCCGTGCTGCTCAACCGCGCGCCCACCCTGCACCGTCTCGGTATCCAGGCCTTCCAGCCGACCCTGATCGAGGGCAAGGCGATCCAGATCCATCCGCTGGTCTGCGCCGCCTTCAACGCCGACTTTGACGGCGACCAGATGGCGGTTCACGTGCCGCTCTCGCCCAAGGCTCAGATCGAGTCGAAGGTGCTGATGCTGGCCGCCAACAACCTGCTCTCTCCGGCCAACGGTAAGCCGCTGGCGGTGCCGAGTCAGGATCTGGTGCTCGGCGGCTACTACCTCACCCTCGAGAAAGAGGGCGCCAAGGGTGAAGGCCGCGTCTTCCACGACTTCGACGCCGTGGTCCAGGCCTTAGAGGCCCAGGAGGTGCAGACCCAGACGCGCATCCGCGTGCGCTACTCGGGCAAGCTGATCGACCTCACCAAGCAGTACAACGACCAGGACGTGGTGCACGCCGAGGTCGAGGAGGTCAACAACCTGCTGCTGGCCACCACCGTCGGCCGCGTGGTCTTCAACATGCACCTTCCCAAGCACATGCCGTACATCAACGGCCTGCTGAAGAAGAAGGGTCTGCAGAACCTGGTGGGCTACTGCTTCATCGAGTTCGGCAACGATCCGACGGTCAGCATGCTCGACGAGATGAAGGAGATCTCCTTCTTCTACGCCACCAAGGCGGGTATCTCGATCGGCATCGACGACATGGTGGTGCCGGTCTCCAAGCCGACCATCATCGATGAAGCGCGCCAGGAGGTCATCGAGATCGAGAAGCAGCGCACCGCGGGCGTCATCACCGCCGGCGAGCGCCACAACAAGATCATCGATATTTGGCACCGCGTGACCGAGAACGTCTCGGAAGAGATGTTCAAGGAGATGAGCCGCGAGGAGACCCGCCAGCACGTCTTCAACCCGATTCGGGTCATGGCCGACTCCGGCGCTCGCGGTTCCCGCGAGCAGGTGCGTCAGCTGGCCGGCATGCGCGGTCTGATGTCCAAGCCCTCGGGTGAGGTCATCGAGACGCCGATCACCGCCAACTTCCGCGAAGGCCTGACGGTTCTCCAGTACTTCATCTCCACCCACGGCGCGCGCAAGGGCCTGGCGGATACCGCCCTCAAGACGGCGGACTCCGGCTACCTGACCCGCCGCCTGGTGGACGTGGCGCAGGACGTCATCGTCTCCGAGCTGGACTGCGGCACCATCGACGGCATCTACGTGTCGGCGATCATGGAGGGCGGCGACATCCTCGAGCCGCTGCGCGACCGCATCGTCGGCCGCGTCAGCCAGGAGGATCTCTTCGATCCCATGACCGGCGATCCGCTGCTCGGCACCGGTGACGAGATCACCGTGCTGCTGGCCGCCAAGGTTCAGGAGGCCGGCATCGAGCGGGTCAAGATCCGCTCCGTTCTGACCTGCGAGTCTCGGCGCGGCGTGTGCATCAAGTGCTACGGCCGCAACCTGGCGACCGGCAACACGGTCGACATCGGCGAGGCGGTCGGCGTCATCGCGGCGCAGTCGATCGGCGAGCCCGGCACGCAGCTCACCATGCGCACCTTCCACTTCGGCGGCACCGCCAGCCGGGTGTCGGAGGAGTCCAAGCACATCTCGCGCAACAAGGGCGAGGTCAAGTTCATCAACGTCTCGACCGTCGAGTCCAAGAGCGGCGATCTGGTGGTGGTGAACAGGAACGGCAAGGTCGCCATCGTCGACGCCAAGGGTCGCGAGCTGGAGCGCTACTCGGTCACCTACGGCTCGCACCTGCAGGTGCACGAGGGCCAGCAGGTGGAGCCGGGGGCCGATCTGGTCGTCTGGGATCCCTTCACCTCCGCCATCCTGACCGAGATCTCGGGCACGGTGGAGTTCGTCGACATCGTCGAGGGCGAGAACGTGCGCGAGGAGACCGACCGGGTGACCGGCCTGTCCCAGCGCATC
The DNA here is from genome assembly GCA_039026915.1 of Acidobacteriota bacterium. Lineage (GTDB taxonomy): Bacteria > Acidobacteriota > Thermoanaerobaculia > Multivoradales > Multivoraceae > JBCCLJ01. The sequence continues at coordinate 12,321 of JBCCLJ010000191.1, forward strand.
ATCGTCGAGGCCTCGGCCACCGAAAAACGCGCTCCGGCCATGGTCGTCAAAGGCGACGGCGCCGAGCGTCGCTACCTGCTGCCGTCCGGCTCTCACCTGGTGGCGGAGGACGCGCAGACGGTCTACCCGGGCGACACCCTGGTCAAGATCCCGCGCGAAACTACCAAGACCAAGGACATCACCGGCGGTCTGCCGCGCGTTCAGGAGCTGTTCGAGGCCAGAACGCCCAAGGAGCCGGCGATCATCTCCGAGATCGACGGCACGGTGAAGCTGGGCGATATCCACAAGGGCATGCGCAAGGTCCTGGTGGAGTCCGAGCACGGCGAGGTGCGCGAGTACCTGGTGCCGCGCTACATCCACGTCAACGTGCAGGACGGCGAGCGGGTCAAGGCCGGCGAGCCTCTGATCGACGGTCCGATCAACCCGCACGACGTGCTCAAGGTGCTCGGCGAGAAGGAGCTGCAGCGCTACCTGGTCGACAAGATCCAGGAGGTCTACCGCTCCCAGTCGGTGGCGATCAACGACAAGCACATCGAGGTCATCGTCCGCCAGATGATGCGCTCGGTGAAGATCGAGGAGGTCGGCGACACGACCTTCCTGATCGACGAGCAGGTCGATCGCTGGGCCTTCCAGGAAGAGAACGAGCGGGTCACCGCCGCCGGCGGCCGTCCCGCCATCGGTCGTCCTCTCCTGCTCGGCATCACCAAGGCCTCGCTGTCCACCGAGAGCTTCATCTCGGCGGCCTCCTTCCAGGAGACCACCCGGGTGCTCACCGAGGCGGCGATCAGCGGCAAGATCGACTACCTGCGCGGCCTGAAAGAGAACGTCATCGTCGGCCGGCTCATCCCGGCCGGTACCGGTCTCCAGCACTACCACGACTTCCACATGGAAGAAGAGACGTACTACGAAGAGACCACGCCCGAGGACGAGCTCTACCTGCAGTTCCGCGAGGAAGACATCAAGACGATGCCGGCCGCCAAGGCCGCTGCCGCCGAGTAATTGGCAGGAGAAGTCGCCCGGACTTGCCGGGCGACTTCTTCCGGTTTGCCTTCTCGAACGAGAAATTGACCCCGATCCCTAATGTAAGCTTGCCGCCAACGGCTTGCACAATCACGCCCGTGCCAATGCAAACTCCGGAAGCAATAACCAGGCGGGCACCCGGTGCCGCTTCTAGAACAACCCCAGCAGCGATCGCG
>JBCCLJ010000192.1:0-13504 GCA_039026915.1 Acidobacteriota bacterium
CTTCGACTCATCGCCGGCAAAGACGACGACGGCAGCGGCTCCGGTGAGGTCAGCCACTTTCAAGCGCTGTGCACGGCCATCTCCGGGACGATCGGCGTCGGCAACATCGCGCACGTGCCGATCGCCATCTCGATCGGCGGCCCGGGCGCGGCCTTCTGGATGGCGGTCGCCGGCTTTCTCGGCATGTCGTCCAAGTTCGTCGAGTGCACCCTTGGCGTCGTCTATCGCGAGGAGAACGCCGACGGCTCGGTCCAGGGCGGACCGATGTACTACCTGGAGCGCGGCCTCGCCGAGCGTGGTTGGCCGAGACTGGGCAAGTTCCTCGGCCTCTACTACGCCGTCGGACTCGTCATCGGGTGCATGGGCATCGGCAGCATGTTCCAGTCCAATCAGGCTTTTTCGCAAGTGTTCGACGTCTCGGGCGGCGTCAACGGCCCGCTGAACGATCGCGGCTGGATCTTCGGCCTCGTGCTCGCCGCCATCGTCGCTCTGGTGATCGTCGGCGGCATCCGCGGCATCGCTCGCGTGACCTCGGTCATGGTGCCCTTCATGGCTCTGCTCTACCTCGGCACCGCCTATATCGTCATCTTCGCCAACGTCACGCACCTGCCCGAAGCGATCGGCATGATGGTCAAAGGCGCGTTCACGGCGGAAGGCGTCTCCGGCGGCATCTTCGGCGCCATGATGATGGGCTTCCGTCGCGCGGCCTTCTCCAACGAGGCCGGTCTCGGCTCGGCGGCGATCGCCCACTCGGCAGTGCGCACCGAGCAGCCCGCGACGCAGGGCCTCGTGGCCATGCTCGGACCGCTGCTCGACACGGTGATCGTCTGCACGACGACCGCGCTCGTCATTCTGACGACCCGCACAGAGATCACGGAGGGCATCGCTGGGGTCGAGCTGACGTCGCGCGCTTTCGGCAGCGTCATCTCCTGGTTCCCCTACGTGCTCTCGGTCGTCGTGGTGCTCTTCGCCTTCTCGACGCTGATCTCCTGGTCGTACTACGGCCTCGTCGCCTGGCAACGCCTCGTCGGACGCAGCCGCCGCACGACGCTGATCTTCAACAGCGTCTACCTGCTGAGCGTCGTCGTCGGCTGCGCCGCGCAGCTCGAGGCGATCATCAACTTCTCCGACGCACTCGTCTTCGCCGTGGCTCTGGCGAACATCATCGGCCTCTACATGCTGACGCCGATCGTCGCACGGGAGCTTCAGAATTACCTCGACTACCGCGATGCCAAGCGGCCCGGAGCCGGATCATGACGAGCTCCAAGCCTCACCCCGGACCGGTCCCCCAACGCAGCTTCGCCGAGCTCGAGGTCGGCGAGCTCTTCCCGCTGCCGTCGCGCACCGTCACCGACGCCCAGTTCGCGGCCTTCCAGGCGCTCTCCGGCGACAATCATCCGATCCACTACGACGTCGAGTACTGCCGCGCACAAGGGCACCCGGGCCTGCTCGCGCACGGGCTGCAGGTGCTCTGCTTCACCGCGTCGGGTGCCGGGCTCTTTCCGCACGTGCTGGGCGAGAAGCTCGTCGGCTTCCTCGACCAGTCCTCGCGTTTTCTGAAACCGGTGTACTCCGGCGACACGCTTTACCCGGTCCTCGAGATCTCGGAGCTACTGCCGCAGCGCACGACGGGCGTCGTCGTCGTCAAGGCGACGGTCACGAACCAGCGGGACGAGACCGTGTTGGAGGGAGAGCAGCGGTACCTGCTGCGGTTGTAGTCGGCGGCATCGTGCTCTGAGAGCGGCAAGTAGCAACTCGCTGGAATCCCTTCGGAGCAGCGGCGGACCCGCTGCCTCGCTCAGCCCTCCGCCGACGCCTCCGCCGCCTCTTCCGGCAGCAGCACACCCAGCACCGACCGCTCCCGTTGCATGTACTTCTTCGCCGCTTCCTGGACGGACTCCAGCGTGACCAGCTCGACGAGCTCGTCGTACTCGAGGATGTCGAGAGGATCCTGCTCGTTGACGGCGACGCTCTCGAGCACGCTGGCCCAGAAGCGATTCTGCTCGACCGCGGTCTCGCGGCCGCGGCGCTGAATCTCGCGCGTCTTGTCGATGTCGTCCTGGTCGGGGCCTTCGGTCTGCAGCCGCTCGATCTCGCTGCGCACGGCGGCAATCAGCTCGTCGACGCGCTCCGGGTCGCAGCCAAACGAGATACTCACGTTGTAGCGCTGCACCGGGCGAATCGAGATGTTGCCGCCGACGCCGACGCCGTAGACACCGCCGAGGTCTTCACGCAGCACCTCGCGCAGCCGCATGCGCAGCACGTTGGCCATGGAGCCGAGCACGTGGTTGGCGCCGGGACTCCACTCGGCGTCACCGTGGAAGACGAGACGTACCGTCGCTTTGGGCTCGAGCCCCTTCTCGACCGTGAAGGAAAGCTCTTCGGGCGGCGCGTAGCCGCCGGTGTCCTGGCCCTCCTCTTGGCGGCCCATGTTCGGCAGGCTGCCGAGCCACGTCTCGACGAGCGGCTGGAGCTCCGCGAGGTCGACGTTGCCGACGATGGTGAAGAGGAAGTCCGAGGCGTCGGCGAAGCGCTCACGATAGAAGTCCAGGGCCTCGTCGAGCTCGACCTCTTCGAGCTTCTCGGGCGTCAGCATCTGGCGCCGGGGGTGGTTCTGGTTGGCGACCTCGATCCACTTCTTCTGGTACCAGTAGTTGGGTGACGCCTGCTGGTTCTCGAGGAAGCCGCGGGTGCGCGTCAGGAAGGACTGGAACGCCTCTTCGTCGCGGCGCGGCGCCACGAAGTTGAGATGCACCAGCTGCATCATCGTCTCCAGATCTTTAGGGGAGGCGAAACCGACGACACCCTCGCTGAGAGCGCCGATGAACGCCTGGGCGCGAGCCACCTTGCCGGTGAGCGCCTTGTCGAGCTCGATCGCCGAAAACTCACCGAGCCCCATGAGACCAACGATGCCGGACGCCTGCGCCGCGGTGATGTAGTCGTCGTTGTCGACGAGCGAGTGCCCGCCCGGAGACGTGCCGCGGAGAAGCACTTCGTCGTTCTTGAAGTCCGTGGGCTTCACCTGCACTTTGATGCCGTTGGAGAGCGTCCAGATCGTCACGCCGAGCTCGTCGATGGTCTCGGTCGAGGCGACGCGGCCAGCCGTGGGCACGGAGGGGACGAGCGGCGCGTCGCGGGTCTGATCGACCCACGGGGTGACCTCCACCTGCTGCGCCTGCTCGAAGACGTCGAGCAGCGCCGCTTCGTCGGGGATGCCCGCAGCCTCCGTCTCCGGCCCGCTCACCAGAATGACGCGATTCTCCTCCGTGATGCGCTTGCCGGCGAGAGCGTTGACCTCGTCGAGCGTCACCGTCGGCAGGATCTTCTCCATCGATTCCTTGACGAATTCGATGCTGGGCTGTGCCGAGCCGCTGAGGAAATGGCGGACGTACTGCGAGGCGAAGCGGCCGGACTCCTGCTTGTCGCGTTCTTCGTAGCTGCGCTCGATACTGCGCTGCACGTCGGTCTTGGCCCGTTCGAGCTCGCTGGCTGTGAAGCCGTGCTGCTCGACGCGCTTGGCCTCGGTGAGAAGGGTCGAGAGTCCGCGTTCGACGCCGCCGTCTCGAACGGCAGCGAAGAGGCGGTAGGCCGCAGCGTTGCGGCCCAGCGACGAGTTCGTGGCGAAGCCGTACTGGAAGGGCGGATCGGCCTTCTGCGAAAGCTCGCCGAGACGCGAAATGAGCAGGCCATCGTAAAGGTTCTCGATCAGCGAGTTCCGCATGTCGCCGAGCGTCTCGTAGCCGGAGCGCTCACCCTTGTAGCCCACGGTGACGCTGATGTTCGTCGCTTCCGGGTCCTGCACGATGCTGAAGAGAGTCTCTTCGTGGCCGGGAACGTCGAACGTTTCGCGATCTCTCGGCGTGTCAGGGTTCTCGATCTTGCTGAAGTGGTCGCGAATCCGACGCTCGATGTCGTCCTCATCGAAGTCACCGACCGCGACGACCGCCATCAGATCGGGGCGGTACCACTCTTCGTAGAAGCGACGTAGCGCGTCGTACGGAGCGTTCTCGAGGACCTCGACCTGGCCGATCGGCAGACGACGGGCGTAGCGAGAGTCGTGGTACAGCACCGGGATCTGCTTGTCCTGGATGCGGCCCCCGGCGCCGCGGCGCAGACGCCACTCCTCGACGACCACGCCGCGCTCCTTGTCGATCTCCTCACCTTCGAAATCGACCCGGTGCGCCCAGTCCTCGAGGATCTGGAAGGCCTGCGCGACGATCTGCTCGTCGTCGGTGGGGATCTGCAGCATGTAAACCGTCTCGTCGAAGCTCGTGTAGGCATTGATGTCCGGGCCGAAGCGCATGCCAATGCGCTCGAGATACTCGACGAGCTCCTGCTTCTCGAAGTTCTCAGTGCCGTTGAAGGCCATGTGCTCGACGAAGTGAGCAAGCCCGCGCTGGTCCTCGTCTTCGAGCAGTGAGCCAACGTTGACGACGAGACGGAGCTCGGCGCGCGACTCCGGCTTGACGTTGCGACGGACGTAGTACCGCAGTCCGTTGTCGAGAGTGCCCCGACGGACCGACGGGTCGAACGGGATCGTCTCGGCCCGAGCGGCCGGCTTCGACGGGGCTTCGGGCGCCCTTGCAGCGACGGCCGAGGAGCCCTCGATCACCACGGGCGTGAAGGCGCCTGGGCGCATCTGCGGCTCAGGCACGGGCAGGCCGCTGCACGCGAGGGTCGTCAGCAGGATCAAGAGCAAAGCGGGGCCGGCGGCAAGCCGTCGGCTGCGGGACGTCAGGGACTTCGAGGAAGGGTTGGCTGGCATGGTGCCTCCGCGCGGAGCGATCGGAAAGTCGAGAGCTGGAGAGTGCTGGCGAGATCCGCGACGAGTCTATGGGCGACGGGCGAATCGGGGAGAACTTCCGCTACAAACGCCGCAGACCCACCCCTGAATTCCTGCCGGACCGACGTTGCGGCCGGGACCGGGTGTACCATCCCCGCTCGATCGATGAGCACCTCCCTCCTACTCTCGGCCAGCGATCCTGAGCCCGTGTTGCGCCACAACGCGCGGGGCGGCTCGCGCGTGGTTCTGACCTGTGATCACGCCGGCTTCGAGGTGCCCGAGACGATCGATCTCGGCGTCTCCGAGGATGAGCTGAGACGCCACATCGGCTGGGACATCGGCGCTCTCGCCGTCGCCGAGGCGCTGGCCGATCTCCTCGACGCGCCCCTCGTCGCCCAGCGTTACAGCCGTCTCGTCATCGATTGCAACCGGCGTCCGGGCGTCTTGACCTCGATCCCCGAGACGAGCGACGGCACCGTGGTTCCCGGCAACCTCGACCTCGAGCACGAGCAGCGCCGGCAGCGCGAGGCCGAGCTGCTCGAGCCCTACCACGCGGCGATCGAAGGCCTGCTCGACGAGCGTGGCGACGACGCTGTCCTCGTGCCCGTGCACAGCTTCACCCCTCGTCTCGCCGGCAGCGAGCGCCCTTGGCACGTCTCCCTGATGAACGGCGAGGATCGGCGGCTGCACGACGCCCTGCTGCGTGGCCTGCGCCAACGCTCGGAACTGCACGTCGGCGACAATGAGCCTTATCGAGTGGAGCCTGTCGACTTCACCATGCCGGTGCACGGCAGCGAGCGCGGCATCGCCTGCTCGATGATCGAGGTCCGGCAGGACCTGATCGAGCAGGACGACGGACAGGAACGTTGGGCGCTCCTGCTCGCCGAGGAGATCCGCAGGGCCGTCGACGCGGCGCTCTAGCGGCGTCGCGGCGGCCCCGACGCAGACCCCGACGTCAGGCTCTCGGTCGAGCTCTCAGTCGTCAGCGCTCTCGCCGATCGCATAGAGGTGCTGATTGCCGCGAATGTAGATGCGGCCGCCGGCCACTGCAGGAGTGGCGTAGACCGGCTCGTCGAGCTCGTTGGTAGCCAGAACCTCGTACTCGGCGCCGGCCTTGAACCAGACGGCGTCGCTGTTCTCGTTGATCGTGAGAATGCGATCGCCGGCGACGACCAGGGACGCCGTCAGCTTGCCGCGTACCGGCGGACGGCCGCCTTCGTAGACGACCTCACCCGTCTTGGCATCGAGGCAGGTGACCACGCCGCCGTCGCTGACCAGGTAGAGCTTGCCGTCGTAGAGGACCGGTGACGGCACGTAGCCGGCGCCCTTGTTGTACTCCCAGAGCCGCTGTTCGGTGGCGATCTCCCCTTCACCCTCGAGGCGCAGGGCAAAGGTGCGCTTCTGGGGGTAGCCGCTCGAGAAAACCACGACGTCGTCGACGGTCATCGGCACGTGGATCGCATTGGCCTTGAGGCCTTCGGAGCGCCACACCTCAGCCCCGTTTTCCGCATCGTAGGCGATGACGAACTCGTTGCCGCTGGTGAGAATCTGCGTCTTGCCGTCGCGCTCGAGCACGAAGGGCGTCGTCCAGCTGGCCTGCACCGGGCGCGCCTGCCGCCAGGCCTCCTCGCCGGTCTCAGCGTCCAGGGCGACGATGAAGGAGAGCTCGCCCGAGTCTTCGTCGGCCTGCACGATCACCTTGCCCGCGGCGAGCACCGGCGACGAGCCAATCCCCAGGCCGACGGAACGAATGTCGCCGATGTCGGTCTTCCAGGCCATCGCGCCGTCGTGCTCGTAGGCGTAGACGCCCTCGGAGCCGAAGTACGTGTAGACCCGCTCGCCGTCGGTCACCGCGGTCGGCGAGGCGTAAGAGCTCTCGGAGTGGATGTCGTCGTAGACCGGCCCCGAGTAAGCCGTCTGCTCCCAGGCGAGCTTGCCGCTGTCGGCCTCGTAGGCGAGCACTTTCAAGTCGTACTCGTAGTCGGAGCCGACCGCCTGCGGATGCTTGAACTCCTGACCGCCGAAGCTGTGCGTCGGAGCCGTCGCCTCGTCGAGCTTCTTGCCCTGCACCGCGGTCGTGACGACGATCAGCCCGTCCCAGACGATCGGCGACGAGTGACCGCGACCCGGCGTCGCGGTCTTCCAGAGGATGTTCTTCTCGGGGCTCCATTCGAGCGGCGCTTCGGAGCCGGCGACACCGTTGCCTCCGGGCCCGCGCCAGCCGGGCCAGGGCGCTGCGTCCGAAGCGAAGACGGTGGACGTCAGCGAGAGAGCGGCGCCGAGAAGGAAGAGAATCGGTCGGTTCATGAGGGGTCTCCGTGTTGCTTTGCCGGGCCGCCCGATCAGGCGTTGTCTTTGCGGGAACGAAGCTCGCCGAACACCTCGGCATCGCTGGCATCCGCCATGCCGACCACGGTGCGAATACCGGCGTCGTCCGGTCGAAGGAAGGGATTCGTCGCACGCTCCTCGCCGAGCAGACTCGGCACGGTCGGCTCGCCCGCCGCGCGCAGGCGATCGATCTCCGCGGCGCGAGTGCGCAGCGCCGCATTCTCCGGGTCGACGGTGAGCGCAAAATGAGCGTTGCTCTGGGTGTACTCGTGGCCGCAGAAGACGCGGGTCTCGTCGGGCATGTGCGAGTACTTCTGCATCGAGTCCCACATCTGGGCCGGCGTGCCCTCGAAGAGGCGTCCACAGCCCAGGGCAAAGAGCGTATCGGCACAGAACAGTGCGGCGGAGCCTTCGAACCAGAAGCTGATGTGCCCCGCCGTGTGGCCCGGGGTCTCGTAGACGATGGCCTCTTCGACGCCGACGCCGACGCGGTCGCCCTCGGAGAGCGCGGTATCGATGCCCGGTATCTTGTCGCGCTCGGCGGCGGGACCGAAGATCGTGCAGCCCGTCTTCTCCTTGAGCTCGAGGTTGCCGGCAACGTGATCCGGGTGGTGATGCGTGCTCAGGATCAGGTCGAGCTCCCATCCCTTCTCCTCGAGCTTGGCCAGAATCGGCCCGGTCTCGGCTGGATCGACGGCGGCAGTGATGCCCGAGCCGGAGTCGTGCAGCAGATACATGTAGTTGTCGCTGAACGCGGGAATCCGCTCGATCTCGAGTGCCATCGCTCGTCCTCTCCCGCCGGCGTCGGCCGGCCTCTCGTCAAATGTTGCCCGGATGATAGCTCTCCAGCGCAACGCCGCTGCCACGCTAAACTGCTGAGCCTTCGGAATGCGTCGTGGGAGTGTGCGGTGGACGGTGCATTCCACGAGACCGCGCCATGAGCTCGACGAGACGATCCAGCCGGCCCCTGCTCGGCAATCAGACGCCGTTTCGCTGGGGACACCTGCGCGTCCTCGAACCGCTCGGATCGGGTGGCTTTGGTGAGATCTTCCGCGCCTATGACCCCAAGCTCGACCGCGAGGTGGCGCTCAAGCTGCGCCGCGGACGCCGAGGGTCGACCGCTTCCTACCTCGAAGAAGCTCGGCGACTCGCCAAGATTCGCCATCCCAATGTACTGACGATTCACGGTGTCGATCAGCACGAGGGCCGTATCGGCCTGTGGACGGAGCTCATCGACGGCCACACGCTCGAGTCTCTCCTCGAGCGCTCCGGGCCGATGGGCTCCCGCGAAGCGACCTTGCTCGGAATCGACCTCTGCCGAGCGCTGGCGGCGGTGCACGGAGCCGGTCTGCTGCACCGCGACATCAAGACGAGCAACGTCATGCGCGAGACCGGGGGACGCACGGTGCTCATGGACTTCGGCACGGTCACGGACTCGGGCGAAGAGGGATCCGGCTCCCTCGTCGGCACGCCGCTGGCGATGGCTCCCGAGCTCTTTCAGGGTGCCCCGCCGGCGCAGGCGACCGATCTCTACTCGCTCGGGGTCCTGCTCTACCGCATGACCGCCGGCGGCTACCCCTACGAAGCCGCGAGCCTCGGCGAGCTCGAAGACCTGATCGACGACGGACGCTTCGTCTCGCTACGCGATCGACGTCCCGAGCTCGAGGGTGAGTTCATCGCGGTGGTGGAAGCCGCTCTGGCAAAGGAGCCGGGCGATCGCTACTCGAGCGCCGGCGACTTCGAGCGCGCACTCGCCGAGACGCTCACCGATCGCCCCCGACGCGACCGGAGGCGCACGCGCAGCGCCGTCGCGGACGCGGGATCGCCGGACTACGACCAGCTCGTCGGCCGCGCACCGGAGGTCGGCGTGCTCCAAGCCGAGCTCGACGCCACGCTGCGCGGCGTCGGTCAGACCGTACTCGTCTCGGGGGAGCCAGGGGTCGGCAAGACACAGCTCGCGCGGCACTTCGGTCGCTGGGCCTCGGAGGAGGGTGACTTTCGCGTTCTGACGACCCGCTTCTTCGACTACGAGGGCAGCCGCATCGTCTCCTACGAGGCCTTTCTCGACCTGCTCGCCGAGCTGCTCGACCTCCCTACCGACGTGCCGCGCGCGACCAAGCGCAAGCGGACGGCCGAACTCGTGGCGCGCGAGATCGGTCTGCAACTTCCTGCCGAGCTGTTCGAAGGACAAGGCCCCGGTGAGCAGTCCGGCGACGATTACAAGCTCGTTGCACCGCTCGCCGAGGCCTTTCTCGGGCTCTCGGTGAAGCGTCCGCTGGTTCTGGTCCTCGACGACCTGCAGTGGGCCGATCCTGGCTCCCTCGAGATCCTCGGCTACCTGATGCGCACTCAAGCCGGCGAGCCGCTGATGATCCTGGGTCTCTATCGCAACGAGGACAGCCAGCGCGGCACACTCGGAGCCTGGCTGAGACGTCAGGCCGGCTACCGTGCCTTCACCACACTGACGCTGCGCCCGCTCTCGGCGCAGGACTTCGGCAACACGGTCGAGCGTGTCTTCGGTGGTGAGCTCGTGCTGCCCGACGCCGATCTGAAGACGCTGCACGAGTCGACCGGGGGCAACCCCTACTTTCTGGCTGAGATGCTGCGGCTACTCGTCGCCGAGGGACGCGCGTCTCGGGGCCGGGACGGTCACTGGAGCTGGTCCGGGCTCGGCCGGCTGCATCTACCCGAGTCGCTGGTGATGGCAGCCAAGGACAAGCTCGATCGCCTGCCCAGCGGCGTGCGCACCGTGCTCGAGGCCGCGGCCGTGATCGGCGAGGAGTTTCGTGTTCCTACGCTCTCGCGCATCACCGGCGCGGACGACGACGAACTCGATCGCAGCCTCGACCCGGCCCTCGAGGCTGGCGTCGTGTCGGCCGAGGGCATCTCGCTGGGCGAGGACTACCGCTTCTACCATACGATCCTGAGGCGGGTCCTCTACGAGTCGCTGCGTCCGCGACGACGTCGCCGCCTGCACGAAGCGGCCGCTCACGCGCTCGAAGCCAACTACCCGGAAGAGCTCGATCGCTTCGCCGAGTCGATCTCGGTGCATCACGAGTCGGCCGGCAACCTGCGTCGCGGCCTCGAGTGGAGTCTCACCGCGTGGCGTGCGGCGCGAGCTCGCTCCCAGTGGTCGACGGGGCTGCGCAACCTCGATCGAGTCCTGCGGATCTTCGAGCAGCTCGAGGCGATGGGTTTCGAAACCGAGGCGGAACAGCGGTTGGAGACCCTCTCGGGAAAGGGCCAGGCGCTGCTCGCCGTCGGCCGCCTGAACGAAGCGAAGCGCAATCTCCAGCGTGCTCAGCGGCTCGCAGAGAGGCTCGGCGACTCGCGCGCGACGGCCGCCTGCAGCCTCGATCGCGGTCGTGTGCACGCTGGGTCCGGGGAGTACGCGCGCGCGTCGGAGCTCTTCGAACATGCCAGCGAGATCTTCGAGCGGCTCGGAGAAACCGAGCTCGTTCAGACCTGCCTCGTCGAACGAGCCAGCGTCGGCGCCGCCCAAGGCGACCACGAGCTCGTCGAGACTCTGGCCAAGCGCGTCCTCGACGAGGGTGAGGCCGACTCCGCCGCCACCGCCGACGCTGCCGGGCTACTCGGTTGGTCGCTGGCTCTGCGCGGGCGAAGCGACGACGGAATCCGACTGCTCGGTCGGGCACTGGAGCACTACGAGCGCAAGACCGACCTGCGGCAGCGGGCGCTCTTCGTGCGTCGGCTCCATTGGGTTCACATGATGCGCGGCAACTACGAAGAGTCGATCCGACTCGCTCACCACGCGCACGATCTCTCGCTGCAGGTCGACGACGCCTGGGGCTGTGCCCGAGCGCGACTCGGCGTCGGTCAGGCACGCGTCGAGCAGGGACTCTACGAAGAGGGAATCCGCGAGCTCGAAAGCGCCGTCGAGCGGCTCTCGACGCTCGGCGACTCGCACTGCGAAGCCGAGTCGTGGTGGCTGCTCGGCCGAGCCTACGGCGCGACCGGCCGCGCCGAAGCCGGCGAAGACCTGGTCGAGAGAGGCCTCGAGACGGTCACCCGGATCGGCGACCGCGACGACATGACGCGGATGCTGATCGACCTCGCACAGCTTCAGAGACTCCTCGGTGAGCTCGACGACGCGGAGGACAACGCCCGCGAGGCGGAGTCGATCGCCGCCGAGCTCGACAACCCGGAATGCGTCGCTGCGGCACTCGCCGAACGCAGCGAAGTGGAGCGCTCCCGAGGCGCCTTCGGGGAGGCCGTGTGCCTGGCGCGTGCGGCGCACGCAGCGATCGAGGGCCTGCCGAGCGCCGGCGCCTGGCAGATCGATCTCTGTCTGGCCCGAGCTCTGGCCGACGACGGTGGTAGCGCCGAGGCGCAGATCGAAGCACTGGAGAGAGCGACGAAGGCCCTGCTGGCGATGCGCGACCAGCTCGCGAGCGACGACGCCGACCGTCGCGCTGCGATGACCCGCACCCGGAGTCGCGCCGTCCTGCGCCTCAGCGACCTGCTCGAAGAAGCGGGTCGCGATCGCGAGGCTCGGTCCCTGCGACGCGACTGGGGCCTCGGAGGGGAGTCCGACGCGACCCTCGACGCCAGCGACGCCCCGGCCCGTTCCTGAGCTCCGACGAGCCCCGACTCCCGCCGTTTCGCGCCGCGCGCCGAGAGTTGGTCGCGGTATCCTGACGTCCGGGCGCCAGCCGCGCCGCTCCCGTCATGGACTCCAAGACCACCGCGCCCACCGTCACAGGCTTGCGCGCGCGCGTCGGAGCTCGGCTCGACGCCACGGGTCAGCGGCAGCGCTGGACGCTGATCGCCGCGCTGGTCGGTATGTTCGCCAATGGCTTTCCCTTCACCATCCTCGCGGTCTCGCTGGGCGAGGTCGCGCGCGAGCTCGGCACGGACGAAACCACCATCGCCTGGGTCATCACGACGCCCATGCTCTTCTCGGCCGTCGCGCTGCCGATGCTCGGCAAGCTGGGCGACCTCAAGGGGCACCGCCGCGTCTTCCTGTTCGGCTCGACTTCGGCGGCGATCATCGCCGCGACAACGGGCCTGGCCTGGAGCGTCGGCTCACTGATTGCACTTCGCACCCTCGCCTCGGTGCTCGGCGGCGCAACGGGGCCGAGCTCGATGGCGTTGATCTTCAGGGTCATCCCTCCGGTCGAGCGCACGCGAGCCATGGGCTGGTGGTCGATGACCGGAGCCGGAGCGCCGGCGGTCGGTCTGATCGCCGGTGGACCGCTGGTCGACCTCGTCGGCTGGCGTTCGGTCTTCCTTCTCCAAGCCCTCTTCGCCTTCTGCGCGCTTCTGCTCGCCTGGCTCGTGCTGCCGGAGACGCCTCCGAAGAGGGTGCGTTTCGACGTTCCCGGCGCGCTGACCCTAGCGATCGGTGTGGGCGGACTCCTCTTCGGCGTCAGTCAGCTGCGCGGCGCGCGCCTGTCGGACCCGAAGATCTGGGCTCCGATGATGCTGGGCGCTCTGGGACTCCTCGCCTTCCTCGCCATCGAGCGGCGAGCAGCGGAGCCGCTGTTGCCTCTCGAGTTCTTCACTCGCCGGAACTTCACAGCGCCGATCGTCACCATGTCGTTCATGGGCGCTGCGTACATGGGTGCCTTCGTTCTGGCGCCGCTCGTCCTCCAGCAGGTCTTCGGTCTCACGGTTTCGGCGGCGGCCGGGCTCATGCTGCTGCGCACCCTGACGCTGTCGCTCTCCTCACCTCTGGGTGGCCTGCTCGGGGCGCGGCGCGGCGAACGCTTCGCCGCCTTCACCGGCACGTTCATGATCGCCGCCTCGATGCTCCTTCTGGCGAGCGGCACCGAGAACGGCTGGCTCGTCCTCGTCGGAGTGGGTCTCGTCTTCCAGGGCCTCGGGCAGGGCCTCTGCCTGCCCTCTCTGAACTCGGTGGTCGCCGGGGCCGTTCCTGCGGACGACCTCGGCATCGCCACCGGAGCCTCGCGCCTGACGAACCAGATCGGCACGGCGATCGGCATTGCGCTGGTGACGATGGCCTACGGCGGCGATCCCGACGGCTTCGACCGCGGCTTCCTTCTCGGCGCCGTCTTTGCCGCCGTCTCGGCGATCGGCAGCCTCTTCGTCCTCCCCCACCGCGCCGTAGCTTCTGCGAACATCGATCCCAAGGAAGGAACCGAGTCATGACCGAACCTCTTCGATGGATGATCGGCGACATCAAGGTGACCGCGGTCGTCGAGTCCGTGACCACCGGGATCTCACGCTTCGTCCTGCCGCAGGCAACCCCTGAGGCGGTCGGCGATGCACCGTGGCTGGCGCCTTATCTCGACGAGAACGGGCAGCTCCTCATGACGATCCAGTCCTTCCTCGTCGAGTCGGGAGAACAGAAGCTGCTGGTCGACACGTGCGTCGGGAACGACAAGGAGCGTCGCTTTCGCGAATGGAACC
>JBCCLJ010000193.1:0-13386 GCA_039026915.1 Acidobacteriota bacterium
CGCGTCCAGGAACTCCTTCGACCGACCGAGCCGCTCGTCGTCGGCGCCCCAGCCCAGGAGACCGCCGAAGAGCCCGATGTCCGAGCCCTGGCTCTCGTGCGTCGTCGCCAGCGAGCCCTCGGTGTCGAAGTCGAACCGCACGGCGTCGGGCGTGCCGCCGCACAGGTCGCGCGCCATGCGAGCGATGCGAACGGACGCCGCGGAGTGCGAGCTGGAGGGGCCCCGCATGACGGGCCCGACCACGTCGTTGAAGATGCTGGGAGGAAGGGGGTCGGCCATCGCGGACCCGATCGTAGGTCCGCACGGGAGATCCGACGCTACCGTCTCCCCCGTGAAGCTCCTCGCCCTGTCCGCCGACGACCTGCGCGCGGCGCTCCCCATGCCCGCGGCGATCGGCGCGATGAAGGACGCCTACGCCGCCATCGCGACAAAGGAGTCCGTCGCGCCCCAGCGCATCGCCGTGCCCGTCGCGCCGCACGAGGGCACCACGCTGCTGATGGGCGGCTACGTGCCGTCGATGGGCCTCGCCGCGAAGATCGTGTCGGTCTTCCCGCGCAACGCCGAGCGGGGAACGGCGCCGATCCAGGGCCTGGTGGTCGTGCTCGATCCCGAGACGGGCGCCCCCGCCGCCCTGATCGACGGGACGGCGCTGACGGCCTGGCGCACGGGCGCAGGCAGCGGGGCCGCGACGGACGTGCTGGCTCGAAAGGACGCGCGCGTCGGCGCCGTCATCGGCTGTGGCGCCCAGGGGCGCACTCAGCTTCTCGCGATGTGCGCCGTACGTGAGCTCGACGAGGTGCGCGTGCACGCCCGCTCGCCGGAGCGAGTGTTCGCGTTCTGCGACACGATGCGGGAGTCCGTCCACGCGACGCTCGTGCCTGCGAAGACCGCGACGGAGGCGATCGAGGGCGCCGACGTCGTGTGCACGGCGACCCCCGCGCGCGCACCGCTCTTCGACGGCGCATGCCTTGCCGACGGCGCGCACGTCAACGCCGTCGGGTCGTTCACGCTGGAGATGATGGAGCTCGACGCGCACACGATCTCGCGCGCGACCGTGTTCGTCGACGAGGTCGACGCGGCGTTGGAAGAGGCCGGCGAGCTCGCCGCGACCGAGCGCGAGGGCGCGACCCACCGTGACGACTGGACCGAGCTCGGCCTCGTGACCGCGGGCCTCGTGCCCGGGCGCACGTCGCAGGAGGAACTCACGCTCTTCAAGTCCGTCGGTCACGCCGCCCAGGACGTCGCGGCGGCGACGAGGGCCGTGGCCGAGGCGCGGCGCCTCGGGCTCGGCTTCGAGCTCGAGCTCGTCTGAACGAACGACCGTTCAGCTCACGAGCGCGTCGATCCGCGCTCGCTCGTCGACACGCGTGTGATCGAAGAACGCCTACAGGGCGTCCGGCCCCGCGTCCTTCGCGGCAGCGCCGAGTTGGCGCCACTCCGCGTCGCTTGGCTCGTGGAAGTCGTGCAGCCACACCGCGGGCTCGAGGGGCGGCCCTTTGACGCGATGCCGCTGCGGGGCACCGTCGATCGAGACCCAGGACTCCGTCTGCAGGAGGCCCGAGCGCCCTTCGACGTAGAAGAACCGCTCGGCCTCGTCGTCCTTCTCTGGCCGGGCCATGTGGAGTCGCTTCTCGGAGCCGGTCGACGACTTCATCCGGGTCCGCATCCACGCGAGTACGCGTGCGGACGGGCGAGCGCCGGGCATCCAGCCCGAGACAGAGCCCTCGATCTCCTCCAGGACCAGGATCTGGTCCCCGAGGCGCGACAGCTCCAGGCGCTCGTCCGCGAGCTGGCGAACGAGTGCCGGGGCCACCTCCCGAGTCAACGCGGTCCCTGATACGTCGGCGATGGTGAGCGACGCGAGACGACGCAGCTGGGCCACCTGCTCGCGATCTTTGGGCCGGTCGACGTGCTCGTCTCGAGCCCCCACCACTGCGCGCCGCGCTCGATCTCGAAGCGCGGATCGCTCCGTCCCTCGACGACGTCGAGTCGGCCATCGGGGCTGCACTCCCACACTGCCGAGCCGGGTGGTCCGAGCAGCTCGTCCGCCAAGGCCACGACCAGCAGCAGGGCGCCGAGGCCGAGGACCCAGCGGTTCGTCAGGACGCGCCCGGGGGCGACGGCAAGGTGAAGTGGTCGCTGCGCCTCCCGTGGCGCAACGGCACCCGCTCGCGTTCGACCCGTTGACCAAGAGGGGGTACGACTCGAGCGTCTCGTCGCGCTGGTCCTCAACCCGCGCGAGCATTAGTGGACGGACTTCGATAAGAGGAGGAAGAGCCTCGTGCTGGCTTCACCACTGCGTGATGTGGTTGTGCCGCGCTCGCCGGAGCCGCGCCAACCAGCGGACGACGGCGGTCCCTGCGCCCGGGCCAAGCGCCGTAGCTGGGCCGTGCTCCTGGAGCGGACCTTCGGGGTTGACGTTCTGCGCAGTCCTAACTCGACCTCGTCACCAGACTCAACGCCCAGCACGCAGAACCGGCCGCCTTCGGCGTCCTCCTCCATCGTCTCGCCGGGGACGTGGGTTCGATGGACGAACGTCTCCGGCGCACGAAGCCTGCCGCGGACGTCGTGAACGAACCGACGGATCGTGCGCTCGGTCAGTCGGAGGCCGTGGCGCTCCTCAAGGAGCACGGCCCATCCTATTCGCGCTGATCCGTTCGTCGTCGCGGATCAGATCCTCGATCTCCTCGCGGTCCGCGTCGAGCGCGCGGCCGCGCTTCGGCGTTCGGCGGGCGGGGTACTCGTCCGAGCCACGAACGTGCCGCCGGACCGTCTTGACGTCGACGCCGAGCCGGCGCGCGATCTCCTTCTTCTTCGGAACGCCAAACACGAGATGCATGTGGCGGATATCTGCGCGAGTTGATGCTCTGATTGCCGTTTGGTCCTCCCTGGCGAGCAGTCCGCGGTCCGCTTGCAAGTCGCAGTCTGTCGGCTCGGAGGGCCGGTTCGTAGCCGAGTTCGGCCCCGCGCATGGGAGCCCGGACAGGGGGTCCCTTTTTAGCTGTCCGCGGGATCCCCTTTCAGGCGACCGTCAACAACGCCAGGAACCTCCGGATTCACAATGGTCCAAAGGTACGACTGGCAGACCTTCTGCGTGCCGCCGCACGGCTCTGGTCGCTTGACCAAGACCGGCGTGTCGTCGAACTCCAGCTCTGGTCCCGCTCGAATCTGTCGCTCGATCTCGCGCGCGACGGTCTTTTGCAGAACCGCCGTCTTCCGAACCCAGTAGCAGAGCGTCTTGCGGGAGCACTGCACGCCGAGTCGAGCGAAGGCGTCACCCTGCCGGTACACCCGGAGGTACAGGACGTACTTCTAAATCGTGAGCCAGGCGAGCAACCCCGTCCCGGCCGTCATGCCCTCGACGGATCGCTCGGGCGGAGGGGCGGATATCGCTTCAATCGTCCGCTCCACGGCGACTTCCGGCGGTGGCCCGGAGATCACCTGGAGGTGCTCGATCGCGAAGAGCACCGCCGGGCTGTACTCCACCAAACGCGTCACCTTCAGGTCGGTCTCGACCAGCTCGATTCCGATCACAGGGCAGCGGCGCTACTCCGGAGGGAGATCGGATCGGCGAACGTCCTGGCGTAAGTTGGATTCGTCGAGCGTGCGCGCCTGGCAGCCGCTTGGGTTCTTGGCTGCGGGTTTCTCCTTCTCCAGCTCCCCGGCGCCGGGAATCTCCACGCCGTCGCCATCGAGCTCGACGACTTCGATATCGACGTCGCTCGACGCGAGGCCCTCGATGGCAGTCGCGCCTATGTCGTTCGTAGCGTCGCCGAAGAGAAGGCCTTCACCGGACTGAAGTGCCTGTTTCTTCGCTCAAGCTCCGAGCAGACGCAAGACTTGAGCGCGAACCTCGTGAAGCGCCTGGTCCTCATCCTCGGCTTCGTCGATGAGCGACGCGCTGCGTTACTCGAGGTCGCGATGCTTACGCGTCATCTCGCGAATCTGCTCCGCGAGCGCGACGTCCTCCGCCGTCCGTCGCGCATTGAGGAGCGCGGACGAGGGGACGACGGTGACAACGCGTGAATGGTCTCGATGACGTCGGCGCGTTCAAGCTCGAACTGGCAAGATCGGTGACGATGGCACGCGAGGGTGCCAATTACGCGAGACGAGATCACTAGCAACGAGTCCCTCGGGCAACGGCGCGAGCTCCTCCGCGCGGTACTCGATCGTGTCCGCGGCGTTGCAGTCCGACCACGCAAACATCCCGCGATCGAGCCGCTTCGCCAGCACCCACGCGCCGTTCTCTTCGCAAGAAAGAACCCTGAAACGATCACGCACAGGGATTGCGAACACGAACAGGTCGCGTCACGCGGGCGTTGCGCCGAGGAGCTCCGATGTGATCACTGCGAGGCTGTTGAACGACATGCACGTGTCGGTCGGTGCGACGACAAGGAAGATGCGCTGTCACCCAAGAGTCAGAATCGCCTGAGATCGGCGACGACGGTCGCGAGCGTTGAGGCGTCGAGGTCATTCGGGATGAGCACCGCGCGACTGGTTCGCGTACGTACTTCGACGCGACTCGAGTATCGGACGGGGCCAGCGGCTCGGCGGCCTGGACACGAACGACGCCGGTCGGCGCTGGAGAGGCCTGGGTCTCTCCTCTCCTCGAACGGCGTCGTCATGAGTACACGATGACCCGGCAGCAGCCGAGCTTCTGGGCGAGCTCGGGGACCGTCACCCCTTCGCGCTCTGTTGCCTCGAGGACCTCCAGGTACCACGCGCGGAGGTCGATCCGACGAGTCGGGCGTGCTGCGAGTAGCGATTCGAGTTCCATGCTCGAAGCATCGGCCCACCGCTCGGATTTGTGAACGGGGTGCGCGGCACGTCCTCCGGACGCTTCCGCGGGAACGGTCTTCCTCCCTTGTGCTTCGCTCCGCGCTTTGGGCAGCAGGTCCCGAGGAGGTGGCCAGTCACCGATCGGTGACGACCCTATCACCGGCAACGTGAGAGCGGCTTCCACCTTGGAGTCGACGGGGCACGCTTTCCCCACTTCATGCGCGCTGAGGGCCGATTCGTGCGGTGAAGGGCCAGTTGATGGTCTTCGGTACGGGCATTGCTCCAGACCAGGACGCGCTGACGATTCGAGCGCGAGGAGACCCCCATGAGCCACCACCACGTCACCTGGGCCTGCTCGGCCAACGACTGCTACTACACGGAGCCGATCTGGCGCGGCCACTACTGCGCTTGGTGCGGGTCCGATCTCATGCCCGTCGAGGCGAAGGCGGACTCTACGGGCCTCGCCCCGATCCGCGACCGGCTGCCCCGCCACGCGTCCGACGACTCGCCGCTGTCGTCGACGAACGACTGATCGTCCCCCAAGCCCCACACCCCAACATGCAAACCAAGCAGATCATCTACGTCGTCGGCGACAACTTCGCCAACTTCGCCCACCAGCACGCAAGGGCGATCACGTTCTCCGAGTTCAAGCTGCGCGCGGCCTCCGCGCGCGAAGAGAACCTGTTCCTTCCGGGTCAGGGACTGCAGTCCGAGCAGCTCTCGGCGGTCTACATCGCCAACACCCGCGGCGGCATGTTCCTCGTCTCGGAGGGTGAGATCGCGACCCGTCGGGAGACGCACAAGCACGAGCCGAAGAACACCATGGTCTCGCTGCCGCGGCGCGTCGCGCCGAAGAAGTTCGAGCTCGATCTGTGGATCGACGGTCGCAACGAGGTCCTGAGCGACCACCAGACGGGCCAGCACGTGCAAGGAATCGCGCTGATCGAAGGAGCTCGCCAGAGTCTGCTCGCCGTCACGGAGCACTTCGATCTCTCGCCCGGCGACAGCTCGGACTTCATTGTTGTCTGGAGCGGCATCGCCGACGCCGAGTTCCCGCACTTCACGTTCCCGCTGCCAATCAAGATCAACTACGAGGTTCTCTCGAAGGAGGTCGACCGCCGCGGCCAGATGAAGTTCGAGGTGTTCATCGACTTCGAGCAGGCCGGCCGCACGACGGCGTGCCTCCTGACGAGCTTCGCCGCCTACCGGAAGGGCTTCATCCTCGGGAAGGAGCACGAGCAGGCCTGCGACACGCTCGACGCGATGTGCCAGGCTTCGTCCTGGTCGGAGGCGGAAGTCGTCGAAGGCCAGCAGGCGCTGCCCTTCGATCCGCCGATGCTGAACGGAATGCTGACGGCGGCCACGGAGTAGACATGTCGATCATCAAGCTGACTGGCCTCGCGCTCGCTTCCGTCTCGGCCCTGGCGGCAGGTTGCGGTCCCCGTGATACGGGGGCTCCGCCCTTCGAGTGTCAACTCGAGGGCCGGGCTCGCCCCGTGATGTACGTGCTGGACGGCGGCACCTCGTGGATCAAGGACAAGGGCATCTTCCACGAGGACTACGCCGGCCAGGGACCGATCACGCTGCAAGTTCGCGCGTTCCTGATCGTCCACCCTGCCGGCGTGCTGCTCTGGGACACCGGCCACTCGCACCAGTTGTTCGGCGGCCCGAGGGAAGAGGCGCACTCGGACGACATCCGATGCTACGCCGGCCCTCCGCTCCCCGAGCAGCTCGCCGAGATCGGGCTCGCCCCGGAGGACGTCGATCTGCTGGCGTTCTCCCACTGGCACTTCGACCACACCGGCAACGCGAACTTGTTCCGCAACGCGACGATCACCGGGCAGCGTGACGAGTACGAGTACGCATTCAGCGGACTCGCGCGCCGCGGCAGCTGGGGAATGACGTTCGAGACCTACGCCGAATTGGAGGGCAGCGACACCGACGTCTTCCTTGGCGACCGCGACGTCTTCGGAGACGGTAGCGTTCGGATTCTCCGAGTCGGCGGACACACGGTCGGGAGCCAGGTGCTCTACGTCGACCTGGCAGAGTCCGGACCCGTGCTCCTGAGCGGAGACCTGTACCACTTCGCTGAGCAGCGGGAGCGTCGCCGTGTCCCGGGTTTCAACGTCGACCTCGATGAGACGAAGCGCGGGTTTCAGAGGGTAGAACGCTTCCTCGAGGAGCACCCGGACACGGAACTCTGGATCACGCACGACCCGGTCCAAATGACTGAGATCCCGCTGTCCCCGCACCGCCATGAATGACCCCCAAGACCATTCGTGCCCCCTTCGGTTCCTTCGACGCGGACGAGACGCCTTTGGGCCTCAAGTCGATTGTCGCTTTCAAGAAGCACTTCGCAGACGAGGGCCCGACGCTCGTCCCGTCCCGGTCCCGCGCCGAACAGAACCTCCGCTTCTGGAAGCACTATCGGGGCCGCGATCGCGCGCGAGTTCTCACATCGATCGATCGGTGGCACCTCTACATCAATAGGATCCTCGACGACGTGGTCTATCGCGAAGACGGCCGCGCTGAACTCGAGCGGCTCCAGGCTGCAGGTCTCACAGCCGTCATCGTCTGAGGGTCGACGCCGACTTAATCCGGCCGTTCGCTGCAGAGCTGGAGGTCGAGCACGTCATCGGCACGGAGCTCGAGACCAGGGACGGCCTCTTCATAGTTCGTACTGTCGGTCCGGTCAGGCCCGGTGAGGACAAGGAAGCAGCGGTCCGAGACCTGTGCCGCCTTCGATCGATCGACCCGAGTACGTGCCACGCGTGCGGAGACCATCCATCGGACGTTCGGATGCTCGAGGCTGTCGGCCGCGCGAGCGTCGCCCCCGGTAGCGACGCGAGGGAATGCCTCGCTCGAGCTCGGGGCTGGCCAATCCTCGGTGCAAACGATGCGGAGCGGGACCTGCGCCACATCGAGACCGGTCGGAAAGGCTGGCTCGCATTCGGCAGCGAGCGGGGCGGCGAGGTCGCCGCGCGGCTTTACTCGCTCGTGCTCAGCTGCCAGCAGAGCGGCGTGGATCCCGAGACTTACGTCACCGACGTGCTCGGACGGATCGCGACGACGCCGCACTCGAAGCTCGCAACGTCGACGCACTGGGGCTGATCGGCTACGTGGGCAGAAGAGGCCGCTTCCCCCCTGTGTCAGCGCGGTTGCCGCGTGCTCGCCGAGGACAGGTTGGCCAGCCACCGCGGCCGTGCGAAGCCGCCGACGCGCCAGTCCGCCCGCAGCCGAAGGTCGCGACGGCACCGCGACAGGTTTGGAGCTGGGACATCAGGTACCTGCCCGACCGCGTGCGACGCACGGTCCTCTACCTCTACACCGTCCTGGACGTGTGGAGCCGCAAGATCGTCGCAACGCAGGTCCGCGCTCACGAGTCCGCGTAGCTCGCCGCGGCACTGATCGAGAGCGCCTGCGCGCTCGAGAGCATCGAGTCGGGGCAGCTCACGCTGCCCCCGGACAACGGTGGACCGATGAAGGGCGCGGCGATGCTGGCGACGCTCCGGGCGCTCGGCGTCCCGGCGTCGTTCGACAAGCCCCACGTGAGCGATGACAATCCGTGTTCGGAGTCGCTGTCCCGGACGCTCAAGTGTCGACCGGAGTACCCCTCGACCCCGTTCGAGTCGCTCGAGGCCGCTGCCGCCTGGGTGGACGGATTCGTCCGCTGGTACGACGAGGAGCACCTGCACAACGGCGTCGGCTTCGTCACGACCCACGATCGGCACGCGGGACGTCATCGGGAGATCCTCTCTCGGCGTCGAAGCGCGTTCCAGTCCGCGCGAGAACGACTTCCGGAGGGCTGGGGCGGTCGCGGCATACGCCGACTCGACCCTGTCGAGACCGTCACGATGCACGACGGCGTGCAGGAGATGTCAGCCGCTGCGTGAGTGAACGCCTCGGGCGGCAACTACCTTGATACCCACCGGATCCCTCCCGATCCGCGGCGGAGAGAATCTGCTCAAGGCGTAAGCGCAAGCGGTCGCGCGCAGGCGCTATGCTGCGAGGCAAATCGCTTGACCTTATCAACGGACAATTTCTGCCAAGTCCTGCTATGACAGATCAAGACGCGCCGTCCATGCGACGGCACGCGCATCTTCTCGCGCTCACCACTGCATTTTGCTGGAGCTTCGCTTTCTTCGGATACGCATCGTGGATTGCGACTCTGGCGCCTTCGAAGCAAAGTGAATCCGTAGCCGTCGTTCTGGTGGTTGCGTATCGCCTCACGGCTGCGACGCTGCTGTTCCTGCCGATCCTGATGTTGGCCCCTACGAAGGACGGGCAGCGACGTTGGCTGACAACGGCCGACGCCCGCACCCTGTCGGTTGCGATCCTGGGAGCAGTGCCGGTCTATCACTTCACGTTGGCTGCTCTGGAGCGACCGTCGATGCTGAGGGATACGAAGGCCGCTGCCGTCAATCTCCTCGTTCCGCTCTTCGTGGCGATCCTGGCGTCGTTTCGTATCCACCGGTCGAAGGACGCATCTCTGAGGCGGCCGTGGACCGACTGGCCCCTGCTTGCGCTGGGGCTCTTCGGCGCATGCCTTCTCATCCGTGGGGACCTGCGCACGATTTCGTGGGCTTGGCTCCCGGCCCTCATCGTCCCGGTGACGCTTGCGTACTGGACTCATCGGATCAGCCAGAGTCGCGACGCGAGCAGCCCGTCCTTCGTCGAGGTCTACGGCGCGTTCCGCCTTACTGCGCAGGCGTTCATTCTCGGGACTATCATAGCGCTGCCGGCAGTGCTCGTCGCGGTCGCGGTGCTTTCAGATGATTCGATCGTGTCGACGCTCGCCCGCCCGCTGAACTCGGAATCGAGCGTGAAGCTCGGATTGGAGCTCGGCGGCATGGTCATCGGATCGACCATCATCGGCTACAGCCTCTGGGCGCGGGCAAGCGAGATCGGCGCTCGTCAGGGCATCCACGTCGGCGCCTACCTCTACCTCATGCCTGCCATGACCTGGAGCATGACGTACCTCATCCGAGGCGAGGACGAGGCCGGGACGTTCCACCGCGAGGACTACCTCGGTCTCTCGCTCATCGTTCTCGCGCTGATCATGTCCCGCTGGCTCGAGAAGCCAAAGCCTGAGCAAATGAACGTCGTAGAGCTGGCTCCTCCCAGCAAGCGTCCCCACTCAATTCACGTCACTGAGTCGCATGCGCGATCTGATCGACGCCCGGCAGATCGCCCTTGAGACCGATTGCCCTGCTCCGACGCTAACGATCTCGCACGGCGCAGGGATCGGGCACTGACCGGGGACGACCCAGTGACCGGTCGAGCACCGATTCGTCGCTCCCCGCAAGCTACTGGCCGTCGGGGCTCCGATCGTCGCGGCCGAGATTCGCGGGGGCCAACCGCCTGAGCGGTGGCGACGGGGTATTCGCGCGCGGACGACGTGCACCTGGCACGTCACGTGCTGGTCCGAGGGCTCTCACGACCCCAAGCCAGGAGCCCCCATGCATCGATCCGCCGAGCCCATCGCCGCCAAGCGTTGGCGTTATCCCGACACCCGGTTTCTCCGTCCGTACCGGCGGATCCGTTCGACCTGGCTCGACGCCGGAAAGGCGCTGAAGGCCGCGTGCGTGGCGCACCCGCTGCGCGTCGTGAACTCCATCTTCATCGCCGGCGTGGTCGCTGGGGTTGCCGGTCGGTGGACCGCGCCCCGCTCACACGCTGCTGCCCACGCCGCGAGTCCGATGCACGACCGGGCCCAGGCCCAACCGGAACCGCCGGTCCGAGTCGCGATCCTGGTGCCGCTCTCGGGCGCGAACCGCGACCTCGGGCTGAGCCACTTGCGCGGCGTCGTGGCGGGGCTCGAGCGTGTGCGCCGATGCGCGTTTGACAGCATCCCGCTGGAGGAGTGCTTCGAGATCGAAGTCACCGATACCGCTGCCTTCCGGGACTCCCGCGCGCTCGCCCGCGAGTTCCGGAGGATCCAGTCCCGCGCCCAGGTGGTGTTCGGCCCGGCGACCAGCGAAGACGCGTCGGCGCTTCTGGTCGAAGGCGACGCGAAGCTCCGCATCCCTACGATCTTGACCCTGGCGGCGACGCCCGACGTCGAGCGGCACTCGCAGTTCGGGTCGGAGCTGCTCCAGCTTTCCGTCAACGCCGGCGGCTACGCTCGGCAGCTCCTGCGCTACCTCGACGCGTGCTCGAAGGACCCGTGTCATTCCCTCGTCTGCGTCTACCAGGACGATGTCTTCGGGCGCAGCTGCCGCGATTCGCTGTCGCACGTGTGCGAGTCGGAGGGGATCCCGTTCTCCAGGGTCGCGATCCCTGCGGCACCCGGGATCGAGTCGTGCTCGGAGCGCGACCCAACGATCGGCGACACGCTCGCGAGCGCCGACCTCGCCTCGCACGACGTCTGCGTCCTGGCGGCCTTCGGAGCGACGTTGGACCTGGCGCTCGCGCAGATGAGTGAGCTTCCGCGTCCCCGAACGATCGCAACGACCGGGAGGGTGCCGCTCGAGTCCGTCCGGAAGGACGAGTACGAGGGCCTGCTGCTCATGTACTCGTACCCGCCCGAGGGCGGCTTCTACGATCGGCACTTCACGTTCGAGTCGATCGCGAGGTCTGTGACGGACGACGTTGACGATGCACTCGCCGACGCGGGATTCGCTTCGGTCGTGTCCTGGGCCGTGCCCAACACCGTCGGTGCCGAGGCCCATGATGCGGCGCTGCTCTGGTTCGACCTGCACTACGGAGCAGCGCTGGATCCCGACGTGCGCGCCGGCCTCGTCGACCAGCTCGCGACCGACGTGAAGGTCGAACGCGAGTGCCGGGACTCCTGCGAAGCGAACGAGCTTCCCCGCGTCCGAGGATCGCTGCTGGTGTACCAGGTGACCCGTAGGCGCTTGGTGCTGGCGGAGCGGAGAAGTCCCTAATCGAAGCGTCCCGCAAACGGGACACAGCGTTGCGTCGCACGTCGAGCGGTGCGTCCTCGCGCGGCTCGACACCCGGCACCCCACGTCGGGCCAAACGGCCTAGGGACCCTACACTGATACACTCTGCCTCTCGTCGACGAGATATTTCGCCCCACGCCTGCCAATTGATGGATCGATCCGCAGAGGCTCGCTCCGCAACCGCCCCTGTCTCTTTGGAGACAGAGCACGAATGAGTCAATTTCGCCGCGACGACCTTCCCCTGCTCGCAGTCATCGTTCACGACTACCTTCGCGATCAAGGTATCCAGACGCTCATGCAGTACGCGCGAGTCGCGTACATCGGGCCGCCGGACTCTCGCCTCGGTCGACTGGCCGACGTGTTCATTCCGGTCAAGAGCCTCGATGCGATCGACGCGGAAGAGTCGCTCCGCGCACTGCTCGATCGCGAAGAGCAAGAACGCGGGCTCCGCTTCGATGCGCTCCTGGCGATCCGCGACTGCAACGTGTTACCCGCGGCCACGATTGCCCACGAACGTGGATGGGCCGGCCCCGATCCGAAGGCGCTTCTGCCGGTCGCGCGCAAGTCCGAGCTGCGGCGCTGGATGGACGCCACGATGCCCGAGCACCTGTTCACCGAGGTTCCGCACGTACGATTCGAGCGCGGGATGTCCGAAGCGAGCTTCCGAAGCCAGCTGGGAGACTTCGCCCAGGACGGACCGGCGATCTTCAAGCCCGACCGCGGCAGCTGCAGCTTCGGCGTGACGCCGATCGAAGACTCGACGGACATCGACGAGGCCTGGGCGTCGTTCCGCGCGTGTGACGGCTACCGCGGCGGTGACTTCGTCGCCGAGCGCCGGATCCAGGGCACCGAGATCTCGGTCGAATGCGCCATCGGTGAGGTGATCCTCGCCATCCAGGCCACCGGGTACCTCCCCAAGTTCACGGGCAGCTTCGCCGAGGCGGGGCACTTCGTCCCGTCCGATCTCGATGCGGAACAGCTCGAGAGCGCCATCACCCTGGTGCGGGCCATCCACGAAGGCCTGGGGCTGAATTCGATGATCACGCACTCGGAGCTGATCGTGCGCGACGACGGGCCTCCCGCGCTCGTCGAGCTGAACCCGCGTATCGGCGGCGACATGATTCCGGAGCTGCACAAGTGCAGCTCCGGCCTCGACCTCTACGCGATCGCGGCGCACATCGCGATTGGTCGCACGGTCGATCCCGAGTTCCTGACCCGTCCGGGTCCGATCGGCACGGCGCTGATTCGCTTCGTGGACGCGACCAAGGGCATGGTGACGGTGAAGCCCGGGGCCATGTCTCCGCTCGTCGGAGCGGACGACCGAGTCGGACTGCTTTTCCCGGTCGGAGCGCGACTCACCGAGCCTGGCACGAACGACGAACGGCCCGCGTTCGCATTCGTCGTGGATCGGGATGGCGAGAGCGTCGATTCGTTGGCCGACCGAGCGGGCGAGATGCTGCGGCACGTCCGTGTCGTCGACGCCGACTCGATGGCGACGTGCTGATCCGGCGGGCGAGCACATCGACGAGCGCGTGGGACAACCGCACGAGGCCGGCCGCGGCGCTGGCCGCACTCACTCCACGTGCTGACGGCCACCAGAAAAGGGACCTTTCCGGACAGCTGAAAAGGGACCCCCTCAGGCGGCAGCCCTGGCGGGTGCGAGATGCGCTGCGCGCATCCACTCCGGGGTCCGGGGGCGGTA
>JBCCLJ010000194.1:0-13267 GCA_039026915.1 Acidobacteriota bacterium
GAGGTCAGCTGCGAGAGGGAGACCGCGAGATCGGCCCCCGCTCGATAGATGCGCTCCACGTTCGTCTCCTGATTGACGCGTGCCACGATCTGCACGGTCGGCGAGAGCCCGCGCATCAGGAGAGTCGTGAAGAGGGTTGCCTCGTCGCTGTCGAGAGCGAGCACGAGAGTACGAGCATCGGCGAGCGGCAGCTTGGCGAGAGTCTGACCGTCGTGCACGTCGCCGACGACCTCGGCTCCCACGTCGCTGCGACGATCGACGGTGAGCGTGTGCACGCCGGCGGCACCGAGCGTCTCGACGACTCTGCTTCCGACTTCGCCGAGCCCGGCGACGATGACGGGGGAGCCGGAGGGATGCTGCTCTCCGCCGAGATCTTCCAGAGCATCGAGTGAACGCTCCGTGCCCGCGGCGACGATGACGGCGCCGGGGTGCAGCGTCGACCGAGAGTCGAGCGGGTGCTCGAGCGTTCCTCCTACCCACTGGCCGAGGACCACGGCTCCGGTGTCACCGCCGAGGTTGGCGTCGCCGAGCGTTCGCCCCGCGAGATCGCTCTGCTCGGCGAGGCGAAACTGACGCACGCTCAGCTGCTCGCCGAGATGAGGTGCCTCTTCAGCGACGGAAGCAGCCCAGGGGGCGGCACCCTCGGCGAGAACTTCTCCGAGCGCGTGCCGAGGCGTGAAGACCTTGGTGGCGCCGGCGGACAGCGCCGGGCCGGAGTGGAGTGGGTCCACGGTCAGAGTCAGGATGTCGCCTTCGAAGCCGAGGTGTCGGGCCTCGAGGATCGCGGCGACGTTCTCGTCGTCGCTGCCGTTGGCAAGGAGCACCCGTGCGCTGCCGAGGTGTGCTTCCTCGAGGAGTCCCTCGAAAAGCTGCCCAGTGATCACCACGTGGCCCTGTTCGAGGGCGCGCCGCGATCGCTCGGGCGACTCGTCGGCGATCAGCACCGGGATCCGCCGGCTTGCCAGGTCCTCGAGCACGGAGCGCAGCGCCTTGCTCGTCTGGAAGACGACCACGTGGTCGCGCATCTCGCGCACCCTGGTTGGCACTCGCGCCTGGAAGCGCTCTTCGAGGAAGGGAATCAGGTAGAGCGGGAAGACGAGGAAGATCAGGAAGACGCCACCGAATTGAACGATGCCGACGAAGGCGACCATGACCGGATGGTCCCAATGGTGATCCCCGCCGTAGCCGGTCGTCGTGAACGTCTCGATCGACCACGCCAGGCTGTCGAGGAACGACCGCGGTCGCTCTTCGAGATGCTCCATGCCCCACATGTAGAGCACCGCCGCGAGAAAGACGAGCACCGGCAGCGTGAGGACCAGAAGCAGCAGTCGTCGGTTCGATCGCTTCACGGGCGCGGCCCAGGATCGATCGAGGAGGCGACGGCCAGCACGTCGCCGCCGATCAGGTCGTGCACGGTGAACTGGATCCGCTGCGGCAGCCGTTTGAGCGTCAGGGTCGACCTGTAGGAGTAGTAGTCGCCAGGGCGGGGAGCGCGGTCGCCGTTGATGGTCAGCGGATCGGTCGAGGTCTCGCTACGCTGCCCGTCTTCGCCCAGCGCCGCCATACGCACTTCGAGCTGACCCTGGTGACGAGCTCCGATCTGGACGAGCTCGACGAGGTCCAGAGGAATCGTCAGCTCGACGTCGATCTCGATACGCCGCCGTCCAGCGCGACGCGGCGGTGAGAAGGACGCTCGAAGCGGTCCGGCGCCGGCGGTGTCTCCGAAGAGCAGTCCTGCTTCGACGATCTGAGTCGACTCGGTTCGCTGCGATGGATCGAAGAACGTCTGTCGGCTTCTGACCCGACCGTCGAAGCCTGGCTTGAGGCGGACTTCGAGTCGGTGACTGGCGTCGTCTCTCTCCGTGTCGAAAGCGAAGCCGAGCCAGTAGAAGGTGCGCGCGTCGTCGACGGCGCGTTGCAGAGCGGTGTTGGCCGAAGAGTTGATCAGTGCGAGGCCGCCTGTTCGGTCGGCGAGGAGCTCGAGCGCGAGTTGCCCCTGCTCTTCGCGACTCACACCTCCGACCTGCAGCTGTACGACCGTCTGCGTTTCGACGTTGATATCGGAACCGAAGACCGAGCTGAAGGGGTTCGCGTCGGCGGCCCCCAGATCGCGCTCGACGCCCGCCAGATCGACCGGATAGAGGGTGAAGCCGAGCGTATTGGCGAGGTCGAAGAGCGGTCTGAAGACGTTTGTCGGGTCGTCCTCCTCGAGACCTTCGGAGAGGGCCTGGTCGACCGTCTTCGTGCCGTCGCCGGTGACGAAAGAGAGCGCCGACGAGGGCAGACTTCCCGAGAGGAGGAGCATCGTCTTGCGCGCCGAGCTTCCGGACTGGCTCCTCAACGCCGCGCTGGCGGCGGCGATCATCTCGCGCGTCTGTCGGCGAACCTGCTCGGCGGTATCCCGGTCGAAGGGCTCCGATGCGTCGACGAATTCGGAACGGTTCATCATGGCGCGAAAGTCGTCGGCGGCGTCGCGGACGAGCTCGCCGGCGTCGCCGCCAATGGCCGAGGCCTCGGCTCGGATCAGCATGTCGGTCGCTTGAGCCAGCTCGTCCTTGACCTCCCGAATGTCGTCCGCGAGCTGCAGCTGGGCCATGCGCTCCATGCCGCGCGCGGGTCGCTGTCGCGCTCGTCGCAGGGCGTCTCGGAGCGCCTCTCGGTCGGTGGACCAGTCGACCACACGGGTCAGCTTGCGACCGTCGAAAGCCAGCACGGCGACGCGGTCTTCGGGTCGGAGTTGCGAGATCCCCCGCTCGAGGCCTGCGAGCACGCGATCGCGGTCGGCCGCGATGGCCTGCACCTCGTCGATGAAGATCAGAGTATCGATGCGGATCTGCTCCCCTTCGGCGTGCAGGCTCCCGCGCGGGCCGGCGACCCGCGTCACCGAGCCGTCGGAGATCTCTTGAAAGAAGTCGATCGCTCGGATCTCGCCGTCGACGCGCAGCTCGAAGGCTTCGGGCGGCAGCTGCTGGATGCGCTGGCCGCGCCGATCGGTGACGACGACCTCGACGTTGACGACCCGCACGTCCACCGTTTCCGAGAGAATCAGCGGCGGCTCCTGGGCCTGAGCCGACCCCGCGGCCAGGGCGAGTGCCGCGAGCAGGTATCCTGCAGAGGTGCGCATGGTCTCCGAATCTACACTTCGAGGGAGCGCGGGTGTGGCATCGCGCCTACGTTGGTGGGCGGCGGTCGCTCTCTGCAGCGCAGCCTCCTGGGCTCAGACCTCCGCGAGCGAGACGGCACCCAGCGCCGACCGTGTCTTCCAGGCGACGGCGGACGTCAGTGCCGTCGAGATCGACGTCACGGTCCTCGCCCGCGGCCAGGCGCTGACCGGTCTTTCCGTCGAGGACTTCCGGATCGAGGTGCAGGGCCAGGAGATCCCGCTGGACTACGCGGTGTCGCCGGTCGGTGGTGTGGGGCCGCCTTCAGAGTCCGATGCGGCGCCTCCGCGGGCTCGCTACCTGCTCGTTTTCGTCGACACGAAGCACCTGTCGTCTCAACCACGTCGACGGGCACTGAATGCGCTCGCCGAGCGCCTAGAGCGTCTCCTCGCGACGACCCCCGACGCCCAGGTCATGATCGTCGAGCGCGCTGAGCGCGTGCAGATGCGCCTGCCGTTCACCGACCGCGGTCGCAACGTCCGCCTGGTCCTGGAGCAGATGGCGACGGAGGAAGTACCCACCTCGGAGCAGGAGACGGTAAGGCGCGGTGCCGCCTTGGAGGTGGCGAGTGAACTGCGTCGCCTGAGCGGCTCGCAGCGCAGGTCATCGCGTCAGGCTTTCGATACCGACGTCGGACTGACGGCTCTGCGCCCGGTGCTCGAGAACTACGCGGCGCTCGAGAACCGCTCGGTCGGTGAGTCTCTCGAGGGGCTCTATCAGTTCCTCAACGCTCTGGCCGGCCTCGAAGGATCGAAAACGGTGCTCTTCGTCTCGGGCGGACTGGCACTGCGTCCGCTGAGTCAGACTCTGTCGCGTATCCAGCGTCGACTCGGCAACCGCTCAGGGAACGTGGGCGACACCGTCGAGGTCAGCGCTTTCGACTCTCAGGAGGTTCGGGGGACGCGGCAGACCGAATCGGAGGAGCTCGAGGAGCAGTCGATCGGCCTCGATGGGTTCGACCTGACGGCGACCTTCTCCGAAGTCGTGACCCTGGCCAACGCCCATCGGGTCAGCATTCATCCGATGCGCGCGACCGGTGCGGCCGACGAGACCGGTGCGAGCGCGGGTGACATCGAGAGCCTCTCGGATTTGCGTGAGGGACTCGAGTTCCTGGCCCAGCGAACCGGCGGCGTCGTGCTCGATGCCCGTGCGAGCACCGACCCGGAGGATGACGATCTTCTCGTCGCAGAGAGTCCCTATCGGCTGGGTTTCGTACCCCCCGTCGAGATGCGCTCGGGCGTCTATCCGATCGAGGTGAGCCTGCGGCGGTCCGCTCTGCGCTCGCGGAAGCTGCGGCGCGGAGCCGTCGATCTGCGCGTCGCCGAGTCGTTCGCCCTGCGCCGCTCCTACGACGCGCTCGCCGAACGGGTGCGGGGAGCCCTGTCACTCGACCTCCTGCAGAACCCATTCGGAGTGAAGCTCGAAGTGGTCGAGGAACGGCCGCAGTCCGACGGGTCCGTCGAGGTCGAGTTCTTCCTGAGCTTCCCCTTGAGCAGGCTCTCTCTGCTGCCCGCTGGTGAGAGCCACACGGCAGCAGGAGAAGTACTGGCGCTCGCTGAGCTCGGAGACTTCGGCCTGCTCGCGCCGCAGAGAATGGCGATCGATCTGACCTTGCCGACGGCAGAGGTCGAGGAGGCTCGGCGCGGCTCTTTCGGTTCCCCCTTCGTTCTCCGCCTGCAACCGGGCCCTGCGCGCGTTGCGGTGGGGGTCTGGGACGCCGTGGCCGGAGTCGGCTCGTTCGTTGGGCGAGATCTCGAGGTCGGCGCCGCGCCCTGACCGGGAGGAGCCGGGGGAGCGCGGATTCATGACGAAGCCCGCCCTGAGGTGAAGCCCCCAGAGGACGCGGAGGACGTTCTCCCTGATTCCCCGAGAGGGATTCCTTCCCCGGTTCCCACCGATCCGGCTTGGTGGGCGTTGGGCGGCGGGAGCTTCTCGCAGCGTCTTTTTCCTTGAGCACGCTGCGTTCCCAGGGGTTGTGCCGAGAGCCGGCACGCCGCTTGCTGTTGGCCTAGGACACCCGGAAATCGCTCTCGTCGCATGGCGCACGAGACTCCGGTCCATATAGGGCCGGCATCGTCCCCCGGTGCCGGTCCACCATCAACCTCAACCAACGGAGATGCACATGCAACAGACCAGTTCACTGAAGAGTGCTCTCATCCTTCTCGTCTGCCTTTCGATTCCAGCTTTCGCGATCGCCGCTCTGGTCGAAGACCCGGTGGCCGTCGATCCGACGGTGACGCTCGACGAGGTCGTGACCATCGTGGGCTGCGTCAGCCAGAGTGAAGAGTCCTGGATCCTCACCGACTCCCAGGGCCAGGCTCATCGCCTGGCGGCGTCGGAGCAGGTTGCTTCCCTCGACGGTCAGCTCGCCGAGCTCTCGGGCAGCTGGGCCGACGTCGACGGCCAGAAGATCTTCGCAGCGACCGACTTCAAGGAGCTCGGCGACTGCTGATGCGCTTGTGCGAGCTGCGGAGTGGATCGGTCCTCGAGTCGGCTGGCTCCAGGGTGCGATCCGCAGGCTGCGGCACGGCCTGACTGCTCGCTTCGCGGCGGCTTTTCCCTCGGCCGTCACAGCTCGCCCAAAGGGCGGGTCGGGTGTCCCCGGCCCGCCCTATTTCTCGTACGTCAGCCGAGAGAGCCTCGCTTCGACGAGCCAGGCTTCCCAGTCCTTTCGATTCGGCGGTTCTTGGGGCAGGGTCGACTGATCGAGCGCCCTCGAGAGATGCTCCTCGAGCGTGACCCAGTCCTTCTGCACAATCGCATTGAGGCCTCCCGGTATCGGACTCTGCTCCCCCTCGGTCTTGAGGACGACGAGCTCGGGGACGGTCACGAGACCAAGCTCGTCGGCCAACGGGCGAACATCCGTCACCAGCTCGCCCTTGGTGAGAAGCCAGTACCCGGTGAGCGGCGCTCGATAGGAGTAGAGCGCAGTCTTCAACGTTCCTCTGGTTCTGTGCTCGCGCCGCATTCCCCGGAAGTAGCCTTTGTAGTGTCGGTGAAAGGACTTCGACAAGCTTCCGACCGCCAGATGCCGAAGTTGTCGTGTCGGCTCGGTGTCAAAGAGCTGGAGGGGCGACAGGATGTGCTCGAGAACGTTGCCGTTACCGCTGAGCAGCAGCTGTATGGCGTGTGTTGCCTCGTGCGTCGTCACATCGCACTCCGTGCCATCGAACAGCTCGATTCGGTCGAACGCACCGCCCGGGCCTTTCAGTCCCAGCACATCCCTCGTCGGCGCCAGATGTAGCCCTTTGATGTCGATGTCCGAGTCGACCGAGGGGAAGCCGTAAGCGTGCGCTCCGGTAACGCCGCAAAGCAGAACCTCGACACCCTTTGGCCCCCGTGCCTCGAGAAAGCGCCGCGCCAGGTCGAGATCTGGTTCGAGTGAGTTCATTCCTATTCTCCCCGGTCCAACAACTCCATACAGAGCCTTTCGACCGCGTCGCGGTCGGTATGAGCCGGTACGATGGCGGTGGCGGACGCGAGCCTGTCTCGCTCTTCCTGGGCCCACTGTAGAAGGCGGTCGTAGCTCCATGCTCCCGCTCGTATCGCCCTGAGCTCGTCGGCGTCCAAGTCGCCGCGCCAGACCCTCAGCAGTCCGGTCTCGAGGACCTCTCGCCCCATGCGAAGCAGGCGAACAAGGTGAGCGGCGTGCTTGGTGTCGTATCCGTGCGCGGCTTCGAGAGCTGCTCGTTCAGGGTTCCGGTTCTTGAGCCAGGTCTGGTAACGCTTCCACTCACTTCGTGCGACGGACCAGCGTCGCTCCCGGGCCAGGATCTCGAGGAGGTTGTCGTCGACTCCGATCCATCGTGCGGCGGCGGTCCATAGCGACTCATCGGTGGACAGGTTGAGTTCGGCAAGCAGCTGACTCAGTTTCTGCTCGATCTCGATCCGGAGAGCCGGCTCGACACCGGACATGTCGAGCTGCCAGCGTTCGAGTTGTTTACGGACCTCGGCGTCGACAGCGGCGACCTGGTCACGGCTCAGCTTCGAGGCTTCCGGCAACTCGAAGTCGCTTCGGCGAGGCGCCTGTGGGTGATCGCCGTGATGCCAGCGGTGGTGAAGCTGGATGCGTTTCAACTGACTGAGTGCGTAGCCGCCGAAGGTATGTCGGCACTTCTCCGTGAGGAAGAGATCTCGGTGTTCCAGAAGCAGCATGCCTGCGGAATTCGAGAACCGAATCTCCGAGTCTCTGACAAAGAGCAGCTCGAGCAGGTTGGGGTTGGCTTCAGTGACGAGTCGGAGGAGCTTCCGAAGCTCGAACACGGAGCCCTCGAGCTTCGTCCGCTGGGCGACCTCCTGTTCCTCGGGAAGGAGGTGGACAGCCAGAGGCGCGATGCTCTGTTCGTCGGTGTGCTGTTCGAAGCGCTCGAAGAGCCCGATCAGCTGCTGACGATTCGGAAGCGCGGCCCCGACGACGTCGACATCCGATTGCTCGTCGTCGGTTCCGTGTGCTCGGCTACCTGCCAGCGCTAGAAGGCAGAGCTGAGGAGGACTCATGCCGGGGCTCAAGCCTCTTCGCTCCTGCGAATCGCGAGCAGGCGCCGTCCCTCGTCGCGGTAGAACCAGCCGACGAAAGCGACCGTCGTTGCGGAGACCGCTGCAGAGAGGAGGAACAGCGCCCAGGGGTGGAGGCGCTCGGCCGTCGCCAGGAGAGGCGCAAAGGCGGCGGCGTTGCCGGCGTAGACGGCGCCGATGCGGCGCAGGAGCTGACCGATAGGCGCTCCGTCGATGCGGAAGATGCCGTAGAGCAGCACGAACTGCCCGAGGGCGAAGAAGCCGGCGACGGGCATGCCGAAGGGGCCCAGGCTGGTGCGCGTCAGGAACAGGCCGAGGAGCGTGATGGTCGCCAGACTCGTCGCCGAGTAGACGAGCAGCAACCGGTCCTGTCGCAGGATCAGGAGAAGCTCGCGGCCGAAGAGTGAGAGCGGCCGTACGAGCGGCACGAAAGCGAACCAGCGAATGAGGTCGACGGCCCCAGACCAATCGGCGCCGCCGAGAATCTGCGTCACGAGCTCTGCGTTGAGGAAGAGCGAGAACGCGGCGGGCGCAAGCACGCTGGCAAAGAGGAGTGTCGCCGCGGCGTACACGGCAAAAGAGTCCCGCGCGGCGCCTGCCCTGAGCATGGCGGGGTAGAGCGGTCGGCCCGTAGCGTCGGCGAGCTGGCGACCGACGAAGTAGGCGGCCAACGTCGCGAGGCCCGCGTTGCCTACGATGTCGCTCGTGAATCGCTGGCCGTAGATGAGGACGTCGACGCTCAGCACGCTGAGCTCGAGGAGCGACAGGACCATCAGAGGCAGGCTGGCGAGAACCAGTACCTTCACCAGGCCCGGATGGCGTTTCAAGCGGAGCGTCTTGCGCGAGGCCCACCAGACTCCGAGGGTGTAGAGCGTCGCGGCTCCGACGTGCGCGTAGATGACGCTCCACACGCCGAAGCCGTGAGCCGCGAGCGCGATCGACGATGCGGCGAAAGCGGCGTTGCGCACCAGCTCGGGCGGCACCGTACGGAGGGTCAGCATCTCGACATCGAGGTGCATCGTCGGTAGGACGCCGAGGCCCTGAATGACGAGGAAGAGGCAGAGGAAGCGCAGAACGTCGACCGTCAGCAGCGGATCGCCGTCGGTGTAGGCCCGAGCGATCCAGGGTGCCGTCAGGAAGATCACCGCAGCGAGCGTCAGGCTCCACGCGACGAGCACGAGGAAGTAGTTGCCGAACTGCGGCTCCCTTTGTCGACAGACCTCGGCCGGCATGCCGAGATCGCGGACCTGGCCGATGAGCAGAAAGAGAGCCTCGGCCCAGTTCCAAACGCCCATCTCCTCGGGCGGGATGAAGCGCCGCAGGACGGCGTAGGTTCCGAGGGTCACCGCCACGCGCAGGATCTGGGACCAGGTGGCGGCGCCCGCCGAGAGGGCGAGGCTCATGCGGCGGAAGGTTAGCTCAGTCGGTTCGGCCGCGTCGGTTCGAGACGCGGTGTGCCTCGGAATCTGCAGGCAAAGAAAAAGGCCGGCTCCCGAAGGAGACCGGCCTCTTGCTCGTGAAGAAGCTCGAGATCAGTCGCGACCGGAAGCCGCTTCCTGCTCCTTCTGCTTCTCGCGCATCTGGCGCAGGGCCTTCCACTGCTCTTTCATGTGGTCGGGCACCGCGTACGTCGGCATGTCGGTCTGGTACTGCGTTTCGAGGAACGTGTAATCCAGGAAGCCGATCATCATCTCGTCGGTCGTCGCCTCACCGAACGTCACCGTGGCGGTGGGATCGGGGTTGAACGGGTTGTCGGCCGAGTTGTCGAAGACCGCGTACAGGTCGATGCGCGAACCGGCGGGAAGGATGAGCTTCTCGCGCGGCGTGTAGGTCAGCTGCCAGTTGAAGTCGTACTTCGGGACATCGAGCAGGACCTGCTTGGTGCCGTCGGGCAGGGTTGCCTCGAACTTCATCTGCTTGCCGCGCAGGTGCATGTGCGGCGTGAAGTTGAAGACCTCGACCGCGTGATCGAAGGTGACGGAGGAAGCGGAGTTGTAGTTCGCTTCACCCGGCGGGATGCGCAGGACCGGGTCGACGATCCACATCGTGGCGACCTTGTTCTCGACGGGAGCGTCGTAGAACTTGAGGCCGACCGAGGTCTCGTCGATGCCGCCGGTGCCTTCGCCCGGCGTCTTGTGGTAGTGCATCTGGAAGAAGATCGTGCCGTTGGCGGGCAGCAGCTTGCCGAAGCCTTCGCGATACTTCATGGGCACAACGCCCGGAGCCCAGCCGGCGATGAAGTCCATCTCCGTGCGGCCCAGTCCGTTGACGTAGCTCAGGTCGGCGCCCGGGGGGCCGATGTAGGTGAGGTTGTGATGCGCGCCCGCCTTGAACGTGGGACGGATCTCGATCTCTTTGATCCAGCGATCCTCGTTCAGGGGATTCGTGACCTGGACCCACTCGTAGTGATCTTCCATGTCGTCGGTGATCTCGAAGGGCGCCATCGTGAGGACCACGTCGGGATCGCCGATCTGCCACTCGGAAGAGAACTCCGGCGCCTCGGGAGCGTTGGCGAGGTCGCCGGCCGGAGCGCCGGCGGCGACCCAGTCGCTCAGCATCTGAATCTGATCGTCCGTCAGACGCGAGTCTTCGACGAAGTCACCGTGCTCGGGGTTGGCGAACCAGGGCGGCATGGTGCGCGCGCTGGTCACGCGACGAATCGACTTGGCCCAGGGGCGCGCTTCCTTGTAGGTGAGCAGCGACATCGGCGCGACCTGACCAGGACGATGGCAGGAAGCGCAGTTCTGGTGGAGAAGTGTCGCGACGCCGTCGGACCAGGTTGCGGTCGGGGCATCGGCGTTGTTGTTCGCTGAGGTCTCGTTGCCTGCGGCGAAGGCCATGCAGGGTACGAGCAGCAGAGCGAAGGCGAGGGCGAAATGTCGCTGCTTCATTGAAGTGTCCTCTTGGGTTGCCGTTTCTGATGTCTGGAGTCGGGACGGAGGCGACCGCCGAGGCGTCGCCCTGACCGGGAGCCGTCGTCACGGCTTCAGGCCCGGGCGCACGCGTCGCCCGGAACCGGTCGCGCCGATGATACACGAAACTGGTCGCTCGGCCAATTGCGAGTTGCCGCATTGCTGTGCCTGCGCGATTCTTGACGCGAGCGGCGCCGGCGGAACGGGCGTACGGGCTAACATCGCGGCACTCTGAACATGTCCCTGACGGAGAAGCCATGCGAGTCAACACGACACTGCCGCAGCAGGATCTCAACCTCGTGCCCGAGGCGGCACGAAGGCTCGAAGAGATGGGCTACGACGGCGTCGCCACGCAGGAGAACCGTTACGGTCCGTTCCTAGCTCTGGGAGTCGCTGCGGTGTCGACGACCCGGCTGGAGCTCGGCACCGGTGTAGCGATCGCTTTCCCGCGCTCTCCGATGATCACTGCGAGCCTCGCTTGGGACCTGCAGCGCGCGTCTCGTGGCCGGTTCTCTCTAGGGCTCGGAAGTCAAGTCAAGGGCCACATCGAGCGGCGCTTCAGTGTGCCCTGGAGTGCGCCGTCTCCTTGGATGAGTGAGTACGTGCGCTCGCTGCGCGCGATCTTTCGCTGCTGGCAGCTCGGCGAGCGCCTCGAGTTCGAAGGCGAGCACTACAACTTCTCGCTGATGACCCCCAACTTCTCGCCGGAGCCACTGGAGTGTGATCCACCGTCGATTACGATCGCTGCCGTCGGTCCCGCGATGATGCGCCTTGCCGGCCGTCACGGAGACGGCGTTCGCCTTCACGGTTTCTGTACGCGCAAGTACCTCGAGAACGTCGCACTTCCGCTCATCGAAGAGGGCATGCGGCAGGCTCCCGGGGGGCCACGGGAGCGTCGGCACTTTCAGATCAGCGGCGGCGGCTTCGTCGCGACCGGCGCCGACGACGAGACGGTTTCGAAGCAGTTCGAGTTCGTTCGCCAGCGCGTCGGTTTCTACGGCTCGACGAGGGCCTACTGGCCCGTCTTCGAGCAGCACGGCCTGGAAGAGCTCGGCGAGAAGCTCAATGTGATGTCGAAGCAGGGGCAGTGGAAGGAGATGGCCGCGGAAGTCTCGGACGACGTCGTCCGGCTCTTCTGCGCCGTGGGTCGCCACGACGAGATCGTCGGCGCCATCGAAGAGCGCTTTGGTGGCCTGTGCGACGTCGTCGGATCGAGCGCGTCGACCGACATGCCCGGCGAGATGACGCCCGATCTCATTCAGGACGTGAAACAAATCGCGAGCCCGTTCGAAGACTTCTCGACCACTCTGCAGTGAGCCTGAGCTCGCTGCGACGAGCGAAGCCTCGACCTTTCGACACCTTCGGTGAGCACCCCTGTGACTCGATTGACCCTCTTGCTCCTGATCAAGATCCTCGGCACCCTGCCCGTCGCCGTGCCGATGTTGACGTTCTCGCACGAGAGGTTGGATCGCATCTCCGGGTTCGGCCCGTCGCACGAAGCTCTCTACCGCGTTTACGGCATGGCACTCGTCGCGTTGCTGGTGGGCTACGGCGGCGGGATCGTTCAAGCGCAGTCGGGCGACTATCCGCTGGGCGTGCTCATCATGGGGCTCGTCTCCAACGCCGGAGCAACACTGGTGCTCCTCCTCACGGGGCAGGCGAAGCGCCAGCTGCCGGCGGCAGTCTTCTTCGGTCTCATCGCTGCCGGTCTGGCGATCGCGCTCCTCGCTCCCGAAGCGGCGATGGCTCCCGCCTGGTGAAGGCTCTTTCGAAGGGCGGCGCGGCTTGTTGAAAGACGTGATGAAGCGTCAGCTGGCGCGAAGAGACGCCTGGACTCTGCGCCGCCGCCTGTCCGGTGTCGAGCTGCCCGAGGCACTGGCGGCCGTGGCTGGGGCGCTCTCGACCGCACTCGAGACGATCTTCGAGCCCGTTCCCGACTGGGCTCGGCCGATCGAGGCGATTCGCAAGCGCTGCCGCGGCAGCTCCGCGACGCTCGACATCGTCGACTTCGGTGCCGGGCCTCCGGACGCGACGCGCACCTGGGACGAGATGGCCGCTGGAACCCGCAGCTCCATTACCCTCGATCAGGCCTGTCGCGCGAGCAAGCCCTACTTCTGGTCGCTCTTCCTTCACAGCCTCGCAGGTCTGACCGCCGCGCGGACGGTCGTCGAGCTCGGTACGTGTCTTGGCCTGTCCGCGTCGTACGTTGCGACGGCGGGCGCCCAGCGAGTCGTCACCCTGGAGGGTGCGGAACCGCTCGCGGCCTTGGCAGCAGAGCACTTCCTCGAGCTGGGACTCGACACGATCGAGGTCGTCGAGGGGCCGTTTCAAGCCACCTTCGCCCGCGTGCTGGAGCGATCTCCTCCGATCGATCTGCTGTTCGTCGATGGCCACCACGACGAAGAAGCGACGGTGAGGTACTTCGAGCAGGCGCGCTTCGTCCTTGCGCCCGATGCTCTGGTGGTCTTTGACGACATCGACTGGTCCGACGGCATGCGACGGGCCCGGAGGGCGGTGACCGAAGCGGAAGGGGTCGAGGCTTCGGTGGCCCTCGGCGACCTCGGCGTCGTGGCGCTGGGCAACGGGGCGCGGGAGACGACGCGACTCCAGGTACCAGCGAGGATGGTTCGCTACTCGCAGCCGTGACCGCCGAGCTTCGCGCGCTCGCCGCGGTTCCCC
>JBCCLJ010000195.1:0-13148 GCA_039026915.1 Acidobacteriota bacterium
CGCCGGCACGAAGCTGCAGGTCGACGCCATGTTCGACAACTCGGCCGACAACCCGCTCAACCCGGATCCCTCGATTCGGGTGACGTTCGGCGAAAAGACCACCGACGAGATGATGGTCGGCTTCGTGCACTACACCTTCGTAGACAGGGAACAGCAGGCCGACATGCCGCGTCAGTCGTTCCCCGAGAACATGCGCGAGCAGGTCCAGAAGATCCGCGAGTTCCGCGAGAAGCAGAAGCAGGCCGAAGCCGCAGCAGCAGCGGAGAGCGGCGACGACCGCTAGTTCTGCTGACGGACAGCGACGAGAGTCAGCGGCAGAGTCGGGAGACCGGCTCTGCCGTTCTTCGTTCGACCGTCGCCTCGGCGGTCTTCGCCGACCTGGCCCCCTGAAACGTGAGCCTGATGGACAATGCGAACGGGGCGCTCAGCGCTGACAGACGATCGAATTGACATCGATCACCGTCTCTGCGGGTCCGCCACCCGGGTGCCGATACACCAGCTCGCCGCCGAAACCGCCGCCGTAGGCCTCAAAGGCCGGGCTCTCAGAGGAAACAAAGGCGTCGTAGCCGAGCCAGCGCACGCGCATCTCGAAGGGCACGTCCGTCGACGACGAGGCCAGGAGCCAGTACCGGTTGTTCACGTCGCACCCGTCGAGCATCTTGACGTTCACCTCCCAGTTGCGCTCGTCGAAGAAGTAGAACAGCACCGAATCTCGGGTCCGCTGCGGAGCGACCGGCGCCTGGTGAAAGCGCCCCTCGTCGTCTAACCACCGGATCGAGACACACATCTGCTCGACACCGAAGGCACCTCGCTCTGTCGCCATCGCGGCCCTTTCGTCCCACTGCTCTCCTTCCGCATCGTTCACCACGTCGTCGGTGAAACGGCAGTAGTTTCGTCCGATCGCACCGGGACCAGAGATCGTCGTTTGGACGCGCAGGAGATGGTCGTCAGAGCCCACAAGCAGCGTCTCGTCTACCGACGACAGGACCAGGTGGTACATGTTGTGCGCCACGAGCTGCACCGGCACGGTCAATTCCTGGGCTCCATCGGCAACGTCCCAGCTACCCATCAGATTGCGCTCCGGAGCGTCCGGATCGAAGCGGTGGCTGTAGAGAAAGAGCACGCGCGGAAAGGCAACGAACTGCGGCTCGCGGCTCAGGTCGACCTCGTTGTGCAGGAGGTACTGACCCGACTCGGTCACGTAGAAGCCAGTCGACTCCCAGAACGCCGACGCTTCCGCAAGCCCGCCGACGGCCGGACGTTGCCAGGGGCTCGACAGCGGCCTGCCAAAAGGGGGGCTGAAGCCGGCACCAGTAAAGGTCCGCTCCTCGCTCGAGAGCGGCGCGACCAAGCAAGCCAGTACGGTCCAACCGACCATAGCTTTCAACACCCTCACTCTCCACCTCCCTGAAACGCTTATTGAACCTGCTTTGGAGCACCCCGCGACTGCCCAGTCTATCGTCGGCACGCAGGGCAGAACGCCCGTGGACAGTCTCTGGAGAATCCCTCCTCCTGAACCGTCGGACCGTCTGAAATCCGTGACGTCGCCTTCTTCAGGCCTCGAGGCCCTTCTGCGCCCTGCCGCCCCGCGCGCCGGATCCGCGAGACTGCTTCTCCTCTTGTTCGCCGCCTGTGCCCCCGGCGGCGATCCGGACCGCCTGGCGAAACCGATCGTCGACGAATCGTCCTCCGACTCCTCCCGCTGCGTCCTCCGATCCGTTTACCAGCGCCCAGTGGCTCTATAGTCGAGCCACCATGTCAGCTCGGCGAATGCGGCGCTCGAAACGACGCTTCCTACTCGGTGCGCTCACGGCTCTGGCTCTGGCTCACTGCAGCGCCGAACGCGTCGTCCACCGCCAAGCCTCTCTCTCCGGCGAGATCGTCGTGACGGAGGCACCCGGAGTCGTGCGCACTCTCCGGTTCGGCGAGCAGGGCGCGGTGCAGAGCCGGGTCGTGGTCGGACGTCCGCTGGAACTCCGCGTGCCCTACACGGCGACCGCCGTCGCAGCTCTGGGAGCCGTCGAGAGACCTCGGCGCATCCTCGCCGTTGGCCTCGGCGGAGGCTCGATCCCGGGCTTTCTGCATGCAGCGCTACCCGAAGCGGTCCTCGACGTCGCCGAGATCGACCCGGCCGTCGTCGAGGTGGCGCAGGACTGGTTCGACGTGCGCCCGGACGCGCGACTTCGGGTGCACGTCGCAGACGGCCGCAGGTTCATCGAGGACGTCACGGATCCCTACGACGCGATCTTCCTCGACGCCTACGGTGCGAGCGACGTGCCGGCCGCGCTCACCACGCACGAGTTTCTCCAGGCAACGCGTCGAGCCTTGGCACCGAACGGAGCCGTCATCGCCAACCTCTGGAGCGACGCCAGCGACAACCTCTACCCGTCGATGCTCGCGACCTATCGCGCGGTCTTCCCCGAGGT
Source organism: Acidobacteriota bacterium (assembly GCA_039026915.1). Taxonomy (GTDB): domain Bacteria; phylum Acidobacteriota; class Thermoanaerobaculia; order Multivoradales; family Multivoraceae; genus JBCCLJ01. The sequence goes on from JBCCLJ010000195.1 coordinate 2,427, forward strand.
CTTCGTGCTCCCCGTCGCGAGGCGGACGAACCGTATCGTGCTCGCACTGCCAGCCTCCGCCGATGCCGACTTGGCGAGGCGGCTCGAAGACTTCGCCAAAGCGCACGGGCTGGCAAAGGCCCTGGCCGGTGGTCTCGAACGATTCGAGGGCAAAACCGCTTCCGCGCAGATCCTTCGCGATCCCGAGTAGCGATCGGACGCGCGCCGTGTCGGCCGACCTCGAGAGAGCTCCTCGAGCCGAGGCGTCTCGGCGGCGCTCAGGGCAGCCCGCCTCTTGCTATGGTGCGCCGACTCCTGCTCCCGCGCTCTCTTTGAGGAATTGCTGATGAGACTCATCGCACTCCGCTCGCTGTGCCTTGCTCCGGCCCTTCTTGCGACGCTGGCCTGCGCGCCGGAAGACTCGCCTTCGCCTTCGGCGCTGGTCGAGCTCTTCCCCCAAGCCGAAGTCGAAGGCACGCCTGCAACCGCACCCGAGTTTCCGAAACTGCTGTGGACCTTCGCCGAGGAGTCACCGCTCCCGCAGCCCGGCGAGGACGGCGCGGCGCGGGAAACTCGCGAGGCTTTCTCGGCGTTCCGCGACCTCGGCAGGCTTCGCGTTCGCGACGGCGCGCTGGAGGCGCGCGTCAGCGGCAGCCTGCCGCTCCTCTCGCTCGAAATCGGAGAGGGCGAGCTTCCGGACGACGTCTTGGACAAGCTGACCGTCAAGCTCAAAACGGATCGGGCAACGAAACTCCGCGTGTACTTCCTCGGCGAACCTCCCGACGACGAGCTGGCCGAAGACATCGAAGAGGCGCCGGTTGGGGAGCTCGAGATCGACCTGCGTCCTGGCGACGACGTCGAAACGTACGTCCTCGGCGAGGCCCAGTCGACCTTCGGGATGCCGAGCCGCAGCCTCTCTGCCCTCGGCTATCTGCTCTTCGGGTTCGAGGCACCGCAGGGCGCCACGATCGAGCTCGAGTCGGTCGAAGTCACGGGCCAGGTCGAGGCACTCTCGGGCCTGCCCTCCGGCGTCGGCTGGCGCGGCCTTGGCAACGTCTTCCGCGAGACCGTCATCGCGCGTTCTCCGGAAACGGTGCGATTCCCAATCCAGATCGCAGGCGACTCGCATCTCGAACTGCACGTAGGTACCCCCGGCGACCATCCCATCACTTTCGTCGCGCGGATCGAGGCGGCCGGCAAGGAGACGACGAGGACTCTGACCGTCACCGAGCCGCAGCGATGGGTCGACCTGTCCATGAAACTCGACGGGCTTCGGGGACCGGGGAGCGTCGAGCTTCGACTCGAAGCCGAAGACCCGGGACGCCTCGGTTTCTGGGGCGGTGCGACTCTGCGTCCTTCGGGCCTCAGGGCCCAGGCCGAGGCCGTGACCGAGGCACGCCAAGCGCTCGGCAATACCGTGGCGCCGCGCGGAGTCATCGTCTTTCTCGCGGACACCCTGCGCTCTGACCACCTCGACGCCTGGGGCTACGAACGAGAGACGGCCCCCTTCCTGACCTCGATCGCCGCCGAGGGCACGCGCTTTGCCGACAACGTTGCGCAAGGGTCGTGGACGAAGGTCGCGGTACCTTCGCTCCTGACGTCTCTCTACGCCTCCTCGCACGGAATCTCCGACGCACCACAACGCCTGCCCGCTTCCGTCACCACGCTCACAGAGTCCTTCCGCGCGGGCGGCTACGCCACGTTTCACACCTCCTCCGTCATCTTCTCGGGCAAGAACTCGAACCTGCAACAAGGCGTGGAAGTCCTGCACGAGCGTGACTCGCTCGAGATCGAAGACTTCCCCAGCAAGACGGCGCGCGGCTTCACCAACGAGTTTCTGGACTGGCTCGAGACACACCGCGAGGAGCCGTTCTTCGCCGTCGTGCACGTCTTCGATCCGCATTCTCCCTTCCAGCCTCGCCGCCCCTTCGACCGACGTTGGCTTGGAGCGAAGGAGCACTCCGACCTGGTCAAGGCCTTCGAAGAGATCGAGGAGGTCTCGGAGTTCCACGGCCTTCCTTCGCGGAAGCACTTCGACGAGGTGGAGATCGACGAGAAGACCTACGTCGAGAGCGTGCATGCCTGGTACGACGGCTCGATCCGCGCGATGGACGCCGAGATCTCACGTATCTTCGAGCGCCTCGCCGAGTACGAGATCGCCGACGACACGCTCTTTGCTTTCATCACCGACCACGGTGAAGAGTTCCTGGAGCACGGCGACTCGTGGCACGGCCACTCTGTGTATGGAGAGATGGTGCAGGTTCCGATGGTCCTGCGGTGGCCGGGAGTCGTGCCACCCCACGTCGTCGAAACGACGTCGCAGTCGATCGATCTCATGCCCACGCTTCTGGAGCTCGCCATGCTGCCCGTGCCCGAGCAGGCGCAGGGCAACAGCCACGTGCCGCTCCTCGCTGCCGTCGTTACCGAGTCACCGCTCAACGAGTTCGGCTGGTCACCACGTCCCGCCTTCACCGAACGCCTGGATCCGGTCTCGGAGCCCGTAGCGGGCTCACCCGACGCATTCGCCGTCGTGCACGACGGCTGGAAGCTGATCTGGAACGTCGTCGTGCGCGACGATCGGCCCCAGTTCGAGCTCTTCGACCACGAGAGCGATCCGCTCGACCTTCACAACGTCGCCGTCGAGCATCCGGAACGCGTCGCCGCCCTGCGCAGGCAACTCGAGAGCTGGCGGGCCATGACGGGTGCTGCCAAAGTCAGCGACGAAGGCCTCGAAGCCGAGCTCGATCCCGAGGAGATGGAAAGGCTTCGGGCGCTCGGCTACATCAACTGACTCAGTGTCAGTCGCCAGCTCTTGCCCTCCGCCTTGCCCTCGAGCAGGAGCAGCAGGCCCGGAGCGCCTTCCGCGTGTGCCGGTCGAACGGCTCCCGGCCCCAGGATCGGCACGAGAATCTCCAGATCCGGGACGATCGAAGGTACGTGCGACGCAAAGGCCGAGGGCAGACGCAGGCGGCGGACGACTCGCCACGTCGAAGCGGAGAGCCTCTTCGAGCGGCGGCCACGATCGACCGGCGGAGCGACGCACCGTGGTGTAAAGGATCGCTCGGCGGAGGTACGTTCGGATTCTACTGAGCGGCAGCCTTGCGCTCGCGAGGCCGACGCCAAAGGGGTCGTCTCCCCGAGGTGCCCGCGCAGTCGATCGACCGATCGATCTCGTCGAAGCTCGGCGGGCCGTCCGGCGTCGGGCCTACAGCCGAGAAGCAGAAGCGAGCGGCATCCAGTTCCGAGAGAGGCGCTTCGGAGCCGGTGGCACATCGTCTCGCACCTCGGTTCACCGGGGCTCAGGCACCGATGCGTCAGAATCGTGCCCATGCTCCGCGTGCAATACACCAAGCTCGTGCCGTATCCCTACGATGTCGTCTTTTCCCAGTACTGGGACTACGAGCACATCGAGCACGTGCACCCCGACTCGCTCGGCGAGTACCGGTTGGTGAAGCAGGAGAAGGACCTCGCGATTTACGAGCAGCTCTGGCCCGAGCGCCGCGGTCGGCGCAAGCGTTCACTCGTCGAGTAGCGCTACGAGCCGCCGGACACGCTGCGCTTCGACTTCGTCGATGGCCTGCACAAGGGCGTCGTCGTCGAGACGCGCCTCGAAGAGCACCCCGAAGGCACGCTGGTGCACGAAAGCTACGGGATCCCCAACCTTCCGAACTGGCGCTTCTTGCGCTGGCTCGCCAGGCCGAGCGTCGTCAAGCAGGTCGACCTCGTCTGGCAGGAAGACCTCGACGTCGAGGTCTGTCACGGCGGTTGGCCAGGACTGCCGGAGTCCAAGGGATCGACGGCTCGCAGCACCGCGGAGCTCTCTGAGCTCGCCCTCGAAGGCTGGCACGACGTCGCCGCCGAAGAGGACCTCGGCGAATTGCCGCTGAGCCTCGAGCTCCAGGGGCGCGAGATCGTCCTGGTCCGCCACGCCGACGAACTGCACGCTCTCGAAAACCGCTGTCCGCACACGGGCGGGCCGCTCGCCCTCGGTCGCTGCGCAGAAGGAACGATCTCCTGCCCGTGGCACGGGGCGCGCTTCGACCTGGCGACGGGAGACTGCCTCTCCGGACCTTCACCGCGAGGAGTACAGACTCTCGAGATCAAGTTCTCCCAGGGTCGAGTCTTCGTTCGCGGACGCCCTGGGAACATAGAAAAGGAGGCCTGATGGCCACTCTGAGACAGGCCTTTCGCCAGCTGATTCACCGTCGGGGAGCGACGCTCGCCAGCGTCGCGCTACTGACTCTCGGTGTCGCTCTCGCCACCTCCTTCTACAGCCTGCTCGACAGCGCTCTGCTCTCAGGCCTACCCTTCCCCGAAGGAGACCGTCTCGTCGCCTTCTCGACGCGCGAGGCCGCGGGCTGGCCGATGCCGCTCGAGGACTACCGCACGATCGCCGAGGCGCAGCAGTCGTTCGAGTGGACCCTGCCGATGCGCACGTTCAACACGATGGTCACTCGCGACCGCAGCACGAAAGGGCTCATTGGCAGTTACGTGCCGGCAGAGCTCTTCGAACGACTCGGCGTCGAACCGCATCGAGGTCAGCTCTTTACGACGGCCGACGAAGATCCCGCGAACCCACCGGTGGCGCTCATCAGTCATCGCCTCTGGCACGGCACCTACGGCGCCGACCCCGACATCGTCGGCGAGACGATCATCCTCAACCGCGAACCGACGACCGTCGTCGGCGTCCTGCCTCCGGGCTTTCACTTCCCGCTGCGGCACGACGTCTGGGGCGTGCTGAGGCCGGGGCGTTCGTGGTCGGAGGGTTTCGTCTTCGGCTTCGCCAAGCTCGCCCGAGGGGCGACCGTCGATAGTGCGCGCTCGGAGCTGGAGCGCTTCAGCGCGCTTCTCGACGAAGAGCGACCCGAAGCCCAGGAGCGAAACAACGCCGTCGACCCGTTCGTGCGGACCCAGGTGGGCGACCGTACGGCGGAGGCGCTGCGCGCGATGGCGCTCGCGGCGCTCGGTCTCCTGCTGCTCACCTGCGCCAACCTCGCCAACCTGAGGCTGAGCGAAACTCTGCGGCGTCGGGACGAGCTCGACACACGGCTCGCGCTGGGAGCGGGCCGACTCGGCATCGCTCGACTCCTCGTCACGGAGAGTCTGCTGCTGGGTCTCGCGGGTGCCGCCGGTGCACTCGGCCTGACGTGGCTTCTGACGACGACTCTCGCCCCCGCCCTCCTCCAAGGGAACTCTCTGGCAAGGGTCTTCTGGGTCGACGCGAAACCGGACCTGCGCATTGCCGTCGGTGCCGTCGGTGCAGCCTGCCTCGCGACTCTGCTGGGGGCGTTGCTGCCGATGAGCGCAGCGCTGGCTCGCCGCCGCCGTCGCCTCGGAGGTACCACCACCCGCGTGACGAAGAACCGCTGGTCTCGCTCGCTCGTCAGCGCCCAGATCGCGCTCTCCTTCGCGCTGCTCGTCGCTGCAGCACTCTTCGGTCTTCAAGCTCGAGACCTCCTGGACGCCGGGCCGGGCTTCGACGGCACGAACCTCTCGAGCGTGGTGCTCTCGACCTACCAAGCCGAAGTCGACGACCCCGAAGAGCATCGCGCCCTCTTCGAGCGTTTGAGAGCCGGCTTCGAGCGTCATCCGCAGATCGCCGAGGTGGCCTTCTCGAGCTTCGCTCCCTGGGGCTACGCTCCTGAGCTCCCTGTCGGCGAAAACGAGATCGCTGACCGAGAGCTCGCACTCCGCGCCCGGAGGTTCGACGTTTCGTCGAGCTTCTTCGAGACCCTGGATCTTCCCCTCCTCGCCGGCACCGGATTCGAGGACGACGATGCGTCGGCGGAGATCGCCCCAGCCGTGATCAGCCAGAGCCTTGCCGACCGGCTCTTCGGCGGTGAGGCGATCGGCAGAACGTTGGCGCTCGGAGGCCGCCGGGCAGGCGAGCCCGAAACGCGCGCGCGCATCGTCGGCATCGCCTCCGATCTGGGAGTCGATCGGGCCGACAGCAGGAGCCGCGATCTCTCGGTCTTTCTTCCCGCAGCAGAGGGCAGCTACACACTCCTGAGACTTAGACCCGGCACGTCGACCGCACGTCCGGCGGTAGAAGGGGTCCTCGCCCAGGTGGCACCGCGCGTCGGAACACTCGACGAGCTCTCCGTCGCGCAGGGTCTGTCCGCTGGCATCTGGGCCGAACGCCGCCTTAGTCAGGTGATGACGCTCTTCGGCGTCGCCGCTCTTCTGCTGACCGCTGCGGGGATGTTCGCCGTCATCTCCGTCATGGTGACGCAGCGAGAGCACGAGCTCGGGATCCGCTCGGCCGTCGGAGCGAGGCCGAGGGACCTCCAGACGCTCGTTCTCGGTGAGAGCGGGCGACAGCTGCTGATCGGCCTCCTCGGGGGTTCGCTCGCTGTGGCCGCCGTTGCACGGGTCACCGAAGGAGCTACGTTCACAGCTCTCTCCCTGCGTCCGCTCCCGATTGCGGGCGCCGCGCTGCTCGTCGTCGCCGTCTGTCTGCTCGGCACCTGGGCTCCGACCCGCCGAGCAAGTCGTACGGACCCGTCGATCGCGCTGCGCCGCGGCGGCTGAACCGCGCGTGACTCCGAGCCCGATCCTCGGTCTGAAGACCTCGAGCCTCAATCCGCCAAACCCCGGAGCCTGTCCCATGCCCGACACACTCCGCCTCGCTGGACTTCTCTTCAGTCTTCTCCTCTTCGCGGCTGCAGCGGATGCCCAGGACAAGGCGACCTACAAGATCGCCAAGACCTCGAAAGAGGTGACGAGGGACGAGGCCCAGGAGCTCCTGAACACGGGCAACTACCAGATGACGCAGATCGACGAGAACGGTCTGTCGACCGTGCTGCTCTATCAGGAGACCTCGGATCTCGAAGACCACATGCCTCCCCACATCCTCGAAGTGATGAGACAGCGCGACGCAGGAGAGGCGCCGGGGCCGGAGTGGATCGGCAAGGACCTCCCCGAGTTCTCCGGCACGGACGAGCAGGGGCGCACCGTCAGCTCAGCGGATCTGCGCGGCAAGGTCGTCGTCGTGAACTACTGGTTTATCGCCTGCAAACCCTGCGTGCGCGAGATGCCGGCACTCTCGAAAGTGCAGAGGCGCTACGCCGAGCGCGACGACGTCGAGTTCGTCGCCATCACCTTCGATGGAGCCGAGGAAGTGGCCGACTTTCTCGCCGATCGCGAGTTCACCTATCGCCGGATGACCCTGCCTCAAGAGTGGTTCGGCAAGTCCGGGATCTTCACCTACCCGCTGCACATGGTCGTCGGCCGCGACGGCGTCGTGCGCGGAGAGATCGAAGGACTGGGTTCGACGGAGGAACTCGAGCGGGAGCTCAACCACCTCATCGATGAGGCGTTGGCGGGCGACGACGACTGAGAGCTCTCAGAGTCGCCGCCCCACTACGGCCTCAGCCCTTACGGCGCTCGGCCCAAGCGTCGACGAAGCTCTTCGACATCGCCGCGTGAGCTTTGATCTCCGCGAGCGACTCTTCGTGAGTCACTCGCCGCGAGATCGCCAGGGCGCCGTAGAAGTTGCCGTTCATGAGCGGCACGTACGCCGCCTCGGGGAACGCTCCCTGGAGCTCCTCGCTGCCTTCGTCGGGGATCCCGTCGCTGAGAGGCAGCGGTTCCGGCGTCGAGATCGCCGCCAGCTCGAGGGACTCGAGCTTCTCCAGAACATCCTCGTCGTGCACGCGGTCGGCGAAGTCACGACTGATGTGCCGGAAGAGCTCGTTGCCGTCCGGGTCGATGCCGAGCAGAGCAGGTAGCGCAATGCCACCGCGCTCCTCGGCGTTCCAGAGCTCGAGCGGCTGCAGCACCTCCGTGCCGCCCGGGTCGCTGAGCACCGGGAAGGGCAACTTCCACCGCCGCCGGAGCGCCTCGTTGCGCACCGGCGAGTCGACCACCAGAGCAATCACCTCAGCGCCCGCAGCTGCGATGCGCGCTTCCTGATTCGCCAGCCGGACCAGCTGACCACAGCAATAGGGTCACCAGTCGCCGCGGAAGGTCACCAAGAGGACGGCGCTGTCTGCGTTGCGGCGCGCCGCAAGGACGGTCTGAAGTGGCTCGTTCATGATCGTTCTCCCTCCCGCTCAGCCCTGGTCCCGCAGCATGCGACGCAGGATCTTGCCGGACGCCGACTTCGGAATCTCGTCGACGAACTCGACGAGGCGCAGCTGCTTGTAGGTGGCGACCTGGGAAGCGACGAAGGACTGGATGTCTTCGGCGGAGGTATCGGCACCCGGCTTCAGAGTGATGAAGCCCTTGGGCAGCTCGCCCGCTTCGTCGTCCGGGATGCCGATGACGGCGGCGTCGGCGACGGCGGGATGCGTGACGAGCAGCGCTTCGAGCTCGGCGGGCGGCACCTGGAAGCCCTTGTACTTGATGAGCTCCTTGAGTCGATCGACGATCGTGAAGTGACCGTCGTCGTCGATGTGGCCGATGTCGCCGGTGTGCAGCCAGCCGTCGTCGTCGATCGTGTCCTTCGTGGCCTGGTCGTTGTTGAGGTAGCCGAGCATGACCTGCGGGCCGCGCACCCAGATCTCGCCGTCCTCGTCGACGCCCAGATCAGCGCCGGTGTCCGGGTCGACGACACGCGACTCGGTCGACGGCGCCAGGAGTCCGATGGTGCCGACCTTGTACTGGCCGTCCGGCGTCGTGTGGCTGACCGGAGAGAGCTCGGTCATGCCATAGCCCTGGACGACCTCGCAGTTGAGACGCTTGCCGGCCTCTTCTGCGAGCTCACCACCGAGCGGTGCCGCACCCGAGAAGAGAGACTGCAGCGACGAGAGGTCGAACTGGTCGACTGCCGGGTGCTTTGCGAGCGCAAGCACGACCGGAGGTACGACGAAGCCGCGCTTGATCTTGTGATCCTGCGCCAGCGTGAGGAACTGCTCGAGATCGAAGCGCGGCATCGTGACGACCTTCCCGCCCTGACAGAGGGCGCCGTTCATCAGCACCTGCATGCCGTAGATGTGAAAGAAGGGCAGGAAGGAGAGCACCGTCTCGCCCTCATCGATGGTCATCACCGCTTCACACTGCACGAGGTTCGCTACGAGGTTGCGGTGCGTGAGCATCACGCCCTTGGAGAGACCCGTGGTGCCCGACGAGTACGGCAGCGCCACGATGTCGTCGGGATCGACCGGCACCTGTTCCGCGAGGGGTGCGCCCAGCAGGTCGGAGAACGAGCTGAGGTCACTCGGATCGAGCGTGAAGACCTCCTCGACGCCCGTGCCTTCGGCGGCCTCCTTGGCGACGTCGGCAAAGAGGCTGATGGTCACGAGGATCTTGGCCTTCGAGTCGTTCAGCTGGTGCTTCACCTCGCCGGCGGTGTAGGTCGGGTTGACCGTCGTGACGACGCCGCCGGCGTAGGCGACACCGTGAAAGACGACGGCGTACTCGGGCACGTTCGGCGCCATGATGGCGAGGACGTCGCCCTTGCCGAAGCCACGAGCCTGCAGTCCGCCCGCCAGGGCCTTCACCGCGCCAGCGAACTCACCGTAGGTGATGGTCCTGCCGCTCGGCCCATCGACGAGTGCAGGTTCGCCTGCCAGGCGCTCTGCGTGGCGGAGCACAAAGGGAGTCAGCGGGGTCGCCGGAACTTCGACGTCGGGAAAGGGGCTCTTGTGGATCATTCGGGGCCTCCGAGACGGTGTACCTACAGTCGCGCACAGGGTGTCGACACGGGGAGTTGATTCAGAATTGAGCGCCTAGTCTAAAGCTTTCTGAGGTTCTTTCGAGCCCGAGACGGCCCGAATCCAGCGCTTCGTCCCTAAGGGCTTCGCGAAGCACGAGCGGAGGCCTCAGGATTGGGCTCCTCGGCTTCGATCGCCCAACGGGCGTCGATCCGACCAGAGAGCGCAGATCCCGCCTCGAGCGCCAAGCGACCCTTTGACCAAGCCCTTCGACCCTCCGGCCCCGTCGAACCTGCGAACGACCTGACCCATGAACGTTGACGCCAGCGATCCGCACGCTCGCCTCCCCTTGCTTCGCGAAGCGGCCTCGAGCTCACCCGAGATCGCCCTCTTGCTCGTCCACGGTCGCGGCGCCGGGGCGGCGGGAATGCTGGGGCTGGGCCGCGATCTCGGACAGCGCCTCGATCGACCCTTCGCTCTCTTTGCACCGCAGGCAGCCGATGCCACGTGGTACCCGGGCAGCTTCCTCCTGCCCCTCGAGGACAACGAGCCCTGGCTGAGCTCTGGTCTGGCCAGCCTGAGTCGCACCTCGAGGGCGATCGAAGAGGCGGGGCTGTCTCGGGAAGCACAGTTCCTCGTGGGCTTCTCGCAGGGTGCTTGCCTCGCCTGCGAGTTCCTCGCCCGTGAAGGCGGGCGTTGGGGAGGTCTCGTCGCCTTCACTGGCGGCGTCCAGGGCCCGCTCGGAGAAACTCGTGCCTTCTCGAGCGCTCTGGACGGCACGAAGATCGCACTCTCCACCGGCGATCCAGATCCGCACGTCCCGGTCGAGCGCGTTCGTGAGACCGCCGCACTCTTCGAAGAGCTCGGCGCCAGGGTGCAGCTCAAAGAGCACCCCGGCCGCCCCCACACGATCCTCCACGAGGAGGTCGAAGCGGCAGCCGACTGGCTCTCGTTCCGGGGCTGACGTCAACCGCCGAGTGCGTCCGCAGAACCCTCGGTCTCCAACCCTTCCCAGAAGGGCAGAAGGCCCAGAACGACAAAAGCCGGGGCAATGAGCCCCGGCTTCGTCAGCCGTCTGGTGGCCCGCGCCCAACGTCCAGGGGGACCCACCCCAAGGCGGGGGTGGGCCAAGGGGGCAACCCCCCCA
>JBCCLJ010000196.1:0-13145 GCA_039026915.1 Acidobacteriota bacterium
ACTTCGACGACGTCTTCGATCCGGAAGGCTTCGCCGTCGAAGCGGCCGAGCTCGCCGGGCTGGACTCCGTCTTCCTCTGGACCCTGCACACGGCGCGCGCGGCTCTTCGCGATGCCGGCGCCTCGCAAACGGAGCGCTGTGGCGCGATCTTCGGCAATCTGTCCTTCCCTTCGCTGGGCATGGCCCGCTACGCCGAATCGGTTTGGCTGGGCGACGTGCTCGACGTCGCCCCCGTTGATCCGCGCAACCGCTTCTCCTCCGGTCTGCCCGCGCTCCTGCTCGAGCGGGCTCTGCGGCTCGGCCGCGGAGCCTGTGCTCTCGATGCCGCATGTGCGAGCTCGCTCTACGCGATCAAGCTCGCTTGTGATCGCCTCCACGACGGCGATGCAGACCTGATGCTCGCGGGCGCGACGAACTGCGCCGACGACCTCTTCATTCACATTGGCTTCTCCGCGCTCTCGGCGTTGAGCAGGACGGGTCGCAGCCGCCCCTTTCACGCCGAAGCCGACGGCCTCGTCCCTGCGGAAGGCTCGGCGTTCGTCGCGCTCAAGCGTCTGCGCGACGCCGAACGGGACGGCGATGCGATTCACGGCGTGCTACGCGGCGTCGGCCTCTCCAACGACGGTCGCGGCCGCGGTTTCCTGGTGCCTTCGCGTGAGGGCCAGGTGCGCGCTCTGCGGGAGGCCTACCGTCAGTCGGGTGTGCGCCCCGGCGACGTGCAGCTCCTCGAGTGCCATGCGACGGGGACCCAGGTCGGCGACGCCACCGAGCTCGCGAGCCTCGCCGAGGTCTTTCCCGCGGACGGTCAGACGGTTCCTCTCGGTTCGCTGAAGTCGAACCTCGGTCATCTCATCAGCGCGGCCGGCGCCGCAGCTCTGATCAAGGTCACCGAAGCGATGGCGGCCGAGGTGATGCCGCCGAGCCTTTGGGCCGACCGGCCGCTCGAGGAGTTCGGAAACGTCCCTTTCCGTCTCTTGTCCAAAGCCGAGCCCTGGCAGACCGACGACGTGCGGCGCGCCGGCGTTTCGGCGTTCGGCTTCGGTGGCAACAACGCACACCTGGTCGTCGAGGAGTACGCCCCGAACGACGTGCTCGGCGTCGTCGCCGGTCGCCGCGCGCGCTCCGAAGAACCCGTGGCGCTCGTCGGGGTCGGTCTGGTCGCGGCGGATGCGACGGGGCGTGCGGAGGTACTGCAGCGGCTCTTCCAGGGCGACGGGCCGGCACCGGCAAAGTCCATCGGAGTCGACGTCGCGGCTCTGGCCGTGCCGCCGAACGACCTCAAGCAGACTCTCGGCCAGCAGCTGGCGATGGTCGTCGCCGGGCAGGAGGCGAGCGACGGCGTTCGCTTCGAGCGGGAGTCGACGGGCCTGTTCGTCGGTATGGGTGTCGATGCCGAGGTGGCGCGCTACGGTTTGCGCTGGCGTCTCGCCGAGCTCTTCCCCGATTGGACGGAGGAGGCCCTCGCGACCGCGCGCGAAGCGGTGATTCCGCAGCTCGAAGCGGCCGGCGTCATCGGCACGATGCCGAACATTCCGGCGAACCGCCTGAATCGACTGCTCGACGCCGGTGGGCCGAGCTGCACGGTGTCCTGCGAAGAGGCTTCGGGGCTCGAGGCGCTGCGCCTGGCTGTGAGAGCTCTCCAGGCGGGAGAGCTCGACGCTGCGCTCGTCGGCGCCGTCGACTTTTCCTGCGAGCCGGTGCACGAGCGGGCAAGAGCTGCGTGCACCGGCGAAGCCCTTCCGGCCGGCGACGCGGCGGTCGCTCTCTTCCTCAAACGGCTCGGCGACGCGCGCCGCGACGGCGACGTCGTCTACGCGATGGTCGAGCAGCCGCGGGTGCACCTCGGGTCCGGCAGTTCACCCTCCGCGAGGGTGGCGACCGAGAGCTTCGGTCACTCCCACGTGGCCGATTCGTTGCTGAACATCGCTCTCGAATCGCTCTGCCTGCATCACAACGTGCGCGCGTCCGGTGCGCCGCAGCTCGACGTCTCCCTGCGCAGCGCGGAGGAGAGCCGCCTTCCCCTGGGCGGCCTGTGCGAACGCTCGCTGACGCTGCGCGAGCCTCTTCACTCCGCGACGCGGAGCGAGGTCGCGCCGCTCTTCCATCTCTTCGAGGGTGCGGATCGCGCCGAAGTCCTCGATCGCCTGAGGGCAGGGGAGACGTCTGGGCCGCAGAGCCGGGCGCGGGCGCGTCTGGTCGTCGTCGCGCGCGACGAGGAGACCTTCGTACAGCGACGCGAGCGTGCCATCGCCCACCTCGAGCAGGGGGCACCTCCGGGAGCCGGCGTGCACTTTCACGAGCGACCCGTCGTCGGCGAGCTGGCCTTCGTCTACAGCTCGGCGGGCAGTGCCTACCGTGGCATGGGCCGAGAGCTCCTCGCGGCGCTGCCGGGCCTCGGCCGCCGGCTTGCGGAGCGTATCCCTGGCCTGCTCGAGGCCGGGGCCTGGATGTGGCAGCCGGGCGAGTCGGCCCCGTCGAACAGCGAGCGCCTCTGGGGTGCGAGCGTTCTCAGCCAGCTGCACACCGAGCTGACGAGGCACATGCTGGGGCTGTCGCCGCAGGCGGCGATCGGCTACTCGTCGGGTGAGACGAACTCTCTGATCGGCCTCGGTGCGTGGACCGACGGCGACGCGATGCGACGGCAGATCGAGGAGCTGGGGCTTTACGAGCCCGAGCTCAGCGGCTCGATGGACGCCGTTGCGCGGGCATGGGGCGTGCCGAGCGGCACGCCGCGCTGGGCCGTGTGGAACGTGCTCGCGCCGCTCTCCCGAATCAAAGAGCTGATCGCCGGTGAAGAGCGCGTTCACTTGGCCATCGTGCATACCGACAACGACGCGGTCATCGCGGGTGACAGCTCGGGTTGCGATCGCGTACTCGAAGGCCTCGGCGGCGCAACGCGCTACCGGCTCGACTACGACATGGCCTGCCACGTGCCCGAGGTGGAGGCCTATCGCGACGAATGGCTTGCGATTCATCGACGCCGGGTCACGCCGGTGCAGGGCGTGCGTTTCTATTCGGCCGGCCTTTCGGAAGCGTACGAGCCGGAGACGGAGCGGTGTGCGCAGGCGATCCTCGAGCAGGCCTGCTCGACGCTCGACTTTCGCCGCGTCGTCGAGCGCGCCTACGACGACGGCGTGCGGGTTTTCGTCGAGCACGGTCCGCGCGGAGCCTGCAGCCGCTGGATCCAGCAGACCCTCGAAGGTCGCGGTGAGCCGGTGCTGTCGGTCTCGCTCGATCGTGAAGGCGGCGGCGTCGAAGCCAGCCTGGAGGCGGTGGCCCAGCTGCTCGCCGCGGGCGTCGAGCTCGAGGTGCAGGCACTCGAGGCGAGCTACCGGGCTCACGTCGAGGTGGCGGACGCGCTCGAGAAACGCGCTTCTTCGAAGCGGGCCACGTCGGCGACGACGCTGCGTCTCGCAGCACATCCGGAGCCGGTTCAGCCCACTGAATGGCCGCTCGAAGAGCGGCCGAGCGAGGAGCCTGTCGTGAGTACTTCCAAGGACCCGACGATGCCGGTCGCGCCGGTGCTGCCGTCGGTCTTCGACGCCTCACTGCCGGCGCTGACGCGGACCTGGGATGTCCCGTCGCCCTCGGCAAACGCTGCCGTCTCTTCGGCACCGGCACCGGCACCGGCACCTGCAGCCTCGGCCTCCGCACCGACTTCCCCGGAGCCGGCCGTATCCGGCCAGCCCGCTCCCCTGGACCCCGTGGTCGAAGGTCCGGCGTTGGTCAGCCCTGTGTTGGACAGCGCGGCGTTCGACCACCCGGTGGCGCAGCACCTGGCGATGATCCAGCAGGTACACCGCGAGTTTCTCGACCAGCAGCATCGGCTCCACCAGCAGTTTCTCGCGTCGCAGGGACTCGCTGCGCCAACGCCTCCGTCGGCGCCGATGACCGCGCCGGGTGCGGAGACGGCAAAGATCCTCAGCTTCGAGCCGGGCGCGCCGCAGCCCCCGGCAGACGCTTCGCCCGCTCCTCCACCGGTTGCCGCCGAAGGGTCGGTCGCTCGCGCGACGAGTGCTCCCGTCGTCGAGGCCGAGGTCGAACGCGCGCCCGCAGAGCTTTCGCTGCGCACTCCCACCGGCCTGACGCTCGACCGCTCTCAGCTCGAGGTGCACGCCTCGGGCAAGATCTCGACGATCTATGGCCCCCTCTTTGCCGAGCAGGACGACTACGCAGTGCAGGTGCGTATGCCGGAGCCGCCGCTGCTGCTCGCCGATCGGGTCACGGGGATCGACGCCGAGCCCGGCGTGCACGGCACGGGCGTGCTCTGGTCCGAGACCGACGTCACTGAGAACTCCTGGTATCTGCATCGCGGCCGTATGCCGGCGGGCGTGCTGATCGAGTCGGGCCAAGCGGATCTGATGCTCATCTCCTACATGGGCGCCGATCTTCTGAACAAGGGTGAGAGGGCCTATCGTCTGCTCGGCTGCCAGCTCACCTACCAGGACGATCTACCCCAGCCTGGGGACACGCTGCAGTACGAGATCCACGTCGACGGTCACGCGCAGCAGGACGACGTGCGCCTCTTCTTCTTCCACTACGACTGCGTTGTGGACGGCAAGCCGCGGATCAAGGTGCGCGGCGGCCAGGCGGGCTTCTTCTCCGAGGCCGAGCTCGCAGAGTCCGCGGGTGTGCTCTGGACGCCGGAAGAGCAGGAGATCGTGGGCGAGCCGCACCTCGATCCTCCGACCGTCGCGTGCCGCAAGACGGCGTTCGGCCGCAGCGACTTGGAGGCCTACGCGGAAGGTCGCGCCTTCGACTGCTTCGGCGAGGGCTTCGAGCTGGCGCAGACGCATACGCTGTCACCGGCGATCCAGACGGGCGACATGCTCTTCCTCGACGAGGTGACCGACTTCGACCCGCAGGGCGGTCCGTGGGGTCGGGGGTACCTCCGAGCCGAGGCTCCGGTCTCGCCCGACGACTGGTACTTCGACGGCCACTTCAAGAACGACCCCTGCATGCCGGGCACGCTGATGTTCGAAGGCTGTTTGCAGGCGCTTGCCTTCTACCAGGGCGCGATGGGATTCACGCTCGAGCGCGACGGCTGGCGCTTCCAGCCGGTGAAGAACGAGCCGATCGACATGCGCTGCCGCGGTCAGGTGACGCCCGCGGCGCAGCGCGTCGTCTACGAGGTCTTCGTCGAAGAGGTCGTCGCCGGCCCGATCCCCACGGTCTACGCAGACCTGCTCTGCACGGTCGACGGACTCAAGGCCTTCCATGCGCGTCGCGCCGGGCTCCAGCTGGTGCCCTCGTGGCCGCTCGAGGGCAAGCCCGAGCTGCGCGAGCTCGAGGCGGCCCAGAACTTTCCGGGCCCCGTCGCGACGACCGCTGGAACCGGCCGTGACGAGTTTGCCTTCGACTACGATTCGCTGCTCGCCTGCGCGTGGGGCCGCCCCTCCAAGGCCTTCGGCCCGATGTACGAGCGCTTCGACGGGCCACTGCGGGTTCCGCGACTTCCGGGTCCGCCGTACCACTTCCTCAGTCGCGTGACCTCGACGAGCGGGCCGATCGGCGGCATGGAGGTCGGAAGTCGCGTCACCGTCGAGTACGACGTGCCGCCCGACGCCTGGTACTTCGACGACAACGGCGCCCGCACGATGCCCTTCGCGGTGCTGCTCGAGGCGGCGCTCCAGCCCTGCGGCTGGCTGGCCAGCTACATCGGCTCGGCGCTCGAGTCCGAGGGTGAGCTCGCCTTCCGCAATCTCGACGGCAAGGGCACGCTGCTCGAGGAGATCCTCGACGGCGCGGGTCCGCTGCGGACCGAGGTCGAGCTGACCAACATCTCGCAGTCGGCAGGCATGATCATCGTCAGCTTCGACGTCGGCTGCTTCCTCGGCGACCGCCTGGTCTACGACCTCGAGACGGTGTTCGGCTTCTTCCCGCCGGAGGCCCTCGCCAATCAGGTCGGCCTCAGCATCTCAGACCGCGATCGGGAGCTCTGCGAGCGTCCCAGCGACGTGCGCATCGATCTGCGCGACCAGCCCGAGCTCTACTACGGCGGCAGCGCGCGCCTCGGCTCGGGGCGCCTGAGCATGCTGCATGAGGTCACCGGTCGTTGGGAGGACGAGGGCGTCGTCAGCTACCGTGCCGAGCGCCTCATCGACGCTGAGGACTGGTACTTCAAGTCCCACTTCTTCCAGGACCCGGTGCAGCCGGGCTCACTCGGGCTCGAGGCGATGGTGCAGCTGCTGCAGTTCGTCATGCTCGAAGAGGGCATGGCGGAGGGGATGGAGGAGCCGCGCTTCGAGCCGCTCGCCCTCGACGCAGAGCTGCTGTGGAAGTACCGAGGTCAGGTAACGCCGCAGAAGGAGCGCGTCACCGTAACGCTCGAGATCACCGAGGCGGGCCGCGACGAGCGCGGGGCCTTCGCCTTGGCGACGTCGTCGCTCTGGTGCGACGGCATCCGCATCTATTCGGCCGAGAACCTCGGGATGCGACTCGTCGAGGGAGCGCCGCCTCAGGTCGAGCGCTCTCCGCAGGGCGAGGAGCGGTCGGTCGAAGAGCAGCCCGCTGAGCAAGGGCTGAAGGACGAAACGCGTCGTTTCACCGAGACGCTCGACCCCGGCGTCGACACCTGGTTGACCGATCACTGTCCGACCTGGAACCGGCCCGCGTTGCCGATGATGGTCGTCGTCGATCGGCTGGCTGCGGCCGCCGCGGCCGCGGGTCCGCAGGGTTCCGAAGTGATTGCCGTGCGCGACGTACGCATTCAGGGCTGGATCGATTTCGAAGGCGCGCGCACTCTCGCCACAGAGGTCGTGATGCGCGGCGACGGCCAGATGCTGGTTCGTCTGGTCGAGGCTTCGGACGGCTACGAGCTCGCCTCGGGTCGAATCGAGCTTGGCGCCTTCTCCGAGCCGCCGGCCGCCCTGCCACAGCTCGAAGGGGAGCGTCACGACGATCTCTACTCGGAGGGGGCCACCTTCCACGGACCCGCCTTCCAGCTACTGACGGACGCCGTCTGGGGCGTCGGCGGGTCGAGCTCGCGTCTCGACGCCGGACTCGGCACCGTGCCGCGCAGCCTGCTGCACCCGGCACTGCTCGATGCCGCGCTCCACAGCATCCCGCACGACCACCTGCATCTCTGGGACGCTCGGGTGCCCGAGAACCTCGTTGCCTACCCGGCGCGCGTCGTCGAGCTGCGCCTCTTCGATCGAGCTCCGCTCGCTGGAGAGGTGCGCTGCGAAGTGCGCTTCAACGGCTTTCTCGCCGAACCGCAGCTTCCTCGGTTCACCGTGCAGTGGATCCGCAAAGACCGCGTCTGGGCCGAGCTCGATCTCGTCGAGACGTGCTTCGAGAAAGGACCTCTCGGCAGCGCTGAACCCTCTGAACGTCGACGGTTCCTGCTCGATCGATCCTTCGTGCCGGGACTGCGCCTCTCCAGGGCCGACGGCGACTCGACGAGGCTCTCTGCCAAGGAGGTGGCGTCGACGGACTGGATGCCAGGCACGGTGAAGGGTATCTACGGCACGGACGACGTCGCCGAGATCGCCGTGCGCGAGCACCTCGCGCAACGGCTCGAGAAGCACCCCGGAAGGCTCTCCGCTTCGGAGACCGAGGGCGCCCTGCTGGAGGTGTTGCGGGAGGGAGACGAGGTCGTCGTGAGCGACGTTCCGTGCTTCGATCCCAGCAGCTGTAGAGAGCCTTGGGCGGAGCGACTCGGCCTGCACGAGCCCTGGCTCGGTCGCGATCTGATGGAAGGGCTGCTCGCTCGCTACGTCGGCCGATTCCACGTGGAAGACGCCGAAGACTTTGCGCGCCTGAAGGGGCGCGGAGCCCTCTACCTCGCTAATCATCAGGTGCAGATCGAGTCGATCCTGGTGACGCACGTACTGTCTGCGTTCTCGGGAGTGCCGGTGACGACGGTCGCCAACGCCAAGCACGAGACGCGCTGGATCGGCTGGCTCCTGGGGCGCCTCTTCGGCTACCCGGGCGTGCCCGACCCGGGAGTCATTCGTTACTTCGACCAGTCCGATCCGGGAAGCATGCTCGGCATCCTCGGACGACTGGCGCCCGAGATGGTGCGTGGAGAGCGTTCGTTCTTCGCCCACAGCGCGGGCACGCGCAGCCAGCGTTCCGGAGATCCGGTCCAGCAGCTGAGCTCCGTCTTCCTCGATACCGCGGTGAACAACGATCTTCCGGTCGTGCCCGTCCGCTTCCTCGGCGGCCTCCCGCACGAACCGATCGAAGGCAAGCTCGAGTTTCCCGTCGGTCACGGTGCCCAGGACTATCTCGTGGGACGGGCCATCCCCGCGAGCGAGATCGCCGAACTGCCCTATCGCGAGCGTCGCGACTTCGTGCTCGAGGCGATGAACTCGCTTGGACCGCCGCTCGAGCTCGACGCGCCGAGTGCACAGGACCTCGAGTTCTCCGAGCGCGTCGCCCAGTGGCAGGAGAGCGCCGGCGTCGGCGAGGTCGAAGCGGTCTTCTTCCGCGTTCTCGAAGACGTCGCCGAGCCGAGCGAGGAGACCCAGCGTCTGCTCGACGGCGCGGCGTCGGGGAGCCTGCGCATCGACGACACGGAGCGCGATCTCTGGCTTGCCGACGTCGCGCGCCGCCTGTTGGGCCCCGAAGGCCCCCAGATCGTCGGCTGAATCAGCGGTCTTCGTACCAGTAGCGCTGGCTGAACTCGTCGGCCCAACGAGGCTTGAACGGGCGAAGAAGCACGTAGCGCACGAGCGTCGTCAGCAGGTGCCAGTCGCCGTGCTTGTCGAATTTGCGCGTCGACGTGATGGTGCGCACCCCCCGCAGGCGTGCGAGTCGTTGCCGCGGACTCCGCGATCGGCCCAGTCTCCGGGCGGCGAGGTAGAGCTGGATGTCCTCGGCGTACTGCCGGTCTTCCGGGTAGCCGCCGAGCGTCCGGAAGTCGGAGCGGCGGATGAAGAAGAGCCCGGTATCGAGGCCGAGGAGCCACATCGGGGGCATCGTCAGGTGAAAGGAGACCCAGAGACCGAAGGACCAAACCTCGGGGCGGACTCTCGACGAGCCGGCGACGATGCGCTCGTTGCGACTCGCTTCCAGGACCGCCGAGAAGATCTCTGGATGAAGCACACTGTCGGCGTCGACAAAGCAGAGGGTCGGTGCCGAGGCGGCACTGGCGCCCGTGTTGCGCACGGTGGCAATGCAGCGCCGCTTCTCCGACAGGACGCGGCAGCCGGCTGCCTCCGCGAGCCGCGCCGTGTCGTCCGTCGAGTCGTTGTCGACCACGATGACTTCGACGCTGTCGGCATCAGCGGAGAAGCGCGTGCTGGCAATGTCGACGCTCTCGAGCAGTCGAGGCAGCAGCGCCTCCTCGTTGTAGGCCGGGATGATGAGGCTGATTCGGGGCGTCATGGCGAGGAGTCTACGGAGGCGGACCCGATCGTGTCGTTTCGCGCGGACTGGGCTAAGGTCGAGCGATGGCATATAGATCGGTAGCTATGATTGGGCTTCTGCTGCTCCCTGCACTCGCGGCAGGGCAGCCGGTCAAGGTCGTCGACCTGGCGACGACGAGCGACGAGGTGCATCTCCTCCGGGGTCTCGGCTCGGTGGGTCTCGGCAATCAGGGCGTGCCGGTCGCGGGCGGCTTCGACGTCGACGGAGATGGCTTTCTCGACTCCGCCTTTGCTGCGATGAAAGCCTCGCCCTCGGGCCGGTCTCAGGCGGGCACCGTCCACCTGCTCTTTGGCGACGGCACGACGACCGGCACTCTCGACACGTCGCAGCCGCAGCCGCGACTGCTGCAGATTCACGGCGACCAGAGTCGCGAGCACCTGGGCAGCGAGATCTGGATGGACGACGTCACCGGCGACGGCGTCGGTGACCTGCTGCTGTGCCGCCAGGACTTCACGCCGGGAACGCGAGTCGGCGCTGGCGCCGTGACGGTGCTCGTCGGCGGTCCCGCTCTGCGCACGCTGGCGGCGACCTCGGGAGAGATCGATCTGCGCTCGCCGCCGCCGGGCGTCGCGCTCTTCACGCTCTGGGGTCGCTACTCCGGCGGCCGTCTCGGCATCTGGCTGCGCACGGGAGACCTGGACGGCGACGGTATTGCCGACCTGGTGATCGGCGCCGATCAGGAGGCGCTCGGCGGCTTCCCGCACGCCGGCTCGCTCTACGCCGTTCGCGGTGGATCGCATCTCGCGGTGAACGCGACGGCTGACCTTGCGGATCTTGGCCAGGCCGGGTTCCTCCTCGACGGGCACGTCCTGAACGTCGCGGCGCCGTTCAGTTCTCACGGCCACTTTGGCGCGACGGTGGCGGTTGCCGACCTCGACGCCGATGGTCGCGGCGAGATCCTCGCCAGCAAGGCGCTGAGTCGCAGCGGGGCGACGCTTCAGCCCTTGGGGGGCAACTCCTCTCACGGCATCGGTGGTACGACCTTCGGCACGCTCTACATTCACTGGAGCTCGGCCGTACCCGCGGCTCCCGAGCCCTGGCCCACCGCTCTGCAGCTGATCCAGCCGGGGACGTCGTCGGCCACCGTGCTCGACGGAGCTGGCGGCAACCGGAAGTTCGGTGAGGAGATCCTCGGTGGCCTCGATTACGACGGCGACGGCCGTGCCGATCTCTTCGTCGGTGACATCACGGGCAACGGCCCGAACGGTTCCTTCTCGGGCCTCGGTCACATCGTCTTCGACGCGCGGCGACTGCGCGGTCTGAGCACCAACCGTGCGAGCCTGCCGAGCTCGATTCGCGTCACCGACATCTACGGGCCGTCGCCCGGTGCGATCGCCGGCGACACGGCCGCGCACGGCGACGTGGACGGCGATGGTCTGGCCGACCTGATGGTCGGCTCGCCGCACGACTCACCGCTCGGGCGCTCGAACGCCGGCGCGCTGCACGTCCTTCTCGGCCAGGGAGGCTCGTGGCCCGAAGTGGTCGATCTCGCCAACCTTCCGTCACAGGAGGTCCTCGAGGTCGTCGAGATCTATGGAGCGCTCGGTGACGCTCCGGGCGACGCCGGCGACACGCTCTGCTATAGCGCTGCGACCGGCGACTACGACGCCGACGGCCGCGTCGACCTCGTCGTCAACGAGATGGTGGGCAACGGCTCGGCCGTCGACACGGGCAACCTGCTGATCCTCAACGGGCAGCTGCTCTCGGCGTCGGAGTTCTACGACGGCTTCGAGATCGGCAGCACCGCAGCGTGGAGCTCGACGAGTCCCTGATCTCGGGTTCGGGTACCGGACCGCGCAGCCGGTGCTCGCGCGAGCCGCGCGGAAGTTCGGCTCTTGGATGTCGGCGTGCTGGGCAGAGCCTTGGTTCTGCTAGTTTCTGCCGGCAACCCGCATCTCATCCAACGGCTCCGCGAGCCGCACCACCAGAGCCCCTCTACGGGCTCAGCAGAGGTTCCATGGTCACCAGGTCCGAAGCCATCGCTCGACTCACGGCTCCGGGCGAGGACTACGAGCTCGTCGTCGAGGAGCTCTACGGTCAGCCCTGCCGCACGTTCAAGAACGCCCCCCGCAATCTGCATCAGCTCTATTTCGACACGCGCAGCGACGAGACGTTCTTCGTCTACGGCGAGGAGCGCCTGACCTTCGAAGAGATGTACCTCGCCTCGGCGCGCGTCGCTCGGTTGCTCGTCGACGGGTTCGGCATCGAGCCCGGCGACCGGGTCGCGATTTCGATGCGCAACTACCCGGAGTGGGTGCAGGGCTTCATGGCCGTGACGTCGATTGGAGCGGTCGCCGTCTGCATGAACGCGCTCTGGACCAGTGAGGAGATGCAGTACGGCCTCGAGGACAGCGGTGCGAAGGTGCTGCTCGCCGACCAGGAGCGCGTCGATCGCATCGTGGCGATGCCCGGCTGCGTCGAGGACTGCCGCGTCATCGCGGTTCGGCCGGGTAAGGAGCTGCCCGCGGGCATTCCGGACCTCGCAGACGCGCTCGCGGGAATCGAGGCCGTCATGCCCGAGATCGACGTCGCCCCCGAGGCCGATGCGACGATCTTCTACACCTCGGGCTCCACCGGGCATCCGAAGGGCGTCGTCAGCTGCCACCGCAACATCCTGCACGCGTTGCTCTCCTGGGAGCTCGACGGACAGGCGACGCTGCTCGAGCGCGGCGAAGAGGCCCCGGAGCTCGAGATCCAGTTGGCGACGCTGCTCGCCGTGCCGCTCTTTCACGTCACCGGCTCGCACGCGGTCTACCTCAGCTGCTACCGCAACCAGCGCAAGATGGTGTCGATGTACAAGTGGAACCCCGAGGAGGCGGCCGAGCTCATCGAGCGCGAGAAGATCACCTCGTTCGTCGCTCCCGCGGCGATGACCGGCGACCTCGTCCGCACGGCGGCGCGCACCAATGCCGATCTCGGCACGCTCCTGCAGGTGGGCGGCGGCGGAGCGCCGCGCGCGCCGGAGCAGGTCGGTCAGATCGACGAGTCGTTCACGAACGCGCTGCCCGGCACGGGGTGGGGCATGTCGGAGACGAATGCGATCGGCGTCGGTATCGGAGGCGAGGACTACCTCCACCGTCCCGCGAGCTCCGGGCGCTGCTCCGCGGTGCTCGATCTGCGCATCGTCGACGAGGAGGAAAACGAGGTGCCGATCGGCGAGCGCGGCGAGCTGCAGGTCCGCGGCACCTCCGTCTTTCGCGGCTACTGGAATCGCCCGGAGGCCACGGCCGAGACCTTCGCCGAGGGCCGCTGGCTCAAGACCGGCGACGTCGCGACGATCGACGAAGACGGCTTCGTCTTCATCGTCGACCGCATCAAGGACCTCGTCATCCGCGGCGGAGAGAACATCGGCTGTGGCCAGGTCGAAGCGGCGCTGCTCGAGCACCCTCTGGTCCTCGAAGCCTGCGTCTTCGCGGTGCCCGACGATCGGCTGGGTGAAGAGGTCGGTGCCAGCGTCTACTCGCGCGAAGTGATCGATGAAGGCGAGCTGCGCGACTTCTTGGCGGAGCGCCTCGCCAAGTTCGAAGTACCGCGGTACTTCTTCCTCACCGCCGAACCGCTGCCGCGGATCGCCTCGGGGAAGATCTACAAGCGCGGGCTGCGAGAAGAGGCCGTGACGAAGCTCTCGAGTTAGCTCGCGCCTTCGCAGTACTCCTTGACGGCAACGAGGTCCTCTTCGACGGCGCTTCGAATCATCCGCATCATCAGCGGGACGGTGAGACGAGAGAGGAGCTTGTGGGGTCGCGCGTCCATGGTGAGAGAGAGCCTCG
>JBCCLJ010000197.1:0-13145 GCA_039026915.1 Acidobacteriota bacterium
AGGTCGTGAGCGATGAACAGATACGAGAGACCGAGCTTCTCCTGCAGGTCCATGAACAGGTTGATCACCTGCGCCTGAATCGAGACGTCGAGCGCCGAGACCGCTTCGTCACAGATCAGCAGGCTCGGCTCGAGCGCCAGCGCGCGGGCAATGCCGATGCGTTGCCTCTGTCCTCCGGAGAACTCGTGCGGGTAGCGGTCGGCCATCGCCGGGAGCAGGCCGACGAGTTGCATCAGTTCGGCGATCCGAGCGCGATAGGCGTTGCGACTCCCGGTGAGTCGGTGCACTCGCAGAGGCTCGCCGAGAATGTCGCGCACCCTCATCCGTGGGTTCAATGAGCCGTACGGGTCCTGGTAGACCATCTGCAGGCGCCGACGGATGGGTCGCATCTCGGTGGCTGAAAGGTCGGTGATGTCGCGACCCTCGAAGACGATGCGGCCCGACGTTGGCTCCTGCATGCGCAGGACGCTCAGCGCCGTGGTCGACTTGCCGCAGCCGCTCTCGCCGACGAGTCCCAGCGTTTCACCCGGCGCCACCTCGAACGAAACCCCGTCGACGGCCTTCACGTCGCCGACGTGCCGGCGTCGCAGCACACCTTCCGTCACCGGAAAGTGCACGCGGAGATCGTCGACGCGGAGCAGAGCAGCGTCGGTCAAGGAGCGACTCCCGGGGGCTCTGGCCCCTCGGCAAAGCAGGCACGCCAGTGGTCGTCGCTCGACGCGTCGAGCAACGGCTGTTCGTGTCGGCAGCGATCGAAGGCGAGAGGACATCGGGGAGCGAAGGCGCACCCTGCGGGGAGATCGGCGAGGTCGGGCGGCTGACCTTCGATCGGCACGAGGCGTCGATCTTCGCCGTCGAGACGCGGCACCGAGGCGAGCAGCCCCCGCGTGTACGGATGCTGCGGGGCTCGGTAGAGCGCCGAAGCCGGCGCCGTTTCGACCACGCGACCTCCGTACATCACGGCGACGCGATCGGCGTAGCGAGCGACCACGCCGAGGTCGTGCGTGATCAGCAGGAGCGCTGCGTTCGTCTCCTCGGTGAGGCGCTTGAGCAGCGACAGGATCTGCGCCTGCACGGTGACGTCGAGCGCGGTCGTCGGCTCGTCGGCAAGGATCAACTCCGGCTCGCAGGCCAGGGCCATCGCAATCATCACGCGCTGACGCATGCCGCCGGAGAGCTCGTGGGGGTAGGCGTTCAGCCGCTGCTCGGCGTCGGGAATGGCGACCCGTCGCAGAAGCTCGCCTGCTCTCTCGAGCGCCTCGTTGCGTTCGACGTCGCGGTGCAGCTGGATCGGCTCGGCGACCTGCTCACCGATCGTCAGCACCGGGTTGAGGGACGACATGGGCTCTTGGAAGATCATGGCGATGCGGTTCCCGCGCACGCCGCGGATTCCCTGTTTGTCGAGTGCGAGGAGGTCCTGGCCGTCGAAGCGAATGCGGCCGCCTTCGATGCGACCCGGCTCGGGGACGAGCTGGAGCAGCGAGAGCGCGGTCATGCTCTTGCCCGAGCCGCTCTCGCCGACCAGGGCCAGGGTCTCGCCCGACGCGACGCTCAGGTCGATGCCGTCGAGCGCCAAGACCCTTCCCTTGCGCCGCGAAGGGAAGCTGACGCGAAGCTCTTCGATCTGCAGGAGTGCGCTCAGAAGCCCATCTCCCTCTTCATCTCCTGGTCGATCCAGAGTCGTGCGTAAATCGGTGCCGGGCGCACGGCACCGGCCCTCAGCTCGCCGCCGTAGTTCTGAACCCACGGCCACCAGGCGGTGTAGAAGTACTGCGAAGGAAGCCAGAGGTAGGGAGCCTCGCCGACGATCTCCGCCGTGAATCGATGAATGAGCTCCTTGCGACGCCCTTCGTCGCGCTCAGCGAGGATCTCGTCGAGGCGCCGGTCGTGCTCGGCCACGTTCCACATCGCCGGGTTCCAGATCGACGAGGAGAGGAAGTTCTTGCGCAGACTCGTCGTCGGATTCGTGTGGCCGCTGTCGAAGAGATAGCCGGCCGTATGGGTCTGCGTCGTCATCGAGGAGAGAAACGCCGCGTACTCGAGCGTCTGAATCTCCATCTCGACGCCCACCTCTTCGAGGTAGCTGACGAGCAGCGGTGCGAGATCGACGTGCGCCGGATTGCAGCTGCAGGTCTGCATGGTGAACGAGAAGCCGTCGGGGTAGCCCGCCTCGGCCAGCAGCTCGCGGGCTTCCTCGGGGCGGTAGTCGAAGAGGATCTGTGCTTCCTCGGGGAGCTGATCGAGCGGTTGGAAGTAGTCGCCGAAGGCCGGGCTCATCGGATAGTTGAAGACCTCGCCGTTGCCCCCGAGAAAGACGTCGACGATCTCCTGATGGTTGACGGCGAGGTTCAGTGCGCGCCGAACGCGACGGTCGTCGAAGGGCTTCTGGTCGGTGCGCAGGGCGATCATCGTGCCGACGTTGGCGAGCGAGCGCGACCACCGCAGTTCGGGAGTGCTCTTCTCGAGGTGATCGACCGCGATCCAGCGCACCACCTCGGCGATGTCGATCTTGCCGGTGCGCAGAGCGCTCAGCTGAGTCGCTTCGTCCTTGATGACGCGGTAGTTGACGCGGTCGACGAACGGAATCTTCCAGTTCGTGCCGCGCAGGGTCTCTTCACCCCAGTAGAGGTCGTTGCGCGCGTACGACTGCAGGTTGCCCTGAATGTACTCGTCGAGCATGAACGGGCCGCTACCGGTCGCGTTGCGCCAGTCCTGCGTGTCGGCCGCTCCGACCTCGCGCGGCACGATCGACGAGTAGAAACCGTAGCCGAAGCGATACGCCCACTCGGCGTTGTACCGATTGAAGCGAAAGACGACGGTGAAGTCGCCGGTCGCCTCGACGCTGTCGATGTGCTCGTAGTAGGTCGAGATCCTCTTCGGGCTGTCGCGCGTGCGCTCGTAGCTGTCGACGACGTCATAGGCGTCGATCGGCCTCGGCTCGTCGAGGAGTCCGGGCTTGGGGACGATGAGCGCGTCACGTCGCAGGACGACTTCGAGCGTCAGGTCGTCGAGCCACTGCCAGCTCTCGGCAAGCTCGCCGCGCCGCACCCCCTCGGGCAGGAACGCTTCCACGAGAAAGCGCTCGCTGCCTCCCTTGCCGACCGCCTGATCGAGGTCGGCCGCAAAGAGTTGCTCGTAGATGGAGCCGACATCGTGATTCGTCTTCCAGGCCCAGTCGGCGGGATCCCAGGAGAGCGCCGACAGCGTGCGGTAGACCGTCGCGACGTTCAGGGTGCCGCCGTACTGCGGCTCCGCGGTAGGCGGTGGCGGGTCGATGCGCCTCGCCCTGCCGCAGCCCATCGCGAGGAGAAGAGCGAGTGAGAGAACTGCGAGCCTCATCCGCGCCTCCGCATCTTGGGATCCAGAAGGTCGCGCAGAGCGTCGCCGAAGATGTTGATCGAGAAGACGACGATCGTCAGGCAGAGACCCGGAGCCAGCGCCAGCCAAGGGCCGAGGTACATGTAGGTTCGACCGGCGCCGCTGAGCATGCCGCCCCACGTCGGCGCCGGCGGCGGCACGCCCAGGCCCAGGAACGACAGGCCCGCCTCGGCCAGGATGACCGCGCCGATGCGTGTCGTGAAGAGGACGATGACGACGGGCATCACGTTCGGAACGACGTGTCGCCAGAGGATGTGGGCGTCGCTCGCTCCGAGAGACTGGGCCGCGTGCGTGTACGTCTGCTCCCGCACCGAGACGGCCGCGCTGCGCACGATGCGCGAGCCGGCGATGCCGTAGAGCAGGCCGAGGATGACGATGATCTGCACCGTGCCGGGCCCGACGACCGAAACGACGACGATGAGGAGAACGAGGTCCGGGAAGGTCATCCAGGCGTCGACGAAGCGTTGCACGAGCAGGTCCAGGCGGCCGCCGAAGTAGCCGGAGAGCCCGCCGAGCAGAAGCGAGATCAGCGTTGAGAGCCCGGCCGCTCCGAAGGCGACGATCATCGACAGCTGGGCGCCATAGAGGATGCGCGAGAAGACGTCGCGACCGACGTGATCGGTCCCCATCGGAAACTGCAGCGACGGAGCTTCGAGGCGGTGCCGCATGTCGGTGTCGTTGACGCCGTGGGGAGCGATGATCTGCGCGAAGACGCCGCCGAGAAGGAAGACGAGGAAGACGCCGCCGGCGAGAGCGCCGAACGGCTTCTCGCGAAAGAGCCTCTGGATCAGTGCGACCCAGGGCCTGCGTCGCCGGCGCAGCGTCGGCGTCTTCGTGAACTCGGCGGTGGTCACTGGTGGCGCACCTTCGGGTCGAGGAAGCCGTAGCTGAGATCGACGAGCAGATTGATCAGGAGCACGGCGAGACCGACACAGAGAAAGACCCCGGAGACGACCGGGTAGTCGCGCTGGAAGACGGCCTCGAGCAGCAGCAGGCCCATGCCCGGAATGACGAAGATCTGCTCCATGATCACCGAGCCGCCGATGAGTAGAGGAGCCTGCAGACCGATCAGCGTGACCACCGGAATGAGACCGTTGCGCAAAGCGTGCCGCACGACGACGCCGAGCTCGCTGACGCCCTTGGCGCGCGCCGTACGAATGTAGTCCTGGCGCATGACCTCGAGCATCATCGTGCGCGTCAGGCGCATCGTCACCGCCGACAGCGACAGGCCGAGCAGAATAGCCGGCACGATCATGTGACCCAGATTCTTCAGAGGATCGGTGAAGAACGGGGTGTACTGGAGCTCCGGTGCCCAGCGCCACCAGACCGACGGGAAGACCATGACCAGCGTCCCCAGCCAGAAGCTCGGTACGGCGAGCATCAGAATGGAGAAGGAGCGCGTGACGTAGTCGCCCCAACCGTCCTGTCGCATCGCCGCGTAGACGCCGATCGGGATGGCGACCGAAAGAGCGACGAGGAGCGCCAGCAGTCCGAGCTCGAAGCTCACCGGAATGCGCTCCGTGAGCATCTCCGTCACCGGGGTGTTCTGCCAGAGAGACGCCCCGAGGTCCCCGGTCAGGGCTTGACCCGCCCAGACGAAGTACTGGACGACGAGCGGGCGGTCGAGGCCCAGCGCCTGCTCGATGCGCTCTCGGTCCTGCCCGGTGGCGATGTCGTTCTGCGCCAGCATCAGGTCGACGACGCTGCCTGGTACGAGCCGGAGAGAGAGAAAGACGATCAGGCTCGCAAAGATGAGCGTCGGCAGGAGGGCGAGCAGGCGTCGCAGCACGTAGGCCTGCATCAGGAGACGTCCCGAAGCGATCGCAGCGGGCGAACCCCTGCCGTTTCCGAGAGCTCGTCGCGGAAATCCGTCGCGCAGCGACGTCGAGGCGGAGCAGACTGTGAGTGGAACACCGACCTCGGATGCTACTGCAGCCCGAGCGTCGGCTTTCCTTCTTCGGTCTCGGGTGCCCAGAGGGTCTCCGAGGAGGGCCCAAAAGTACGGAAGAGCGGTTCGTTCCGCTCCACGTAGGCGTCGAGCAGCTCGTCGTACTGGCCCAGCTGGAGACCGAGCGCCCGTCGCCAGCGCGCAACGGAGAAGACCGGCCCCGTGACCGCTTCGCGGAGAACGTCGTAGTAGCGAGACAGGTCGTCGTCGGCAATCTGGTTCTTGCCGGTCAAGAGCGTTTCCACGTAGCCCTCGGGGACGGGGCGCTGTGCGTGCCCGGGCCGCCAGTTGCGCAGCCCTGCCTTTGGCGTCGGGCTGACGACGATGCCCGGCAGGCGTGCGAGCAGCGGGTCCGACAGGCCGAAGATGTCGACGATCGTCGTGTCGCGGCCGGCGTAGTAGCCGAAGAGGCCGATGGCCCCGGATACCTCGATCTGCTGGCGTGCTCGTGCCTGCTCGCCGGCGTAGCGCAGCGAGTGCTCGGGCCAGCGCGGCGACGTCAGCGCGTAGACGAGTCCGGTGTAGGGATGGTGCGCGCGACGTTCGTCGCCGACGCCGTAAGGGCCGACGGTGCTGGTGACCATTGGGCTCGCCAGGCCCGCGACGAGCAGAGCGGCGGCCGCAGGCACGGACCAGCGCAGCGCGCGTGGGCCGGGGGACCGCTCGTAGCGGGCCAGGCACAGAGCTGCGAGCAGCAGCGGCGAGCCGAGGAGTCGCCCGGACATGTAGTCGCCGCCGATCCACAGCACGAAGAGGAGATAGAGCCCGGCGCCGGCGCCGAGAAGGAGGGCGACGCGCTCCCGCCCGCGCCAGACGCTCGCCGCGGCGACGAGGAGCGCTGCGAGGGTCAGCGGATCTCTGCTCAGCGAGTCGGCGAGATAGGCGAAGCTCTGCAGCAGGAGTCCGTGGCGCGGAACGCCCATGCCCAGCTTGGCGTAGGCGGTGTTTGGCAGGAAGAAACCGAAGTAGACGAAAGCAAAGATTCCCCAGGTGAGGAGCGGAAGAAAGCCCAGAACGACGCCGGAGAGATAGCGAGGCCACTCACTGCGACGCTGCCATCCCTCCCAAACGAGAGCGGGCAGGAAGAAGAGGAGTGCGTCGGGTCGGCACAGGGCACCGAGCGCGGCGAGCAGAGCGAGAGAGCCAGCCTGTCGCCGCGCGCTCGTCGACGGCTCGATCAAGCGCACCGCCAGGAGCACGATCAGAAATCGAGTCAGCGGGTCTTCGAGTCCGGAACTCGCGTAGTCGAGCGAGGCGCGTGACGCTGCGAGCAGCACGATCGCCACGACCGCGTGTTGGGGCGATCGTGCGACCCGCGTGACCAGAAGCCTGAGCGTCAGCAGACCGAGAGCGAAGCTGACGGCGAGCCCGGCGAGGGCGGGTCGTCCGGTCAGCGCGACAAACGGCAGCTGGACGAAGAGCCAGAGCGGATGGGTGAAGGACTGGACGCGCTCGTCGGGATTCCAGCGCAGGCCGTTGCCGCCGAGCGCGTTGTCGATCGTTCGGTAGGTGATGAACGCGTCGTCGGAGATCCACGCCGAGAGGAGCCAGGCGACAACCCAGAGGCCGCCGGCGAGGAGGAGCGACCGACGGCCGCGGTCGCTCACTCGTCTTTGGCGCTGCGGCTGACGCCGTCGCGAAGTGCGGCTTCGGCGACGGCTGGGGCGACGCGCTCGACGACCGAGGTGTCGAACACCGACGGCACGATGAGCTCGGGGCCGAGCTGGTCGTCCAACACCGACGCGGCGATGCCGTCGGCGGCGGCCAGCTTCATGTTCTCGGTGATGTCCGTCGCGCCCACGTCGAGTGCGCCGCGAAAGATCCCCGGGAAAGCGAGCACGTTGTTGATCTGGTTCGGGTAGTCGCTGCGTCCGGTCGCCATGATCGAGACGAGGCCCTCGGCCGCCTCCGGGCGGATCTCGGGGTTCGGGTTGGCCATGGCGAAGACGATCGGATCCTTGGCCATGCCGCGCAGATCGTCCGCCGAGAGCAGGTCCGGTGCGCTGACGCCGAGAAAGACGTCGGCGCCCCGCAGGATCTCCGAGATCGTGCCGCTCTTGCGGTCGGGGTTCGTGTTCTCGGCGAACCACTCCTTGGCGTAGTTCAGGTTCTCGCGGCCCGGATAGATCGCACCTCGGCTGTCCGCGCCGACGATCTCTCCGGCACCGGCGTTGATGAGAATCTTGCCGATCGCGAGGCCGGCCGCACCCATGCCGGCGATGACGATCGACAGATCCTCCATCTCTTTGCCGGTGATCTTGAGCGCGTTGCGCAGCGCGGCGAGACAGACGACCGCGGTGCCGTGCTGATCGTCGTGAAAGACGGGAATGTCGAGTCGCTCCTTGAGAGCTTCTTCGATCTCGAAGCAGGCCGGAGCCGCGATGTCCTCGAGATTCACGCCGCCGAAGGTCGGCGCGATGCGCTCGACGGTCTCGATGATCTCCTCGGGGTCCTTGGTCGCGAGGCACACCGGGAAGGCGTCGACGCCGGCGAACTCCTTGAAGAGCAGCGCTTTGCCCTCCATCACGGGCATGGCGGCCTCGGGTCCGATGTCGCCGAGTCCGAGCACGGCGGTGCCGTCCGAGACGATCGCGACGGTGTTCTTCTTGATCGTGTAACGGTGCGCGAGAGGCGGATCGTCGTGGATCGCCATGCAGACGCGCGCCACGCCGGGCGTGTACGCCATGGAGAGATCGTCGCGATCGCCGACGGCGCACAGCGGCAGGACTTCGATCTTGCCGCCTTCGTGCATGCGGAAGGTGCGGTCGTAGTGGTCGAGGATCTCGACGCCCTCCACCCCGCGCATCGCTTCGAGGATGCTCTGGGCGTGCTCTTCGTCGGCCGCCGCCACCGCCATGTCGCGCGTGACGGTGCGGCCCTTGGCCTCGAAGCCTTCGAGTGCGGCAATGTTGCCGCCGGCCTCGCCGATGGCGGAGCACAGCGCTCCGAGCACGCCCGGCACGTTGCTGAGTTGAACCTTGGCGCTGAAAGAAAATGCAGCCGTCGCCTGAGCCATGGTGGCCTGTCCTTCGAGTTGTGATCGAAGCGCTCATGGTGTCACGAAGTGCTGGCCTCGGGAACGTCGGTTCGGCGTTCGCGAGGCGCCGGAATCTGGCAAGGTAGAGCACGATGGGGACCGATCAATGACGCCAAGCTCCTTCGACTACTTTCTGCGGCACGAGGAGCTCGTCGTGCTGCCTCCAGAGCATCTGAGTCCGTCCGGCATCTCTGCGGCGATGCGCGACGAGCTGAATGCGAGAGGGGTCTTCGGCCGGGAGTGGCTCGATACCTTCGACCGCTGCTTCGGCCTCGCTTGGAGCCGGCTCGACGAACTGCATCGGCACAGCGGGCTCGACTGGTTCCCTCCTCGATTGCAGCACGTCTGCGTCGTACGCCGAGGGGGCGGCCTGGCGCCGGTACGCCCCTACTTCGAGCCCTTTCACCGGATGGCGTGGCTCGTCGAAGAGTCGGACTTCGATCTCGAGCGCTCGTCGATCGAGTTCGGCGTCGCCCAGCTCCTCCTGGTCGCCCGCATGGGCGTCGCGCAGCAGGTGGCTCCTGCTTACGTGCAGAACCTCAGCTACTGGATGTTGCGCAGCGACGCGGAGCTCGAGGACTTTCGAGTCGGTTGCTCTCGCAGCGTGCGCCCGGACGCCGAGGCTGCCGGAGTC
The DNA here is from genome assembly GCA_039026915.1 of Acidobacteriota bacterium. Taxonomy (GTDB): domain Bacteria; phylum Acidobacteriota; class Thermoanaerobaculia; order Multivoradales; family Multivoraceae; genus JBCCLJ01. The sequence continues at coordinate 8,998 of JBCCLJ010000197.1, forward strand.
TTCGGCGAGCTCGCCGCGCGGAGTGCGTCGATGTTCCATGCACAGCTACGTCCGCCACAGAAGGACGCCGGAGAGCGCATGCTGTCGGTGCCCGACACGGGACTCGTCGTCGCTGAAGGCCTCTACCCCGAGCTGCAGCAAGGCGCACAGCGCTGCGCTGCCGTCGTTCAGTCGGTGGCCACGGACTACTACGCGCAGTTCGGTCAGCCGGACGCCGACGCGGTGTCGGGCCTTGCCCGGTGGCTCGTCGAAGAGCGCCCCCGCGTCGTCGTGACCGGGGGCCGCGACGGTCGTGTTCTCTGGTCGCCCAACAGCGCTGAGAGCCTCGAGGAAACCCGCGCGGCTCTGGGCCCCTTGAGCCGAAAAGGCGCTGAGAGCGTCAGGGACGATCTCGCGGTGTGCGGCCGCGTGTGCCGCGACTTCGTCGAGTCGTTGGCCGATGCGGAGGCGCTCCCCGAGCCGGACGAAGAGCATGCCGACCAGGACGGTCTCAGCTACATGCACCTGACGGAGAAAGAGGTGGCCTACAACCTCGACGAGAAGGGCATGCGTCGCCGGCTCGAACCGGCGCCGCCCTACGAGCGCCTGATGCTCGCGGCGCGCACGGCGCATGAGTGGGCCCATCTGGCGACCGAGGCCGGCTGGGTCGACGTGCCGGAGCCTCGACAGGCGGAGGTCGAGGTGGCGGTGGCAGCGCTGGCTTCCGCCTTCCAGCGAGTCCTCGAAGAGGCGTCACAGGACCTGCGTCACTTCGCGGCGCCGAGCTTCGAGCGTGCCGACCCCTGTCGCGATGCGGGCCTGCCGGTCGCAGCGCGCGAGCTCGCCGAGTTTGCGCTGAGCCGGGTCGAGGACTTTCAGTCGAACCTGCTCGCACGTCGCTACCTGGAGGACGGCGAGATCGAGACCTACGTGCGCAACAACCTGCGTTCGCACTCCGGCGAGTTTCGTCCGGAGCAGGGCTTCCATCTGCTGGCCCGTTACCTCTACGAGCAGCAGTACCTGCGCTTCAGCAGCGTGGTCGATCCCTGGCGCTACCTGGTGAGGACCACTTGGTTCCGGCAGGAGCTGATCGATCCGGGCTTCGTCACCGAGGAGACGGCGCGGCAGGTTTCGACGGCGCTCGGCGGGGTGCTCGATCTGTACTCGGTCGACGAGCGCCGGTTCAGTGCCGATCAGGGCTCGGCGCCGTAGAGGCGTTGGAGCTCGCGGCGCTCCGCCGCGTTGAGCTCGCGCCGACTCCCGGCCGCGCACGGCATACACATCAAACCCGTCGAAGCGCCGTGACGCAGCCCGAGGGTGTGCCCGAGCTCGTGCTTGGCGATCTCGACATTCGCGTCACGGGGTAAGGCGACAAGGAAGCGAGGACCGCTCCCTTGCAGCGGCCAGGCGAAGGGCATGAGCTTCTGCTGCGAGAGCAGGAGCACGATCGCAGCGTCCTGTTCGAGCAGCTCTCGAGGCGCCGGTGGACCGGGTCCCGAGCCGCTGCGGCCTGCCTGCTGGGCCAGCGATCGAGCGTAGGTTTCGAGGCTCCTTCTCGGAGACGAGGAGTCGACCGTGACGCCGCCGAGAGGGCACTGGAGCTGGAGCTCCGCAAAGACGTCCTCCCAGAACGCGATCGCCGCGCGCACCGTCGCGATGCGCTCGTCGTCGGCGTCGGCCACGACGACGAGACGGCTCGCCGCTGCCAGGACGCTCGCGTCTTCGGCGGCCAGTGGCAAGGCAAAGAGGAGGAGGACGAGGTGCATGACGGATGAGCTCGGGACGACCCGCTCATCTTCGCAGAGCGGTACGGGCCGAAGACGCCCCCGTCGAGACGCCTCAGGGATAGTAGCCGGGGCGTGCCTGCACTCGAGCACCGCGTTGGTCGACGTCGATGCGGATGCGGCGAAAGCCGTCGGAGGCGCTCGGGGTCGGCTCGTAGGTGAGGAGGTACTGACTGCGCAGCTCGGTCTCGATCGCTGCGAAGACGTCGGTCAGCTCGTTCGGCTCGGCGATCGGGAAGTAGAGTCCTCCGGTGCGCTCGGCGAGGCCGCGGAGGAGAGGTCTTCGTTTTCGGCCTCCGAGGCCGATCGTGTAGATCGCTATGTCGACGCGCGTTGCGTAGTCGAGCACGTCGTCGTAGGTCAGAGTGCTGTCTCGATCGAAGCCGTCGCTGACCACGATGAGTGCGCGCTTCCCCGGCGCCTGCCGGAGATAGTGCAGCGACTGCACCGCACTGTTCAGCACGCTCGTCCCGCCGCGCGCGAGGAGCGCTGCTGCGGCGGCGCGAAGGCGCTCGAGGTCGTTGGTGAAGGGCACCGCGACGAAGGCGCGGTAGGTGAAAGGAAGCAACGTGGCGCGATCATCGGGGCGCAGAGCGTGATCGAGGAAGTTCGTCGCCGCTTCGCGCAGCGCGCTCATCTCTTCCACCATCGATCCCGAGGTGTCGAGCAGCAGCGCGACGTAGAGCGGCAGCTCCTCGACGCGGCGGAAGGAGCGAACCGTCTGGACGCGGCCATCCTCCTGCACCGTGAAGTCGGTCGCCTGGAGATCGAGAAGCGGCCGACCCTTCCTGTCGCGGACCCCTGCGAAGACTTCGACCAGCTCGACGTCCACCCGCTCCGAGGCGTTTGCGGAGAGCAGTCGCGTCTCTTCCTTCGTCGTACCGTCGTTGAGCCGGGCGACGAGGCGAACAAGGAGCCCCTGCCCTCGGGCGAGCGAGCCGGGAGCGAGGCGACGACGGTAGGTCAAGTGGACGTCCTGCTCGCGGACGACCTCCTCGTCCTCGACGAAAAGACTCAGCGAGTCGATGCGGCGTCCGAGAGGCACGTGCGCCCTCGCCGTGAGTCGGAGCTCGCCGGCTGCGACATCGCCGAGCTCATCCAGCTCGACGGTAAAGCGGTGCAGCGATTGGTTCACGGTGATGGAGTCGCGAGCGATCGCCGTTCCCGAGCGGTCGCGCGCGACGGCCTCGAGCCGCTTTTCGAGCGGCAGCACACCGAGATCGACCTCCACCGTGAAGGGAGGCTGATCGCTCACGGCGACCTCCAGCTCGTCGAGCAGGTACTGCACTTCCCCCAGGTCTGCTGGGAAGCGCAGCAGCTCGGCGGTCACCACTCCGCTCTGAAGGCCCGGCAGCGGGGCGAGGCGGAGAGTCGGCTCCGTCGCCGTTCGGATCGGCTCGACCTTCGGGAAGATACGGCTCTCCGATGGCACGTCGAGCGGAAACGTGGCCGTGGTGAAGAGATGGGGCTCCTCGTCTTCGAGGCGGAGCACGAGACCGTAACTGCCCGGTGGCAGTCGGAGCTCCCAGCGCAGGCGGAGCTCGCTGCCGGGGTCACCAGAGATCGTCGTCGTCGTGTCGGCCCGGGCCACGAGCTCTCCCTCCCGGTAGGCATCCGCTTGCAGCTGCAGCACGCGCCAGGGGAGCGGCCGCGACCGCCAGGCGAGATCGACCGGTACGACGAGGTGCGCGCGGACGACGGCGACGCTCTCCTCGGGAACCCAGGCGAACTCCGCGACCTCCAAGCGCGGCTCGCCGGAGTGAGCTGCGGAGAGGGGCGCAACGGCGTCGCGGAGCGCCGCGAGCGACAGGCCGCGCGAGCGGATCTCGTCCCAGGAGGCCGGGTTTCGGAGAGCTCCGTCGAGCCGCCAGGGAAGATCTCCGGAGCCCCGACACAGGGCCACGCCGAAGCTCCGCTGGTAGCTGAAGCGATGACGCTCGGGGTCGAAGAGCCGGCAGTGGCCGTCCTCCTCGACAAAGACGATGGCTTCGTCGAGCGCGCCTGCGGGCCGGAAGTCGTAGAGCTGGTGAGGGCGCGACGGCATGCAGGTGACCGGCTGGACCCGGTCGTCGGTCGGCGTCGCGTCCGCGGCGGTCGCACACTCGCTCCCGTAGGCGCGGGTGGGTCGGCCGTGCAGCAGGAGCAGCTGGCCCCGCTCCTCGCCGGGACGGAAGCCGTAGTCGCGGAGGGCACGAAGGTGTCGGCTGAACTCCTCCTTCAGGGGGTGAAAGGGAACTTCGGGTGCCGGGTCGCGTCGGCGCCAGAAGTCGCGGCGCCAGAGATCGCGCTCCGCTTCGGTCTCGAGCTCGGCGAAGGCCGCTCTCTCTTCCGGGGTCAGCCAGAGCGAGACCTCCTCGAGCCAGAGCTGATCGGCGAGCGGTGGCG
>JBCCLJ010000198.1:0-13139 GCA_039026915.1 Acidobacteriota bacterium
ACTCCTTCGTGGGTTTTGCTCCTTCGACGGTCCCGGCGCGCAAGTTCGACGGTCGGCTGGTGCCGGTGACGCTACGGGACGTTCGACTCGACCATCGCCGAGTAGACGAGGTTCCGCACCATCGCGTGGTCGTCGATGTCGCCCGCGGGGATGACCTGGGTCATGTAGACGACGACGAGCTCTTCGACCGGGTCGACCCAGTAGCTCGTGTGGTACGCGCCGCCCCAGGCGAACTCGCCCTCCGTGCCGGGCGTGCCGCGCGCGCCGAGATCTAGAGCGATGGAGAAGCCGAGGCCGAAGCCCGTGCCGGGGCCCCAGCCGAAGAGGTCGCCGACGTGGTTCGAGGTCATCAGCTGTACGGTCTTGGGCGTCAGGATGCGGTGGCCGTCGAGCTCGCCGTCGTTCTCCATGGCGAGGAGGAAGCGCGCGTAGTCGTGCGCCGTGGAGACGAGTCCGGCACCGCCGGAGAAGCTCTTTCGGGGGCCGTCGACATACTCGCCCTGGCCGATCATGGTGCTCGTATCGGGGCTGCGAACGAGTCCTTCAGGGCTCGCCGCGTAGACCGTCACCAGGCGCGAGGCCTTGCTCTTTGGCAGGTAGAAGTGGGTGTCCGTCATGCCGAGGGGCTCGAACAGCCGCTCGCGGAGAAAGGCGTCGAGCGTCTTTCCCGAGGCCACCTCGACGACGGCGCCCAGGATGTCCGTGGAGTAGCCGTAGATGTACTTCTCGCCCGGGTGCGCGTCGAAGGGCAGCGCGGCCATCCGGTTGATGGTGTCCTGGATCGGCTCGTCGCGATGCGCGAAGTACCAGCCCTGGATCTCGGCCTCGGCCCATCGATCGGCCGCCGGGCCGTTGCCGTAGCTGACGCCCGACGTGTGAGTCAGCAGGTCGCGAAGGGTGACGGCTCGCTTCGCCGGGACGAGCGCGTAGGTTCCTCCTTCGACGGGCACGGCGACCTTGTGGTCCTTGAAGGCCGGGAGGTAGCGATGCAGCGGGTGCGAGATGAGGAGCTTGCCCTCTTCCTGCAGCATGAGGATGGCGGTGCTGACGAGCGCTTTCGTCTGCGACGCGATGCGAAAGATCGAGTCCTTTTCGAGGGCAGTTTTGTTCTCGAGCTCGCTGTAGCCGACATTGTTGAAGTAAACGACCTTGCCGCGCCGCGCGACGAGGGCAACCGCACCTGGAAGCTCACCTCGCGCAACGTAGCCTACGAGCGCTGAGTTGAGACGCTCCAGGCGCTCGCTCGACATGCCGACGCTCTCCGGCGTAGCGCTGGCCGCCGGCACGGCGTCGTTCGATGCGAAAGCACTCCCCGAGATCAGCAGAGAGCAGGAGACGATCAGTGATCGGCCGAGATGGTGTCGCCAGGGCATGCGCGAGTCCCCCGAGGTTGAGTTGTGGGTCGTGGAGCGAGCATACCGCTCGTCTCGGCCCCGTCTCAGCCCTCCAACTGCTCCCGCTTCAACGTGACTCGATCGGTGACGCGGCACGAGTCGCGCAGGGCCTCGAGCGGGCTGACGCCGAGGGCTCGCCGTGCCGGGATGACGCTGGCCGCGATGCCCGCAGCGAGCAGCACGGCCGCGGCGAGCACGAAGACCACGGGCTGAAGAGGGCTCATCCCGTACAGGAAGCCCCGCATCAAGAACAAGACGGCGGCCGCGATCGGTATCCCAAGTCCGATCCCGAGCATGGTCAGACCGGCACCCTGTCGCAGCACCAGCGCGAGCAGGTCGGTGGGTCCCGCGCCGAGGCTGCCGCGAAGTCCCAGCTCTCTCGTCCGCGAGTTCACCCAATGGGCGAGCACCCCGTAGAGGCCGGTGGCGCTGAGGAGCAGACCAAGCGTGCCGAGGGTGCCGGCGGCCGCAGCGGCGATGCGCTGGGGGAGGAGGGCAGAGGCGAGCCGATCCTTCAGCGTGCCGAGCTCCTGGATCGGTAGACCTGGAGCGACGGAGCGCTGGATGTCACGGATTTCCGGGAGGGCTGCGTTCGGGTCGGCAGAGGCTTTGGCCAAGAGCGTTGCGCGCGGCGGTCGTTGTTGCTCGAACGAGAGGTAGAAGAGCGGCACCTCCACCTCGTCGAGCGTTCGCGCCTTCGTCGGTGCGCAGATGCCGACGATCTCGACCGTCTCGCCGTTGACGACGACTTCCCGGCCGAGTGCCCGCCCGTCGAGGAAGTGGTCGGCAAAGGTCTGGTTCACGATCGCAGCAGGAGCGCCCTCGGCTTCGGTCGACGTGAAATCGCGCCCGGCAAGCAGGTCGATCGACATCGTCTCGAAGTAGCCGGCGCTGACGGTCGAGTGCTCGACAGCGAAGCCTTGGGCCCCGTCGGGTGCCTGGAGACCGGTGATTTCGACGCTCGCCCGATTGGGATAGAAGCGGGCTCCGAGGCTCAGCGGCACGCGGTCAGTCAGCGCAGCTCGTTCGATCGTGGCGAGTGCTTCGACACGGCGCCGCGCCTCCTGCAGCACGTCGCTTCCGTTGCTCGCCAGGCGCGCGTTGATCGAAGTGGCGGCGACTGGATCTGGATCGAACCCCAGGGAGATGTCGTTCGAGCGCTGCAGAACCGTCGTGAACAGAGCAGCCGCCGCGAGCACCACGAACGAAAGCACGACCTGGCTCACGACGAGTGCTCGGCGCCAGCGCTGCCTCGCTGCCAGCAATCCTCGAGCCTTCAGGCCCCGGTTGCCGAGGCGCGTCAGGCCGGAAGCGCTCGCCGTGAGGAGGGCGACGAGGACCACGAGACCGAGCAGTGCGACGAATGCCTCCGGTTCCAGCCCGACAACGAGGTGGATCCGTTCGTCGACGGCGGCGAAGATGCTGCTTGCTCGCTGCACTCCGACCTGAGCGACGGCCAGGCCGACACCTCCGGACAGCACGGCGAGCAGCAGGGCCTCGACGAAGACGAGTCGTGCGAGACGGTGACGGGGCGCGCCGAGCGCGTGGCGAATCGCGAAGCTCTGTTCGAGATCTGCAGAGCGTGCTGCCATCATCCCAGCCACGTTGAGGAGAGAGATGGCCAGGACCAGAGCGCCGACGCCGAGCAGTGCCGAAAGGAAGAGTGCGAGTCCGCGTCGGTAGTCAGCGTCGAGGCCCGTCGTCGCCTCGATCTGGATCTGGAGATCGCGATTGAGCTCGGCGTGCTCGCTCGCAGCGAGCTGCCCAAGGCGTTGGAAGTCGGCCGCCGCTGTGGTCGGCTCGGCTCCAGGGGAGAGTCGAGCGACGAGCTCCAGCCAGCGTGCCTTGCGGTTGTCGAGCGCGGGGAAGCCGAGCGATTCGCTGGCACCGAGCGGCACGTAGAGGTCGGAGGGGAAGCCTTTGAGGAGTCCACGAAAGCCCGGTGCGCCGACGCCGACGATCTCGAAGGTCTGGCCGTTGATCTGCAGGTTCGGGAGCGTGCGCGGGCTGCCCAGCCGCTCTTCCCAGAACTTGTGCGACACGAAGGCCGTCGCCGAGCGACGCCGTTCCTCGGTTTCGGTGAAGTAGCGACCGAGGAAGACCGGCACGCCGACGACCTCGAGGAAGTTCGACGTCGTCGCCTGCGCGAGCTGCGTCTGCGGTTCGTCGTCGGCGCTCGCCTGGAAGACCAGGCTCGTTCCGAGGAAGGCAGTGATCCCCTCGACGTGGCGCGCTCCCGCGACGAGGTCCCGGTAGTCCGGATAGGAGAGTGAGGTGAAGCTCTCCTGATGGGTCGACCAGGGCTTGACGTTGATCAGGCGCTCGGGAGCTTCGACGCCCGCCAGAGGCGTCAGGAAGACCGTCTGCTGCGTCGCAAGAATCGTCGTCATCGCGCCGAGGCCGAGGCCCATCGAAAGGGCCGAGATCAGAAAGAAGAAGGGGCGTGAACGGGCGGAGCGCAGCACGAGCTTGAAATCCTGTCCCAGATCCGCGAGGTGTTCGGCGGGTGCGGTGCGAACGACGCCGAGGACGGAGCGGCCCCAGAAGGCGGCGCGTTCGCCGCGCGTCTCTCGCGACCCGAGATCGTCTTCCAAGACGCCGAGCATTTCCTCTCCGAAGCGGTCGCGGAAACGCTCGGGATAGAGGCGCGTGAGCCAGCGCAGCGGGCGGCGTGAGCGGCTCAAGAGGTGACTCCGTCGACGAGCAGTCCGCGCCGCCGCGCCGTTTGCAGCGTGCGTTCGAGCTTCTCGACTTCGAGGCGGGCAACGCCGCGCCCGTGCTCCGTCAGCGTGTAGTAGCGACGACGTTCGTCGTCCCAGCGCTGCGGTGGGCGCTCTGCGGACTCGGCCACCAGACCCTGATCGAGGAGTCGCTTGAGCAGACCGTAGAGGGTGCCTGCGCTCAGACGTGCACCGCCGCCGCTCGATTCTTCGATGTCCTTCAAGATGGCCCAACCGTGCTTGTCGTGGTCGGCGAGTGCGAGCAGCACGCGAAAGGCAGATTCGCTGAGTTTCGGCTCAGGTCTCTTCATAGCGTCTCCAAGAGATGACTATCTTTTCTACGAAGGTAGTCGCTTGGAGTTCACGGTTTTCCCTCGATCGAGTGAATCGAAGGCGCTACTCGCCCGCGCCGCGACGGTTGACCAGGAAGCCGGGGCCGCTCTTGGGCGGCCTCTCGCGCACCGCTTCTTCGTTGGGTTCCGTGCCCCAGCCAGGCGTGTCGTCGAGGATGAGATGACCGTCCTCGAAGGCGGGCAGGCGGGTGAAGAGCTCGTCGTCCCAGGGGATCCGGTCGATGTCGGTCTCCATGATGCGCAGGTTGGGTACGGCGGCAGAGAAGTGCGCGTTCATCATCGTGCAGAGGTGGCCATAGAAGTTGTGCGGTGCGACGTTGACCTCGTGCGCCTCGGCCATCGCAGCGATCTTCATCGACTGCCAGACGCCGTTCCAAGGCGTGTCGACGATCGCGACGTCGACCGCCTGTTCGCGGAAGTAGGGAACGAAGGCGTGCGTTCCGAGCAACGTTTCGCAGGAGCTGATCGGATGACGACTCGCTCGACGGACCGTGGCTAGTGCCTCGGGACTCGGCGTGTCGATCTCGATCCATAACAGATCGAGATCCTCGAGCTCGCGGACGATCTTGAGCAGGCCCTCGGTCTTGGCGTTGAAGTTCAGGTCGAGAAGGATGTCGACGTCGGGGCCGGCTCCGTCGCGAAAGGCCTCGAGATGCGCCCGAAGGTCACGCAGCACCTCGCGCTCGACGTTCAGCTCCGGAGCGAAGGGAAAGTTGAACCCCGGAGCCCAGCTCCTCGCGCCCTTTTCGGTGAAGCGAAAGACGTTCGTCTTGAGCGCCGTGAAACCCCGGTCGCGGACCTCCTGTCCCATGGCCCGAACGTCATCGAGGGTCTCGATCGCGGGCGGGTAGAACTGGGGAGCGACGATGCGCCACGTGGCGCAGTGCGACCAGTAGACGCGAATGCGATCGCGCATCCTGCCGCCCAGCAGCTCGTAGCAGGGCACGCAGAGAGCCTTTGCCTTCAGATCGAGCACGGCGTTCTCGAGAGCGCCGATCGCCTGCGCGACGACCGAGCCGAACGCCGGCCGCGTCGCGCCGCGTAGCTCCTGGAAGAGCCGCTCGTGATGCATCGCGTTCTGTCCGAGAACCCTCGGGCGAAGCGCTTCGATGGCAGCGGTGACGCCCGGTGAGCCGAAGCCCTCGTCGAACTCGCTCCAGCCGACGAGGCCGTCCGCTTCGAGTTTGACGAAGTGGTAGTTCCGCCAGCCGGCGTCGCAGTGCAGCGTCTCGAGGCGGTCGATCGGCAGGCTGCGGGCCGTGCTCGCATCGTTCATTGCAGTCTCCTGGGAAGTGGGCGCAGTGTAGCTCTCGTTGCTTGGCGAGGGTGTCCCAGATGAGGGTTTTGTTGTCCCAGCGTAAAGAGCTTTTATAGATCGTCGAAGGTAGATATCTCCCCTTTTTGCTGACATCGATGGGGTTCCGCAGGGGCGAATTTGCTCCTTTGACATCGATTCTTTAAAATAGCTTCATGTTTCCTTGTCGTTTGCTCCTGCCCACCCGTCCAGAGGTCCTTGTCGGTCTCCTCCTTGCCGTGGCGTTGCCGTGGCTGTCGTCGGCCGCGGAACGACCCTGGATCGAGGCCCGATCGGCGCACTTCAGCGTGCAGGGTCCACTCGGCGAGAAGGCGGCGTCAGACCTCGCCCGCCAGCTCGAGGTTCTTCATTCTCTGCTGGCTCAGCGCATCGACGCTGAAGCTCCCGAGGAGCCAACGGTGGTCCTTGCCTTTCGCGACTCTCGGCAGTTCCGACGCTATTCGCCGTGGCCGGGTGCGGCCGTATCCGCCTACTACGTGCGCGGATCCGAGCGAAGCTATGTGGCGGTCGACGCCAGTCTCCGCAGCGAGCGCTTGGCGAACGTCTTTCATGAGTACCTGCACGTTTTTGCCGCGCGCCACTTCCCGAACATGCCGCTCTGGTTTCAAGAGGGCTTGGCGGAGCTGTACAGCAACCTGAAGGTCGACCCCGAGCAGGTGGTCCTTGGCTTGCCGCATCGCGGGCATCTGGCAAGGTTGCGCACGCAGCCGTGGCTGCCGCTGCGCGACGTCCTGCGCGCAAGCCCGATGAGCGCTGCCTACGGCCCGGCGGAAGCGCGCATGTTCTACGCGCAGTCCTGGCTGCTCGTGCATTTCCTCGGCAACCACCAGCAGGCAGGCAACCAACTGCCGGTGCTGCTCAGCGCCGTCGTGGGCGCAGAGGAGCCGGAGGTGGCGCTGAGCCGAGCCCTCGGCCAGTCTGTGGCGGAGATCGAAGGCGCGCTGCGTCGCTACAGCCGTCGCGGTCAGTTTGACTACCGCCGAATTCCCCGGAGCGACTCGCCAGCGACTGCGGAGATTCATGCGGTCGATCCGGCGGACAGGCACGCCCGTCTCGGAGATCTGCTCGCGGAAAGGCCCCATCCTTCGGTTGCGCGGGCGAGGCGTCATTTCGAGAACGCCCTCGAGCTCGATCCGGCGCAGCGCCTTGCGCTGGAAGGACTCGCGCGCCTCCAGCAGGCACACGACTGAGCCTCTTCCGCAAGAGTGGGGCTTGCAGCCCGAGGACAGGCCGAACGGGTTGCGGTGGGTTCGATGCCGTGAGTTGCCAAGCTTTGGGGATGGCTTCGTGACGTGAAGTCGCTCGGAAGTGCTTGCTAGAGAAGCGATGGCTCGGAGACAGAGTGCTCCAGAGGAGCCCTCCGAGGAGAGCGACTGAGAGTCGGACGGGCCCGGGATCACGGCGCCTCCGGGCGTCGAGCTGCGCGTTGTCGTCCGTGAGCCGCGAAAGAGGTGGGCTGTGCGGCGTGCGAGCCTTGCCCGGCAGCGCTGCCAGGCAGCGGAAACGGTTGGCGAACGGGACCAGGTGCGATAGACAGTCGCTCTTCCCGCGTGGAAGGAAACGCAATGACCACGGCCACTTCGACTCCCACTCGCTCGGGCCTGGCGCCCGGCGTCGGCACCGTAGCGCTGGCTCTGCTCTTTTGGGCAGGCCCCTCGGTGATTGGCAAGGCCATTCCCCTGGGCGCCGTGCAGCTGGTCTTCTTCCGCGGCTTGATCGGCGTCGCCTGGGGCGTGGCCGTCCTCTACGCCAGCGGCGGACGACTCTCTTGGCGGCTCTTCCGATACTCCTTCGTCGGCGGCATCGCTCTCGGCTGTGACCTCATCTTCTTCTACGCAGCCATCAAGGCGACGACGGTAGCCAACGCCACCGTGATCAGCTCGGTGCAGCCGCTCCTCATGGTCTTCGCTGCGCCGCTCCTCTTTGGCGAGAAGATCCGCTGGCCCGACTTTCTGGCGTCCCTCGTGGCGATCGGCGGCGTCATCCTCGTCGTCAGCGGCTCACAGAGTCAGGACGCCTGGAGTCTGCGCGGCGACCTTCTTGCCCTGTGCGTGCTCTTTGCCTGGGGTGCCTACCTCGTCTCCTCCAAGAGAGCGAGGCAGCACCTTTCATCGACCGAGTTCACCTGCGGCGTGATGATCTTCTCGATGGCGGTCGTCACGCCGCTCGCCCTCTGGCAGGCCGACTGGACGACGCCGTCGAGGACGCAGTGGCTGGGGCTCGCCTTCATGGCCGTCTCCGGTTGGGTGGGTCACGTGCTGATGAACTGGGCGCTGGAGCGCGTACCGCTCTGGGTGGGTGGTACCTCGGCGCTTGCAGTGCCGGTCCTGACTTCGGCTCTCGCCGCGATCTTCCTGGCCGAGCCGCTTCGGCCGGTGCAGATTCTGGGCATGCTCATCGTGCTGGCGTCGCTGACGGTCGTCGTGCTGCGCGCGGACAAGGTCGAGGGGGGGTAGAGGCACATGAAGCCCGACGAGTTCAGGCGCTGGGGTCACGCTCTCATCGACTGGGTTGCCGACTACCGTGAGCGTGTGTCCGATCTGCCGGTCGTCTCACAGGTCGGTCCCGGCACCGTGACCGGTGCCGTTCCCGCGGAGCCGCCGGAGCAGCCGGAGGACTTCGCCGACGTGGTCCGTGACCTCGACGAGATCGTCTTGCCGGCGATGACCCACTGGAACCATCCGCGCCACTTCGCCTATTTCCCGGCGAACGCCTCGCTCTCCTCGGTCCTCGCCGACGTCGTCAGCACCGGGTTCGGCAGCATCGGCGCCAACTGGCTCGCGTCGCCGGCGCTGACCGAGCTGGAGGAGGTCACCTGTGACTGGATGCGTCAGCTGCTCGGGCTGTCGGATTCGTGGCGCGGCGTCATCCAGGACACGGCCTCGACGTCGACCCTCGTTGCCCTGCTCTCTGCTCGGGAGCGCACGCTCGGGCTGGGGCAGCAAGCGAGCGGGTTGCAGCACCGCGAGGGGCCGCTGATCGTCTACTGCTCGGATCAGAGCCACAGCTCCGTGCTCAAGGCCGCGCTGATCGCCGGTTTCGGTCGGGACCACGTCCGTCAGGTGGCGAGTGACGACCGCTTCGCGCTCGACGTGGACGCGCTGCGTCGCGAGATCGAGAAGGATGTCGCGGCCGGAGCACGCCCGTGCGCGCTGGTGGTGACGACCGGTACGACTTCGACGACGGCGATCGACCCCGTCGATCTGGCGGCGGCGGTCGCCGAGGAGCACGGCCTCTGGCTGCACGTCGACGGCGCCATGGCGGGCACCGCGATGATCGTGCCTCGACTCCGCAGCCTTTGGTACGGAGTCGAAAGGGCCGACTCGATCGTCGTCAACGCTCACAAGTGGCTCGGCGCGGCCTTCGACTGCTCGCTCTACTACGTGCGTGACCCGGATCATCTCGTGCGCGTCATGTCGACCGATCCGAGCTACCTGCAGACGGAGGCCGATGCGGAAACGACGAACTACCGCGATTGGGGTATCCCTCTCGGTCGCCGTTTCAGAGCTCTGAAGCTCTGGTTTTTGCTCCGTTCGGAGGGCGCGGTGGCCCTGAGACGCCGCATCGAGCGCGATCTCGGGAACGCACGGTGGCTCGCGGACCAGGTTGACGCGGCGGAGCCTTGGCGTCGCCTCGCGCCGGTGCCGCTGCAGACCGTCTGTGTGCGCCACGAGCCACCCGGGCTCTCCGGTGACGCGCTCGACGAGCACACGCTGCGCTGGGTCGCTTCGATCGAGCGCAGCGGAGTCGCCTCTCTGACGACCGCCCGGATCGAGGGTCGCTGGATGGTCCGCGTTTCGGTTGGCGCCGAAGCCACGGAGAGGGGGGACGTCGAGGCGCTGTGGCAGGCGATGCGCGCTTCGGTCGGCTGACTGCAGCCCGCGAGCCGCGGGGTGCGTCGACGGACCGGCACCGATAGAGTCGCGCTCCAATCACGAGGAGCTCCCCATGAGAGACGTCGCCATCGTCAGTCCCCTGCGCACCGCCGTCGGCCGCTTCGGCGGTTCCCTGAAAGGCATGGCCGCCGCTGATCTCGGCGCCGCGGTGATCCGTGCGATTCTCGAGAGGACGTCGCTGGACCCGGCGCGCATCGACGATGTCGTGCTCGGCCACGGCTACGCCAACGGTGAGGAGCCGGCGATCGGTCGACTCTGCGCGCTCAAGGCCGGGCTGCCCATCGAGGTTCCCGGCTACGAGCTCGACCGGCGCTGCGCCTCCGGTCTCCAGTCGATCCTCAACGCCGCGATGATGGTGCAGACGGGCAACGCCGACGTCGTACTCGCCGGCGGCGTCGAGAGCATGAGCCGGGTCGAGTTCTACTCGACCGACATGCGCGAAGGCCGCAAGATGGGCTCGGTGACGATGCACGACCGTCTGACGCGAGCTCGCGCGACGGTGCAGCCCGAAGAGCGCTTCGGCGTCATCTCCGGGATGATCGAGACGGCCGAGAACCTGGCGGAGGAGTACGGCCTGACGCGCGAGGCAGCGGACGAGTACGCGCTGCAGAGCCACCAGCGTGCGGTTGCGGCGACCGAGGACGGACGCTTCGCCGAGGAGATCGTGCCGCTCGAGGTGCCGCAGCGGCGCAAGGATCCGATCGTCTTTGCGGCCGACGAAGGACCTCGCAAGGAGGCCTCCCTCGAGTCGATGGCCAAGCTTCGGCCGATCATGAAGGACGGCACCGTCACGGCCGGCAATGCCAGCTCCCAGAACGACGCGGCGGCGATGTGTCTCGTCGTCGCCGCCGACCAGCTCGAAGAGCTCGGCCTCGAGCCGATCGCCTACCTGCGCGGCTGGGCCGTTGCCGGCGTGCATCCGGCGACGATGGGGATCGGACCGGTACCCGCGGTCGACAAGCTGACGCAGCGCACGGGCGTTTCGCGGGACGAGTTCGACCTGATCGAGATCAACGAGGCGTTCGCCGTTCAGGTGCTGGCGGTGCTTGCAGCCTGGGGAATGGACTCCACCGAATCGGTCAACGTCAACGGCTCCGGAATCTCGCTCGGTCACCCGATCGCCGCCACCGGGACGCGCATCCTCACGACCTTGCTGCATGAGATGCAGCGCCGTGACGCTCGCTACGGCCTCGAGACGATGTGCGTCGGTGGCGGCCAAGGGCTCGCTGCGCTCTTCGAACGTCGCTGAGGGACAGGCGAGTGAGCCAGGCCGAGGCCGACGGACCCTTCTGGATCGAGGGCGTTGACGAGGAGGATGCGCCGCAAGAGCTGAAGCAGCTCTACGACCGCGTGCGCGACCCTCGTACGGGTCAGCTCGACAACATCATGGCGGTGCACGGCCTCGACCCGGAGGGCCTGGAAGCGCACTTTGCCCTTTACGGCTCGGCGATGCGGGCTACGCGGACTCTGCGCAAGGTCGATCGCGAAATGATCGCCTTCGTCGTCAGTCAAGCGAACGACTGCCACTACTGAATCGAGCATCATCGCCGCGGTCTGCGGCGACTTCTGAAAGACGACGAGCTGCTCGGTGCACTCGAGGCAGATCCGAGGGCGGCCCCGGTCTCGCCGCAGCGCAGAGCGATGCTCGACTACGTGCTCAGACTCACGGACGCTCCGGCCACGGTGGAGCGCGCCGACGTCGACGGGCTGCGGTCGGCCGGGTGGAGCGACCTCGACGTGCTTCACATGGCTGAAGTGGCCGCCTACTACGCGTACGTCAATCGCATCGCCAACGGACTCGGCGTGCAGCTCGAAGACTGAGTTCAGGCCTTTCGAGCGACGACCGTGTCCTGGTAGTAGCCTTGAGCGTGCGTTCGCCACGCTCCCGGCACGATGGAGACCAGATCCAGACGGGCCCTCGCGAGCTGCCTCTCGACCCACACGCGATGAAACGCCACGCCGTCGCCCGGTGAGTCTCGATCGACGAGGTAGCCATGGCGGACCGAGTAGCGAAACACGGGATAGGTGTCGCCCGATTCGAGGAGCGCCCGCGAACCGTCGTCGACCAGAAAGAACGTGCCGAAGAAGAGTCCGCCCGGCGCCAGAACTCGCGCGGATTCACGCAGGTAGCGCTTCGTCTCGGGCGCCGTGAGATGGGTGTAGAGAGAGCACGCGACGGTGTGGCTGAAGGTCTCTCTTGGAAAGGGAAAGCGGAACCAGCGCGAAGAGCGCTTGCCCTCGGGGTTGTACTGCGAATTGCGGACGGCGGCGTGCCGGAAGCGAAAACGATCGTCGAGACCGAGACCGTCCTTGCACCAGTCGACGTAGGCGGCGGCCACGTCGAAGCCGTCGTAGCGTGCGTTCTCGGGTAGCACGGTGGAGAGCGGCAGGGCAAAGCGGCCGAGTCCCGACCCGACGTCGAGGACGTGACGCAGCTCAGCCGACTGCGTGAATTCCAGGAGACGGTCGAGCGAGAGCCAGCCCTCGGTCCAGAAGTCGCCCGGTCCGATGCCTCCGCGCAGGCGCGACGGCGGTATCGGCGGCTCGACTCGAGCCTTGAGTTCTTCCAGTTCCTGGCGCATCGGCGGCACCGTAGCACCCCTCCGAGTCGGCGGGAGATCGGTGACCCTCAGGCGCGAGCGTGCCGGCGGCGAAGACGCAGCAGATCGAGCCCGAGGCCGACGAAGGGCAGCGCCAGGCCGGGCAGCACGACGTCGCTGCTCGCGAGCCCGCGAATGGCAAGCAGAACGGCGAGGCCGCCGATGGCAGCCGCCCACCAGGTCAGTCGCAGCACGCCGCTCGTTTGAGCGCGCCGAACGGTGCCCGGCCACTCTCCGACGCCGAGGCCGGGGAGGAGGTGCCGAAAGCGGTCGCCGTCCCAGCAGACGAGGTAGACGTTGGCAAGCAGCATCGCGCCGACGACGTAGGGGGTTCCCTTGAAGCCTACCGAGACCGTCAGGACGAAGATGTTCACCAGGATCGGCAGGAAGAGCGCAGCTCCCAAGGTCGCGGTGGCCGGAACGAGGAGGAGGAGCCCGGCGAGCACCTGGCAGGCACCGAGAAAGTTCCAGTAGAAGCCCGTCTGGAAGAACGCCTCGAAGATGGCGCCGATCGGATTTTCGGGCGGAATCCGGGTGAAGCGGCGGCCGAGCACCTTGATCATGCCGGGCGGTATGAAGCCGATCGCCAGCAGGATGCGCACGCCCCACGTGAAGTCGTGAAGCAGCGGCTGGCTCACGGTCCAGGCGTGGGCCTTGGCGAGTTTGGATTCGAAAGGGCTCATGGTCGCTTGCGGCGGCGGACGGCTCGTGCTCGGCGCCTGTCGAGAATACGTGCGAGTCGCGCCGAGATGAACGAACCTCGAGCTCAGGCGCGGCTCGCGTGCGCTTTCAGTAGGATGGTGACGTGATCCGCTTCATCGACCCTCGCGCTGAACCTTCGGCTCCGGAAGAGCCTTACGC
>JBCCLJ010000199.1:0-13085 GCA_039026915.1 Acidobacteriota bacterium
GGTGGCGTCGGCTTCGAGGACGAGCAGGCCGCCCGGCGAAGCGTCGAAGGACTTCTGGACGTCGGCGGCGAGGGGAAGGCTCGCCAGCAGAGCGACGGTGAGAGCGAAGACTCCGATGCGGAGCGGTCGTTGGGTAGCGATGCGGTGGCTCATGGCCTACCTCCTTGTCGAAAAGCGGGCGGGTTCGAGACCCGCGACGCTTTCCTTTACGGCAACAGGCCGTACGGAGTTGCGCTGCCTGTGACGAGCCACGCGCCCTTCGAGAGTCACATTCCGGCCTTGGCCGCCTTGTACATCTCGAGCGCGCGGTTCCGCCGTTCGCTGTGGTCGACGACCGGCTGAGGATAGTCCTGTGTCTCCAGCGGCCGCTTCCAGGGTTCGTGAACGGCTGGCGTCGAGGCGCCTTCGAGCTCGGGCACCCAGCGCCGGATGTACTCGCCGTCGGCGTCGAACTTCTTGCTCTGCGAGACCGGATTGAAGATGCGGAAGTAGGGCTGTGCGTCGGTTCCGGTCGAGGCGGCCCACTGCCAGCCGCCGTTGTTGTTCGCCGGATCGCCGTCGATCAGCTTGTGCATGAAGTACTTCTCGCCCCAGCGCCAGTCGATCAGCAGGTCCTTGGTCAGGAAGGAGGCGACGACCATGCGCGCGCGGTTGTGCATGAAGCCGGTGGCGTTGAGCTCGCGCATGCCCGCGTCGACGAGCGGGAAACCGGTGCGCCCTTCACACCAGGCGTCGAAGAGCTCGCGGTCGTTCTCCCAGGCGAGGCGGCTGAACTCGGGTTTGTGGGCGCGCCGAATGACGTGCGGGTTCGCGTCGAGCACGGCGTGGTAGAAGTCCCGCCAGACGATCTGTTGCATCCACGCCTGAAGTCCCTCGCTGCGTCCTCCCGCCTCTCGAGCTTCGAGAGCGTGGCGCACGCAGGTGCGCGGAGAAAGCGCGCCGAAGCGCAGATGTGCTGACAGGCGGGAGCTGCCGTCACCGGCGACCTCGTTGCGCCCCTCATCGTAGTTTCCAGCACGGCTCTCGAGAAAGCTCTCCAGCATGGCTTCGGCTGCTCGCGGGCCGGCTTCGGGCAGGCCGTGCGGCGGCGCTTCGGCACCCTCGACCCGGATCTCTCCCGCAGCGGTCGCTTCGACCGGGGGCGGAAGATCGCCCAACCCAGGCTCGTTTTCGAGCGTCTCTTCGAGACGCCGCTCCCACGCTCGGCGGTATGGCGTGTAGACGCTGTAGGGGCGACCGTCCAACGTGAGGATCTCGTCGCTTTCGAAGACGACGCGGTCCTTGAACGTCTCGACACGCGCTCCGAGCGCTTCGAGAGCGGAACGGACCTTGGCGTCGCGCGCCTTGGCATAGGGGCTGTAGTCGCGGTTCCAGGTGACACGGTCGAAGCCGTGCTGCTGCTGCAGGCGGCGCATCACCTCGACTGCGGAACCGGCCTCGACGTGCAGGACCTGACCTTGCTCGGCGAGAAGCTCGGCCAGAGCCTCGAGGCTCTTTTCGAGAAAGGCGCGGCGCGCTGCGCCCTGCCGGGTCGTGCTCAGCAATGCCGGGTCGAGGAGGAAGACGAGGTGTAGCTGCTCGGCGTCCTCTGCTGCGGCGCGCAGGGCCGTGTTGTCGTCGATGCGCAGATCGCTGCGAAACCAGTGGCAGGACTTCATGTAGGGCTCTCGAGGGGCGTTGACGGGAAGGGCGAGCCGGCAGCTCGCCCGCGAGACCGGCTCCGGCTGGTTTTTCGTCGCAGCGTCCTGATCGGACGCTGCGACTCATTGTCCCGGTTCGTCCGAAGAAGGAGGAGACGCCGCGGCCCGGACGGTGGCAGCGAGCGGCACTGCGGTTTCCTTCCCAGAATCCAGTGCGGCGGTCGGTCTCGGTTCCCGTGCGGGCGCGCCCAGATCACGGTCGCGCAGTGCGAGCAGCTGTGCCTTGACCATGCGTACGAGGTTGCGTCCGCGCGGGCGCGGTGCCAGGCGTACGAGGAAGCCCGGGCTCTCGCCCGGCGACGCGTCGCCCCCCGAATCGGGGCTGTCGACGAGGACCCACTGCGACAGCGACTGCCGCGTGTGCTCTTCCTCTTCGTCGAGCTCGGTCGCGAGGTCGCCGGATTCGATTTCGCGCAGCGCCAGTTCGTAGGCGTCCTGCAACGTGCGCGGCGAGCCGACCGGGTCGCTCAGACGCTGACCTTCCCGGATCGGATCGAGGCGCGGCTCGCGGCGCTGCGCGTGGGTCGCCAGCGCCTGGGAAATGGTGCGTCGTACGGCGGCGGCAGGCGTGCGTCCCTTGGCGAGGGTAGTGAAGAGCTCGTCGAGGAGGCGCTCGTCAGCGTCGAAGCTCCCCGTCGATCGACGCACGGCGCCGCCGCGATACGAGGGGTCGGCGGCGAGACGCGCGCAGGCTGACGTCGCCCACAGGGGAGGGGCCTGAGGGCAGAGGCCGATCGCCAGGACGAGGTAACGAGGGTCGCGCGTCTTGAGAAAGGCACGATGCAATCCGTCGAGCGTCGGGGCCAGCTCGAGCGGTCGGGGGGCGTCGGGGGGCGCCTTGGAGTCGTCGGAGGGCATTCCGCTCCTGGTTTCGTTCCGGCCGTTAGGCTCAGGCTACCACCCGAGTTCGAAAGAACCCGCAAGAAACGCCGACTCGACGTGTTCCTTCTTGGAGTGGCGCCCTTCTTCGTCGCTGACCCTCTGCGAGAACCGATATGCGATCGATGACAAAGCAAGCACTGAGACTCACCTTGGCAAGCCTCCTTCTGACCTCGTGGTCGGCGGCATCGCCGCAGGAGGTTCAGCCGAAGCCTGGCGCCGACGAGCGGCCCTGGCGCGCGGCGGGGCTCTCGGACGAGCAGGCGGCGAGCCACCTGCTCGATCGCTTCGCCTTCGGAGCGAAGCCGGGCGACGTCGAGAGAGTGTCTGCTCTGGGCCCTCTGGTCTGGCTGGAGCGCCAGATCGAGGGCGTGGCAGATCCCGAGGAGCTGACGCGGGCACTGCAGTCCGATCCGATCAACGCCATGTCCGCGACCGAGATCGCCGAGGCCTACCCACCGCCCGGCCAGATGCTGCGGCAGCTGCAGTCCGAGGGCAAGATGACCGCCGATCACTATGCCGCCCTGCAGAAGGCGCGCAGCGGAGAAGAAGCCGACAGCGAGATGTTGCGCGAGGCGCGTCAGATGCTGCGCAGCGCCGGATTCAAACCGCGCAGACGACTCGACGGTCTGCTCGCAGCGCAGAAGGTCGTGCGCGCGGTGCACTCCGAAAACCAGCTGCACGAAGTCCTGGTCGACTTCTGGTTCAACCACTTCAACGTCTCGCTCTCGGACAACGAAGCGCGGGTCTACGTACTGCCCTACGAGCGCGACGCGATTCGTCCTCATGTACTCGGCGACTTTCGCGATCTACTCGGTGCGACGGCGAAGCACCCGGCGATGCTGCTCTACCTCGACAACGCACGCTCCCGGGCGGAGGAGGGTCAGCGCACGGCCATGCCGCAGCGCCGAGGTGCACGCGGCGCCGGGGGCCGCCGGGCCGGTGCTCGGACGATGTCCTCGGGGCGCAGTGCTCCGCCGCAGCTCGCGGCCCTTCGGCCGACCGGCCTGAACGAGAACTACGCGCGCGAGCTGCTCGAGCTGCACACTCTCGGGGTCGACGGCGGCTACACGCAGGACGACATCGTTGCCGTAGCGCGCGCCTTCACCGGATGGACGGTGCTGCCGCCGACTTCGGCCCGCCGCGGACGCATGCCGACCTCGTCCCAGGCCCAGCGGCTCGGCTTTGTCGTCGACGACGGCTTCTTCTTCCATCCCGGCTTTCACGACGCGGAGAGCAAGACGATACTCGGGCAGCGCTTCAGGGGCGGTCGCGGCATGGAAGAGGGTGAACGCGTCCTCGACCTGCTCGTCGCCCATCCGTCCACCGCTCGCTTCCTCAGCCACAAACTTGCCGTGCGTTTCGTTGCCGACGAGCCGCCGTCGTCGCTCGTCGACTCTCTGGCCGAGGTCTTCCAGAAGACCGATGGCAACCTGGCCGCCGTGCTGCGCGCCCTGGCACGCTCTCCGGCGTTCTGGAGCCCGGAGGCGCTGCGCTCGAAGATCAAGTCGCCGCTCGAGGTAGCTGCATCGAGCCTGCGGGCTCTCGATGCCAAGGTGCAGCGTCCTGACGGGATCGTCTCGTGGATCGAGCGCATGGGGCAGCCGCTCTATCGGTACGAAGCGCCCACCGGCTTTCCGGACCGCTCGGAGACCTGGGTCAACTCCGGTGCTCTGCTCGTGCGCATGAACTTCGGGCTGGAGCTGGCACGCGGCGAGGTGAACGGCGTGCGTCTGCCGCAGAGTCTGCGCCAGCCGCCGACCGCCGATACGCCCGCGGAGATGCTCGAGGCGGTTGCGCTGCAGCTGCTGCCGGGCCGTGACGCATCGTCGGTCACCGAGCCGTTGGACGGCCTGCTCGCCGAGGCCGACCTGACGAAGGCCGTCGGGCTGGTGCTCGGCTCCCCTGAGTTCCAGAGACGCTAGTTCCGAGGAGACGCCCGAGCCACGCTGCAAGGAGAGACACACCATGAGCGACACACATCCCCACGACGACGCCCCCCGGCACCTTCACCGTCGCGCGTTCCTCAAGGGCGGCGCGGTCAGCCTGCTGACGCTCGGCTTCGCCGGCGGTGGCCCCCTCTTTCTGCACCGCGCGGCACACGGCTCGACGGCGCGACGCAAGGTCCTGGTCACCGTCTTCCAACGCGGCGCCATGGACGGCCTCGCCGCGGTGCCGCCGATCGGCGATCGCCATCTGGCGAAGCTTCGCCCGCGACTGACTCTGGACGCGACGCGGTCCGGGAGCCTCCTCGATCTCGGCAACGGCTTCGGGCTGCACCCGGCCTTTCAACCCCTCGCGTCCCACTTCAGCAGCGGCGACCTCGCGATCGTTCACGGTGTCGGTTCGCCGGACCCGACGCGCTCGCACTTCGATGCCCAGGACTTCATGGAGAGCGGCACCCCGGGGGACAAGGGCACGCCGTCGGGCTGGCTCAACCGCGTCGTCGGCGAGCTGGGTCACGAAGCGAAAGCGCGCACGCCGTTCCAGGCGGTGGCGATGACGTCGACGCTTCCCAAGAGCCTCTACGGCGACGCCTCGGCTCTCGCCGTCGAACGACTCGAGGACTTTCGCTTGAGCCGTTCCGAGGGCAAGGGCTTCGAATCGCTCTACCGCGAGGCGGCGCAACGCGAGCTGCGCGCCACCGGCAGCGAGACCTTCGCGGCCGAGAGCGAGCTCCGACAGCTCTCCGTCGAGAACTACCGGCCTGCAAACGGCGCCGTCTATCCGCGCTCTCCGCTCGGCCGCAGCCTGCAGCAGGTAGCGATGCTCATCAAAGAGGGCGTCGGCCTCGAGGTGGCGTTTACCGAATCCGGCGGCTGGGACACGCACGTGCGACAGGGCGCTGCGGCGGGTCCGTTCGCGCAGCGTGCAACGGATCTGGCGCGCTCCATCGACGCCTTCTGGAAAGACCTCGGAAGGCGCCGCGACGACGTCGTGCTGCTGACGATGACCGAGTTCGGGCGTACGGTCGCCGAGAACGGCTCGGGCGGTACCGACCACGGTCACGGCTCCTGCCTCTTCGTCCTCGGCAGCGAGGTCCAGGGCGGCCAGGTGCACGGCTCGCTGCCGACGCTGGCGCGCGAGAATCTCTATGAGGGGCGCGACCTGCCGGTCACGACGGACTTCCGCTCGGTCTTCTCTTCGGTGGCGATCGACCATCTCGGCGTCGCTCCCGACGCGACGCTCTTTCCAGGATGGAAGGGCAGCCCGCTGCCCCTGCTCCGGCGCGGCTGACCGGGGCGCAAGCGCTCGATTTCATCCATCGACAGCTGATCTTTGGCGAAGTTCCCCGGGGTCCGTGAAACTTCCGTGGGCGCGGCGTCGTCATATAGGTGGACGCCACGTCCGGCGGGGTTCGAGACAGCGAGTCACGGTCTCCGCAGATCCGCAGCCGACTTCCGGACCTCACCGTCCGTTTCCGCATCGAAGAGGAGATCCCATGTACTTGCAATCCACTCCCGCCAAGAAGGTACAGAGCTCCAGGAGAGTTCTCAGCTGGCTGGTCGCCGCCTGTGCGCTGTTCGCTCTCATGGCGACCCCGGCCGCCGCCTCCGACCGCTGGTTTCATGTCCAGGTCGACGAAGCCGACGGCGCCGAAGTGAGCGTCAACCTGCCGCTCTCGCTCATCGAGTCGGCCTTCAGGCTCATCCCCGAAGACGTCTCTCAGGACGTCAACGACGAGCTCCGCGTCGAGCTCAACGACGCCGGCTTCTCCATCGATGAGCTGCGCACCCTCTGGGACGAGATTCGCTACGGCCAGGATGCCACCTACCTGACGGTGCGCGAGGACGACCACAGCTTCGCCGTCAAGAAGTCAGGCGACTACCTGCTCATCGAGTCCGACGAGACGAGCCAGACTCAGATCGACGTTCGCTTCCCGCTGCCGGTCGTCGACGCCCTCTTCTCGGGTCCTGACAATCGTCTCGACTTCGGCGCCGCGATCCAGGCCCTCGCCGATTACGGCGAAGGCGACATGGTCACCGTGCGCGACGGCGACAGCACCGTGCGCGTCTGGGTCGATTCCGTCAACGCACCCTGAGCGGCTCCAACGAACGGACCAGGACACGAACGCCGGCCCGGGAGTGGCCGGCGACAGCCCTTCGGGGGTAGAGGGAACCGACGATGACTTTGATCAAACTGATGGCCGTGAGCTTCCTGGCCTTCCTCTCCGTGCTGAGCTTCGGCACCGTCGCTGCCGCCGGCTACGTCGTCTCCGGAGGCATCGCCAACGTCGCCGTCGACACGCCCGATGCGGACTTCTCGATTCCGGTCCCGATGCGCGTCATCGATCTCGGTCTCGGCGTCGCCGAGTTCGCGATTCCGGATAGCGAGCTGCGCGCGGTGCAGGCCGATCTCAACCGTGAGCTGAGCGAATATCAGCCCGTCCTCGAGGAGATCGCCGGGCAGCTGCGCGACTTTCCGGAAGGCCAACTCGTCAGCGTGCGCACCGGATCCGAAGAGGTGACCGTCGAGCACACGCGCGGCAAGTTTCGCGTACACGTCGTCGGGCCCGACACGGACATTCGCATCGCGATCCCGCGTCGCGCGATGAGTCGGCTGGCCCAGAAGACCCTGGACTTCACCGGGTGACGTGCTCGAGCTGATGAGTCCCAGGCCCATCGAGCTCTTCGTGACTCGGGTCTTCTCGCGGCGCGGCCTCTTTGAGCCGCGCCGCTTTGCGTTTGAGGGAGCTGTCAGGCGCTGGCGAGTGCGACGGGTCGCTTCGGCTCCTGGGCCGCGCCGGCGACGAAGCGACGCACCGCGTCGGCGACGAGCTCGGGCTCGTCCATCATCACGAAGGTGGTGCCACTCTCGATCGTGGCGAGCTCCGCGTCGACGAACGCCGCCTCGAGCCGCTGCGCGAGCTCGAGAGTGAAGTGCTGGTCGCGGGTGCCCCAGACGAGCAGTGCGCGGCCCGCGAAGTCGCTGAGCCGCTTGGAGACGTCGATCGAGGTCTGCCGGTCGACGGAGCGGAGCAGTTGTGCGAGGTCCTTGCGTACGGCGCGGTTCTTGGCCGCCGGACCCATCCAGCGTCGGATCGTCTCGTTGTCGAGGCGGCCGACGGTGAGATCTCCGAATGCCGTCTTCGTGCGCGCGAGCGCGGGAAAGAGACTCATCTCCTTGCTCAGCACGGTGAGCGCACCCGGAATCTTCGGCAGGAGAAAGAAGTACTCGAAGTCTTTCGGCGGGAAGACCTCGAAGGCGTCGCAGTTCGTCAGCACGACGTCGCGCACGCGCTCGGCGTGGTGCACGGCGGCGAGCTGTGTCAGCAAGCCACCAGAGTCGTTGCCGAGGAGCGTGACGTCGTGCAGGTCGAGCGTCTCGAGAAACTCACCGATGAGAGCGGCGACCGCCGTGACCGTGACGTCGCCGGACATCGGTTCGGTGTGGGAGCCGAGCGGCCACGTCGGCACGATGCAGCGGTGATCCTTGCTGAGGGCCCGCGCCGCGTCGCGCCAGAGCGAGCCGTCGACGAGAGCGCCGTGCACGAAGACGAGCGTCGGCCCGCTGCCGGCCTCTTCGTAGTGAATGGGTCCGAGGGACAGCTCGACGCGTCGGGCCTGGCCTTTGGGGAAGAGTGTCTTCATGATGAGGATTCCTCTCTTTGCAGATCGACCGTGAGTTCGGTCGCGCTGGGACGGCGGGTGTTCGGAGGTCCGTGAGGCCCTGTCCTGAGGGCGTCCGCCAGCCGTGAAGGCATCGTCCGCGAAGCGGCGACGCACAGCAATGGCGCGCAAGGTAGTGACCTCATTACCTCGGAGGTAGGTGACGCCCTCACCCCAGCGGTTAGGCTGACGCCACGATGGCCCAGCAGCTCACCAAGACCGGCGCCGAGGGCTCCTTCGGCGCACTCCTCCGCCAGTGGCGTATCGCGCGGCGCCTGAGCCAGCTCGATCTGTCGCTCGAAGCCGACGTTTCGTCAAAGCACGTCTCTTTCCTCGAGACCGGGCGCTCCCAGCCGAGTCGTGAGATGGTCCTGCGTCTCTCCGAGGTGCTGCACGTGCCCGTCCGCCAGCGCAACACGCTGCTCCGCGCTGCAGGCTTTGCTCCCTTCTACACGGAGAGCGACTGGAACGACCCGCACCTGGCCGAGGTACGGCGCTCGGTCGAGCGCTTGATCGAACAGCACAATCCGTACCCAGCGATCGTCTGCGACCAGTGCTTCAACGTGCACTTGCAGAACCGCGCGTCGGGCGTGCTCATGGCGCATACGCTGGGGCCGGAGGCCGCGGTGGCCCTGGCCGACGCGGAGCGCGTCAACATGGCCGAGCTCCTCTTTCATCCCCAGGGCTTCCGCCCGGCGATCGCCAACTGGCCCGAAGTCGGCGCCGCCATGATCCAGCGGCTGCACCGCGAGGCGGCGACGAGCTCGGATCCCGAGGTGCAGGATCTGCTGGAACGTGTGCTGCGCTACAAGGAGGTGCCGCCCGAATGGCGCTTCTCCGACCTCGAGTCGGAGCTCAAGGTCATCGTGCCCCTCCACATTCGAACCGAGGCGCTAGATCTCCGCTTCTTCACCGCCATCACCACGCTGGGCACCGCGCTCGACGTCACGCTGCGCGAGCTCGTCATCGAGACCTTCCTGCCGGCCGACGACGAGACCGAGGCGTCGCTGCGGAAGATGATGGAGGAGGCGGCGGAGTAGCCCGCGCGCTGCGGAGCGACAGGCGTCAGTCGCGACGCAGGACGGTCGCGGGGTCGATGGCGGCGGCGCGTCGCGCTGGCAGGTAGTTGGCGACGGCTGCGACGAGCACGATGAGCACCGTGACCGACACGTAGATGCCGGGTTCTCTTGCGGTCACGCCGACGAGAGCCGAAGACAGTGCACGGGCGAGCAGGAATGACGCCGTGAGGCCCACGGCGACGCCGGTGAGTACCAGCGCCATGCCGCGGCTGACGACCTGGCGCAGGACGTCTTTGCGCTCGGCTCCGACGGCCATGCGGATACCGATCTCCCGGCGCCGACGTCCGACGGTGTGGGAGACGACGCCATAGATTCCAGCGACTGCGAGGAGCAGCGCCACGGTCGAGAAGACGCCGATCATCCAAGCGCCGGCGCGCCGCGTCCAGAGCGATTCGTCGAGCAGGTCCTGCATCGCTTCGAGGTTGAAGACGG
Organism: Acidobacteriota bacterium; assembly: GCA_039026915.1. Classification (GTDB taxonomy): domain Bacteria; phylum Acidobacteriota; class Thermoanaerobaculia; order Multivoradales; family Multivoraceae; genus JBCCLJ01. The sequence continues at coordinate 9,700 of JBCCLJ010000199.1, forward strand.
GCAGCTTTGGATCGATGTCGGCGGTCACCGCGCGAACCTGGTCGGCGACAGAGGCCAGCTCGGCGCGCTCGCGGTCCAAGTGGAGCACCACGTGGAAGAAGCTGAGGGGTTGCCGCTCGACCGGCAGGTAGAGGCCCGGACGCATCTCGGTGTCCACGCCGTAGTGCTTGACGTCCTTGGCAACGCCGACGACGGTCAGCCAGTTCGGCTCGTCGGGCACACTCGTTCCCTCGACGATCAAGGCGCCGACCGGATCGTCCAGGTGACCGAGATGAGTCCGCACGAAGGTCTCATTGACGACGACGGCTTGGAACGCACCTTCGCGACCGTCCGTCGGGTCCAGAGTTCGTCCCTGGCTCATCTCGAGGCCCATCGTCTCGAAGTAGCTCGGCGAGACGATGCGCTTGAGCACGACCGGATCCCCCTCTTCTTCGCTCCGTGCGGGCGCCGCCTGTGCCTGAAAGAACGATCCCCAGTGACCCTGGAGCGGCATCGTCGAAGCGACCGCAGCAGACTCGATTCCCGGTACCGCCTCGAGCGCCGGCAGCATGCGACCCAAGAGGTTGCGTCGCGCCTCGGCGTCGTAGTCGACCTCGGGGAGACTGAGCGTGTAAGAGACGACGCCGTCGGTTTCGTAGCCCGGATCGACGAAGCCGAGTCGCACGACATCGAGCATGGCGAGACCGCCGAGGACCAGAAGCACGAGAGCGAGAGCGACCTCGGCGCCGACGATCCAGTTCATGCGTTGGGAGAACCAGCGTCCCTGAGTGCTGCGCTGCGACAGGCTCGAACCCTGACTGAGTCGGCTGGCGCGCAGCGCCGGAACCAGCCCGAAAAGCAGCGTTGCCGAGCCGGTGAGGATTGCTGTGAAGGCCACGAAGCGACCGTCGAGGTCGAAGGAGACCCACTCCGGGAACTGCTGCGCCATCGGCTCGACTAGAACGTTCGAACCGAGTACGCCCAGCCCGACGCCGACGAACGAACCGAGCAGCGCGAGCAGCAGGCTCTCGGTCGTCAGCTGTCGCACGATGCGTCCGCGCGATGCGCCGAGCGCGGCTCGGAGCGTCAGCTCGCGTGCGCGGCTCATGGTGTGAACGATCACCAGAGCGGCGATGTTGGCGCAGGCGATCAGAAGAACGAGCCCCATCGCACCCAGCAGGAAGCCCGAGCCGAGCCGGTACTCACCGAGAAAGCGGTCGCGCAGGCCGGCGACCCGTGGGAACGAGATCTCATTGACCTCGAACTCGGGGATCATGCCTTTGTGGACGGTAAGAAGATCGGCCTCGGCCTGCTCGACGGAGACCCCGGAGCGCAGCCGACCGATGCCGCCGAGCCCCCAACCGAACCAATCGTCGCGGGTCTGGCGCAGCGGCATCCAGAGATCGACGTCGCGAATGAAGTCGGCTTCTTCGGGCAGCACGCCGATGACCTGCACCGCCTCACCGTCGAGAGTCAGCAGAGCCCCGAGAACGTCGTCGCGGCCTCCGAGTCGCTCCTGCCACATGTCGAAGCTGAGCATCGCAACGCGCGCGCTCGAGGGGTGATCTTCCTCGGACGTGTAGAACCGCCCGAGGCGCGGACCAAGCCGCAGCACCTCGTCGATGTCGTGGGTGGTCAGGAGGTAGGAGACCCGCTGCGGCGCTCCGTCGATGAGCAGGTTGCCGCCGCCGTCGCGAGTCGCCGACATCGCATCGAAGGTCTTGTTCTCGGCGCGCCAGCGATCGAAGTCTCGGAACGCGATGTTGAGAAACTCGAGGTCCCACTGAGGGGCAGTTTCGTTCAGGTCGACGAGCTGGTGGGCCTCGTCGAACGGCAGAGGACGCAGGAAGAGCCCGTTGACCATGCGAAAGACGGCGGCGTTGCCGGCAATGCCCAAGGCCATGAGCAGCACGATGGAGACGGCATAGGTCGGACGGCGGACGAGCTGGCGAACGGCGAGTCGCAGGTCGTAGGTGAGGCTGGACATGTCTCCTCCGGTGGCAGTCGGCGAGGAAAAGTGGCGGGCGTAGTCAGGGTGAGGAGCAGACGTCGGGCGGAGGAGTGCCAGCCACTCAGCAGCGGCGCCCGTGGCGGCGTCCCATCCCAGACTGATCCAGAAGCGCACACCGAGCGGTTCGCCGCTCTGACGGCGAACGCGGACGTGGTCGGCGAAGTCGCGCTCCATCGAGGGGCCCCAGCGCGACCGAAAGGAACGCGGAAAGATCCGCAGCAGCAGCCGATAGGTGACGAAGGGATCCACGTCAGCTCACGGCTTCGAGAGCAGCCTGTGCCCAGCGCGACATCAGCAGGGCTTCCTCGCCAAGGCGCTGACGTCCGGCCTCCGTGAGCGTGTAGTAGCGTCGGCGCTCGTCGCTCGGATGGTCTTCGGGCGCCCCAGCTTCGGCCAGGAGGTCGGCGGCCTCGAGCCGCGCCAGCGAGCGGTAGAGCATGGCTGGCCACAGTCGCATCTGGTCGTCGGTCTGGTCGAGCACCGCTCGCTGGATGGCGTAGCCGTGCAGGTCGCCGCCGCTTACCGCGAGGAGAATCTGGAAGTAGTGAGGCTTCAGCGGGGCTGGCAGCGGTTTGAGTTTCGGCATGGCCAAGTCGCTCTCATTCGATATTGATCTCTTTTGATAGCGATTTACGGCCAAGGCTTGCGTAGGTTTCGGCTTTGTGTGTGCGCGGTGCGAGTGGTTGTCGTCCAGAGCTCCTCTCTTCGATTGAAGACGACGGATCGAGAGGTTGGTTCGTGCGTTTTGGCGGCTGTTGTGGGATACCGGACGAGCCTTGGTGGGATTGACGCGTCGGCATGCAGGTCTCCGCTGCGCGGATCCAGTGCCTGCGCTCCTCGCAATGACGGGAAGGGAGCGCTGTCCTGGCAAAAACCTCTCCACCTTGGGTCGTTGCGAGGACTTCGGGCGCTGGATCCACGCAGCGGAGACGTGACCGAGGGCGGGCAATCCAGCGATAGTCCGTCCGGCGTCCCGCTCGTCCAGGCTCCCGCGTCGTCAGCCTCAACGCAAAACAGCCGCCCCGAAGGGCGGCTGTCGTGGGGCATGAGGCATGTGCCTCAGGCGGCGCTGTGTGCTGAGAAGTGGCTCTACTTCGCCGGTTGCGATCGTCGGACCGGACTGCGTCCGGCCCGCGCTCGCTACCTAGCCTCGGAACGCTCAGCGCCTGCGGCGCTTCGCTTATCCGAGGTCGAGGTTGATCTCGTTGCGCGTGCCCATGCCGCGGTTGTCGTTGCAGGTGTACGTGTTGTTGTTCTCCTGCTCCTTCAGCGAGCCCTTACCGCCAGCGACGCTCTCGAGGTCGGCGTCGGACAGCTCGGAGCCTTCGGCGGGAGCGGCGTAGGGAGCGACGAGGTAGATGGTGTCGGCGGTCTCTTCGACGACCTTGACGGTGAC
>JBCCLJ010000200.1:0-12950 GCA_039026915.1 Acidobacteriota bacterium
CGTCCAGATCGTTGCGCTCACGAAGAGCGCACCGATTCCCAGAGAGGCTGGAATGACGTGAACGAGCGTGGTGAGCCCCAGAGCAAACCAAGGCGTGGGACCGGAGGTGTTCGGGGGAATGATGCCGATCGCCTCGTAGAGCGGAGCGAGGACGATCCCGAGGAGAATGGCCCAGCCCAGGAGCACCGCGATGCCCGTAGCACCCAGATACCGGGCCACGAGCAGCAGGCGCAGCGACACCGGCGTCGCCATGACGACTTCGTGAAGCCGCGCCGACTGATCCCGGACGACGACTTGAGCGAAGACCCAGGCCCAGGCAAAGAAGGTGGTGATCATCTGCCCGGTGCCCATCAGGTAGACAATGTGCGGGCTGTTGCGCGGGACGTCGACGGCACCCATCTCGCGCATGTACTCCGAGTTCATGAGAATGACCGTCGTGTAAAGCACGAGGCCCGCCCAGATCATCGGCACGAGCGGCCCGCGAAAGCCGTTGCGGAACTCCTGCCAGGCCTCACCGAGCAGAAAGCGAACGGGACTGTGAACCTGGGTCATTGGACTTCAACCTCGCCCTGCGACTGCATGGCGTGGTGATAGACGTCTTCGAGCTTCGGCTCGCGCGCAGCGAAACCTTCCGGAGCCTGATCCCTGGTGCACACGACTCTCATACCGTTCGGTGTCGCCGTGATGTGCAGCACGTTCTCAGGCGTCTCCGCTCCATGGGGCAGCTCCGCTTCCCAGATCTTGCCGACGAGCTCGGACTTGAGCTCCTCGGGTGTGCCTTCGGCGACGATGCGCCCCTCGTGCATGATCGAAAGCCGCTTGCACAGGTTCTCGACGTCCTCGACGATGTGCGTCGAAAGGAGCACGACCGCCTCCGAGCCGATCTCGGCCAGGACGCGGTGAAAGCGACTGCGCTCGGCCGGGTCGAGCCCGGCGGTCGGCTCATCGACGATCAGGAGGCGCGGCGAGCCGATGAGTGCCACCGCGATCCCGAAGCGCTGAAGCATGCCGCCGGAGTACGTCGCGACGGCGCGATCGCCCGCCTCAGTCAGGTTGACGCGCTCCAACAGCTGCTCCACCTCGAGCCGACGCTCCTGCCGATCCGTGCGCCCCTTGAGCCAGGCGAAGCGATCGAGCAGCTCGCGTCCAGAGACTCCGGGATAGGAGTCGATCTGCTGCGGCAGGTAGCCAAGACGCTGGCGCAGGTGGTCCGGGTCGGCGAGCACGTCGACGCCGTCGAGGGCGATGCTGCCGTCGTCCGGCTGCTGCAGCGTGGCCAGCGTGCGCATGAGCGTGCTCTTGCCAGCGCCGTTGGGACCCAGAAGACCATAGAGACCCGGCTGCACGTCGAGACTGACGCCATCGAGGGCGCGCACCGAGTTTGCGTAGGTCTTCGTGAGTCCTTTGACCGATAGTCCGAGTTCGCTCATTGCTCGAGCCCCCTATTTCACTGTCGCCGTCTTGCGTCTTGTGTCTTTGCGTATCGGCGGACGAGGCTCGTCCCCGAGGGTCTTCGCCTACCAGTTGACCTCGAAGCCGGCTCCCAGCGTTCGCGGCTCTCCGGCACGGCCGTAGGCACCGTTGAAACCGAAGTTGCGGCCGTCGAAGAGCCCAAGCTCGTAGTCGTCGTCGAGCAGGTTACGTCCCCAGACGTAGGCCCGCCACCGATCGCCACCGTAGCCGAACCGAGCGCCGAGCAGCGTGCGCTCGCTCAGCGCGGTGATGTCCGGCCCCGAGATGTCCGTGTAGGCCTCGTCGACCAGGCTGAGCGTGCTGCCGCCGTACCAGCCGCTGCGCGCCTGAAAGGTCGCGCCGACGGTGACGTTGTAGTCCGGAGACTGCGGGAAGGCCTGGCCGGCGAAGTCGACGCCGTTGAACACGAACTCCTCGAACTCCGAGTCGATCAGCCCGACGGAGGCGAAGATGCTGAGCGGCGTCACCGGACGCCACTCGAGCTCGACTTCGGCGCCCTGAATCGAAGACTCTCCGGCGTTGAGCACGATGTCGTCGAACCCAGGGAAACCACCGGGAAGCGTCGTCGCGGTCTGCTGATCGGTCCAGTCGATCAGGAAGGCGTTGGCGTTCACAGTGAGCCTGCCGCCGCGCGACCGGTGTCTCACGAAGATCTCGAAGTTGTCCGTGAACTCCTCGTCGTAGGGAGCCGACTGGCCAAGGAACACAGCGAAGGCGATGCCGCCCGCCTGAAACCCCTGGGCGTAGCTCGCCCCGATCGAGGTGTTGTCGTTGATCGCGTAGGACAGTGCCGCGTTGGGGATCACCTGATCGAAGGTCTCGGAGGCCTGGAGGTCGCTGATGAATCCGTTGTTGTTGGCAAAGTTGATCGACGTGCGCTCCTCGCGATTGAGGCGCACACCGATCGTCGCCGTCAGCGAATCGGTGATGCTCCAGTTGGCGCGTCCGAAGACCGCCTGCTGCTCGATCTCCTCGACGCTCTCGGTCGTCGTGTTGAACGGCGCCAAGCCACCCATGCCGTCCGGGAAGATGCCGACCCCGGAGAAACCGGAGTCGTACTCTGCATCCGAGTAGTAGGCACCGAGAAGGACGTTGAGCCGCTCCCCGCCGTACTGGAGGCGGAAGTCCTGGTTCAGGAGCGACTCCTCGATGAAGCCGCTGACCGCGAGAAGATCGAAGGCCGTTTGATCGCCGTCGAAGCGCTGATCCGCGCCGAAGTCGCTGACGCTGGTGACCGAGGTGAGCTCCCAGGAGTCGGAGATCTGCCAGTCGATCAGCAGGTTGCCCAGGTTCAGGTCGGAGGGGTATTCGTCGTCGACGTCGTAAGGCTGCGTGCGACTGAAAATCGTGCCGTCCGGCCCCGGCTGCACCAAGCCGAAGGGATTCGAATCCGAGTCGACGCGCATGAGCGTCATGTCGAAGAAGAGATCGTCGCGCGAGGCCGGCCGGAAGCGACCCTGAACGCGGTAGGTCTGATCGTCGGTGCGCTGCACGTCGTCGCGCCCGGTCGTGGTGTTGGTCACGGCGCCGTCGGTCTGACGGGTCTCGGCAATCAGCCGCAGAGCGAAGACGTCCGAGGCCAGATCCAGGTTTTGCACGACGCCGACGCGCGCGGTGCCCAACTCGCCCGCCTCGAGAAGGAGCCTGCCGTTGAAACTGTTGAACTGCGCCGGCGTGGCGTTGATGAGAACGGCACCGATCAGTGAATTCGGCCCCTGAATGCTGGACTGAGGACCACGCAGGATCTCGACCGAGCTGACGTCGAACATCGAGGGCCGGATGTAGTCGGCCGACGTGATACCCAGTGCCGTCTGGTTGTAGAAGATCGTGGCAAGCGCGTTGGAGCCGTTGAAGGATCCAGCGACGCCGTTGTTGTTGACGCCGCGAATGCTGTAGGCGCCGAACGATGCCGTTCCCGTGAAGGCGTTGGCCGTGCGGTCGAAGACGTCTTCGATGTTGGTGACGACGTCATTGCGAATGCGTTCTTCGGCGAAGTAGCCGACGCTGGCCTCGAGCTCCTGCCGGCTGACTTCGCTCTTGCTGCCCACCACGAAGACCTCTTCCTCGACGGTGGGCTGTTCATCCTCGGCCTCTTCCTCTTGAGCGTCCTGGGCTTGAGCGTCCTGAGCCAGGAGGGGCGGGAGAGGCAACGAAGCTCCCAGCAGAAAAAGAACGGCAAGCTTCTTGAATCGTCCTGACATCTGCGAAGACTCCTCGGCTGAGTTGTACCAATGCGCCGCCGCTCAGGACCAAGCCGCATCGACGGAGCCCGAAGGCTTCCGCTGACACGGTCTGATCAGGACGGCCGGCAGCTGGAAGTGCGTGCTGAAGGAACCGTCGACACTCTATGAGAATCGATTCTCACTTGTCACGGCAGCGTCAGTTCCAAGAGCGCACGAGCTGACTGAGGCTCCCATCGCGGCCAACGACCGAGAGCTGCGGTTCGCAAGCCAACCGATGGCGTTCGACGTGACCCTCTTTGCGACCACTCTGCCGAGAGTCGATCGGCTACCAGTTCAATTCGAAGCCGGCGCCGAGAGTGCGCGGCTCGCCGACCCGGCCATAGGCGCCGGGAAGACCGAAGGTGCGCCCGTCGAAGAGGCCAAGCTCGTACTCGTCGTCGAACAGGTTGCGGCCCCAGATGTACGCGCGCCAACGGTCGCGGCCGTAGCCCAGACGCCCACCCAGCAGCGTCCTCTCGCTCAGTGCGGTGATCTCGGGTCCCGAGATATCCGTGTAGGCCTCGTCAACGAGAGTCAGCGTCGTGCCACCGAACCAGCCGCTGCGCGCCTGGAAAGTCGCGCCGATGGAAACGTTGTAGTCCGGGGACTGCGGAAAGGCCTGACCCGCGAGATCGACGCCGTTGAGCACGAACTCCTCGAATTCGGAGTCGACGAGACCGACCGAAGCGAAGATGCTGAGCGGCGAGATCGGCCGCCATTCGAACTCGATCTCACCGCCTTGAATGGACGACTCACCAGCGTTGAGAACGATGTCGTCGAAGCCAGGAAAGCCGCCCGGCAGCGTCGAGGTGACCTGCTGATCGGTCCAGTCGATGGCGAAGACGTTGGCGTTCAACGTGATCTTTCCGCTGCGTGAGCGATGGCGTACGAAGAGTTCGAAGTTGTCGGTGAACTCCTCGTCGTAGGGCGCCGACTGGCCGAGAAAGACGGCGAAGGCGATGCCGCCGGCCTGAAAGCCCTGGCCGTAGCTCGCGCCGATGGACGTGTATTCGTTGATCGCGTAGGTCAGCGAGGCGTTTGGAATCACCTGATCGAACGTCTCCGACGCACTTAGGTCGCTGACGAAGCCATTGTTGTCGGCGAAGTTGATCGAGGTGCGCTCTTCTCGGTTCAGCCTCACACCGACGGTCGCGGTCAGAGAGTCCGTGAGGCTCCAGTTGACACGACCGAAGACCGCCTGCTGTTCGATCTCCTCCACGTTGTCCGTCGTGGTGTTGAAGGGCATGATGCCCCCCATGCCGTCGGGGAAAATGCCATTGCCGAAGAAGCCCGAGTTGTACTCGGCGTCGGAGTAGTAGGCACCGAAGAGCGCGTTGACCCGATCTCCGCCGAACTGGAAACGAAAGTCCTGATTCAGCAGGGACTCTTCGATGAAGCCTCCGACGGAAAGAAAGTCGAAGGCCGTGAGATCGCCGTCGAAGCGCTGGTCGGCACCAAAATCGCTGACGCTCGTCACCGAGGTGAACTGCCAGGAGTCGGACATCTGCCAGTCGACGAGGAAGTTGCCGAGGTTGAGATCGGAGGGGTACTCGTCATCGACGTTGTAGGGCTGCGTACGGTCGAAGAGATCGCCGCCCGGCTCCGGCAGCACGAGTCCGAATGGGTTCGAGTCCGAGTCGACGCGCATCAGCGTCGCGTCGAAGAAGAGATCGTCGCGCGACGCGGGACGAAAGCGCCCCTGCAGGCGGTAGGTCTGATCGTCGATGCGCTGCACGTCGTCGCGGCCGGTGGTGATGTTCGTCGCATCGCCGTCGGTCTGGCGCGTCTCCGCGATGAGGCGCAGAGCGAAGACGTCGGAGGCGAGGTCGAGGTTCTGCACGACGCCGACGCGCAGTGTGCCGAACTCGCCGGCTTCGAGGACAACTCGACCGTTCGTGTTGTTGAACTGGGCCGGCGTCGCGTTGATGAAGATGGCGCCAATGAGAGAGTTGGGACCTTGGATGCTGGACTGAGGACCGCGCAGGATCTCGACCGAGCTGACGTCGAACATCGACGGCTTGATGTAGTCGGCGGAGGTCAGCCCCAGCGCCGTCTGGTTGTAGAAGACGGTAGCGAGGGCGTTCGAGTTGTTGATGGCTCCGGCAACACCGTTGTTGTTCACGCCGCGGATGCTGTAGGCGCCGAAGGACGCGGTGCCGGTGAACGCGTTCGCGGTGCGGTCGAAGACGTCCTCGATGTTCGTGATGACGTCGTCGCGGATGCGCTCCTCGGCAAAGTAGCCGACGCTCGCCTCGAGCTCCTGGCGACTGACGTCGCTCTTGCTGCCGACGACGAAGACCTCTTCCTCGACAGCTGGCTGTTCGTCTTCGGGCCCTTCTTGCTGATCGTCCTGAGCCGCGAGGCTCGCCAAGGGCAGCCATGCCGCCAGAACAGAGAGAGCAGTGAGGTTCTTCAATCGTCGTGACATGTGAGGGCTACTCCTCGGGTGAGCTGGAGACGACTGCAGTACGGCAGTGTCGGATCGCCTCGCGGCTCTTGCAGAATCTGATGGGCAAAGGCGGACCGAGCCGTCGGTCCGCTGTAGGGGCCCTCTTGGGGAAGATCGGAACGTAGTTGGGAACCGCTTTTCGGATGTCACCGAAGAGTCAGCACAACGCAAGTGGACCGCCGTCGTCGCCGTCCTCCGCGGCGCCCGAAAACCCAAAGCAGGCACTTACCAGTTGAACTCGAAGCCCGCGCCGAGCGTGCGTGGCTCACCCACCCTGCCGTAGCCGCCCGGGAAGCCGAAGGTCCGACCGTCGAAGAGACTGACCTCGTACTCATCGTCGAGCAGATTGCGGCCCCAGACGTAGGCGCGCCAACGGTCACCGCCGTAGCCCAGACGACCCGAGAGCAGCGTCCGCTCGCTCACCGCGGTGATCTCTGGAGCGGCGATCTCGGTGTAGGAATCATCGACCAGCGACAGAGTGCTACCGCCGAACCACCCGTTTCTCGCTTGAAACGTCGCTCCGAGGGAGATGTTGTAGTCCGGAGACTGCTGGAACTCCTGTCCGGCGAGGTCGACTCCGTTGAGCACGAACTGCTCGAACTCGGAGTCCACCAGACCCACGGACGCAAAGATGCTGAGCGGCGTGATCGGACGCCACTCGAACTCGATCTCCCCGCCCTGGATGGACGACTCTCCCGCGTTGACGATGAGGTCGTCGAAACCGGGAAAGCCGCCTGGCACCGTCGCAACGACCTGCTGATCCGTCCAGTCAATGGCAAACGCGTTGGCGTTCAGGGTGACCTTGCCGCCGCGAGTCCGATGCCGGACGAAGACCTCGAAATTGTCCGTGAACTCTTCGTCGTAAGGGGCCGACTGGCCGAGGAAGACGGCGAAGGCGATACCCCCGGCCTGGAAGCCGCGGCCGTAGCTGGCGCCGATGGAGGTGGTCTCGCTGATTGCGTAGTTCAGCGCCGCGTTCGGAATGACCTGATCGAAGCTCTCGGAGGCGGCGAGGTCGCTGACGAAGCCGTTGTTGTCCGCGAAGTTGATCGACGTGCGTTCCTCACGGTTGAGCCTAACGCCGACGGTCGCCGTGAGCGAGTCGGTGATGCTCCAATTCACGCGGCCGAAGAGTGCCTGCTGCTCGATCTCCTCGACGTTGTCCGTCGCGGTGCTGATCGGCATGCTGCCTCCCATCCCGTCGGGGAAGAGACCCGAGCCAGCAAAGCCGGCACCGTACTCAGCGTCGGAGTAGTAGGCACCGATCAGAGCGTTGACCCGCTCGCCCCCGAACTGGAGCCGAAAGTCCTGGTTGATCAGCGACTCCTCGGCGAAGCCCACCACGGAGAGGAAATCGAACTGCGTGAGATCGCCGTCGAAAGCCTGGTCGAGACCGAAGTCGCTGACGCTGGTCACCGAGGTGAACTGCCAGGAGTCGGAGATCTGCCAGTCGATGAGCAGGTTCCCGAGATTCAGATCGGACGGATATTCATCGTCGACGTTGTAGATCTGGATGCGGTCAAAGAGGTCACTGCCGGGCTGCGGAACCACCAGGCCGAAGGCGTTGGAGTCCGAATCGACGCGCATGAGCGTCGCGTCGAAGAAGAGGTCGTCGCGCGAAGCGGGTCGAAAGCGCCCCTGCATCCGGTAGGTCTGGTCGTCGACGCGCTGAACGTCGTCACGTCCCGTGGTGATGTTCGTCACGTCGCCATCGGTCTGTCGCGTCTCGGCGATCAGGCGCAGCGCAAACACGTCAGAAGCGAGGTCGAGATTCTGAACGACGCCGACGCGCAGAGTCCCCAGTTCACCGGCCTCGAGCAGGAGACGCCCGTTGGAGCGATTGAACTGAGCGGGCGTCGCGTTGATGAAGATGGCACCGATCAGGGAGTTTGGCCCCTGGATACTGGACTGAGGACCGCGGAGTACCTCGACCGAGCTCACGTCGAACATCGAGGGCTTGATGTAGTCCGCCGAGGTCAGACCGAGGGCGGTCTGGTTGTAGAAGACCGTGGCGAGTGCGTTCGAGTTGTTGAGGGAGCCGGAGACGCCGTTGTTGTTGACGCCTCGGATGCTGTACGCCCCGATCGCCGCGGTGCCGGTGAAGACGTTGGCCGTGCGATCGAAGATGTCCTCGATGCTCGTGATGACGTCGTCGCGAATGCGCTCTTCGGCGAAGTAGCCGACGCTCGCCTCGAGCTCCTGGCGACTGACGTCGGTCTTACTGCCGACGACGAAGACCTCCTCTTCGACGGCCAACGGTTCGTCGTCGGAGCCTTTGTCTTGACTGTCCTGAGCCAAGAGGCTGGGTAAGGGGAGGCAAGCCCCCAGGAAGAAGACAGCGGCGAGGTGGATGAGTCGTCGTGACATCTTGGAGTGACTCCTCGAGCGAGCCGCATCGGGGCGCGGCTCGGTAGTGCAGGGGCGTCCGTGCGCCCGTTCAAGACCCTGGCGAAAACGAGCGGATCGAAGCTTCGTCCAGCGGTATGAAGTCCTTGGGAAGGCTCAAATGATAACTGAGAACCAGTTCTCAAGTGACAGGAATGGACCGAGTTTCACGGGAGTCGAAGTCCCGGACCCGTCGAGGAGGTGCGAGGCTCATACAGGACTCATCTGGTACTCTTTCCCCCTCGAAACAACTCCCGTGCGATGCCGTGCCGGCGCCGCCGGTCTCCGATAGAGGATCCTCATGAAAGCTCGTTCTCTAACGCTCTCCGTCCTCCTCCTTCTGCTCGTCGCCACGGGCCTGCACGCTCATTTTCCCTGGCTCGCCGCCGGCAAGGACGGGCACGCGCTGCTCTTCTTCGGCGAGTCCCCCGCCGAGCGCGCGTACAAGATCCCGGTCCCGGTGATGGAGGCAGAGATCTACCGGCTCCAAGACGGCAAGGTCGAGCCGGTGACCTTCGTCGAGCGCGTCGAGGACGACTTCCTCGGTCGCGTCTCCGAGGAAACACTCGCCGCCGACAGCCACCTGTTCTCGAAGATCGAGTACGGCAACTACCACGGCATGTTCCTGCAGTACTACGCCGTGCATCAGGGCGGCGAACTCCCGGCGACGGCGAGCGACCTGCCCAACGTCTCGCCCGACACGATGCCCCTCTTTGCGCACGCGGTTCGGGGCCAGGCGGGCGTCGAGATCATCGTGCTGTGGCAGGGCAAGGCCCTCGCCGACGCCAAGGTCGCCCTCTTCGACGAGGCCGGCGAGTCGTTGGGCGAAGCGACGTCCGATGCGACCGGTACGGCGCACTTCGCGGCAGGCCAACTCGCCAGCGGTTTCAATGCGGTGAACGTCGGACACGAATCGACCGATCCCAAAGAGACGCACTACCTGACGCTGACCTTCGCGGCGCCGTAGCCGCCCTCTTCGGCAAGCGAACTCCAGACATCCCGAGACATTTCCCCTCGAGCCCTCCCAGAGTGAACAGACCATGCAGTTCAACCAGAACCTCCTCCGTCTCTTCCTGACGTCCGCGATCGCCCTCCTGCTGACAGCGGGGACCGCCGGCGCCAGAACCAACACCAACACCGCAGACAGTGACTGGGAGCCCCACCGGGCTCGCCTGCACCAGCCGCTGCTCGAGGCGATCACGAGCTTTGGAGCCGCCGTCCTCGACGAGCACCTCTACGTCTTCAGCGGACACGACGCAGAAGCACACGGATTCGGCGCCGACGCTCTCGTCGACCACTTCCGGCGCATTCGCCTCACCGACCCCGCTGCCGAGTGGGAAGAGCTGGCGATGACCTCGCCCGCCCAGAGCACGGCGCTCGTCACGGACGGCCGCTACCTCTACCGCGTCGGCGGTCTCTCCTTCCTGAACTCGGGCACCAACGAGGAGACGGACTTCGATTCGACGCGCCACTTCGAGCGCTACGACCCGACGACGAACGAGTGGACGGCGCTCGAGCCGATGCCCAAACCCCGTTCCTCCATTGATGCCGCGTACCTCGACGGTTCGATCTACGTCGCCGGCGGCTGGGCTCTTCAAGGCGAAAGCGCAAACGACGCCGAGTGGTACGAAGACATCTGGCGCTTCGAGCTCGCCGAGCCCGACAAGGGCTGGCAGTCTCTCGAAGGCCCCGGCTACCTCACGCGTGCGGCATCCGTTGCGGCGCACGATGGCAAGCTCTACCTCATCGGTGGCATCCAGCAGCGCGGCATCACGCGCAAGGTCTCGGTCTTCGATCCAGCGACGACGGCCTGGGCGGAGGGCCCCGAGCTGCCTTCCGACTCACGCATGGCGGGCTTCTCCACCAGCTCTTTCGCCACCGGCGGACGCCTCTACGCAACGGGGAACTCCGGCATGGTCTACCGGCTCTCTGACGCGGGCGACGTCTGGGAAAGCACCGAACGTCTCTTCTTCCCCCGCATGTTCGCCCGGCTCCTTCCGATGTCCGACGATCGGCTGATCGTCGTCGGAGGCACCGGGGGCGGCCGGATGGCCGCCGTCGAGTCTCACTACGTCGGCGACGCAATCTCGCGACCGCAGGACGCTCAAAAGTCGGCCAGCTGGTCGGTCCGCTTCGGCGGCCGCGCCAAGAACAGCCAGGTTGTCGTGCGGGACGGCATGAAGCTCTACGCGATCGGCGGCAACGCCAGCCGCAAGCCGCACGACTTCCGCGAGGAGGCCTTCCTCGACGAGGCCTTCGTCTTCGATCTTTCGCGTCAGACCGCCGAACAGCTCGCCCCGCTCCCCCGGCCTCTGCAGAGCGGCGGCGGCGCCCTCGTTCGCCAGACGAGCGAGCATTCGGTGGTCATGGTCGCCGGCGGACTCGGCTTCGGCGACGATCATATGGAGCCGGTAACCGACATCTTTCAGCTCGACACCAACCTCGAGGAATGGCAGACGGCGCCGGTCCAACTGCCGGAGCCCCTCTCGATGCACGCTGCGGCCTTCCACGAGGACGCTCTATGGCTCTTCGGCGGATCGACGGCGGTCGCGCCGACGCTCTTCTCCCAGGGCGTTCTGCATTGGTGGGCCGACGACTCGGACGTGGTTCCGCTACCGGGCGTGATGACTCCGACGCCGCGGCGCTCCTTCGGCTCCGCGCAGGTCGGCAACGAGCTCTACATGATCGGTGGACTCGCAGACGCCGGCATCGCCGAGACGATCGACGTCTTCAACTTCGACGAACGGTCGTGGCGGACGCTCCCGGCGGGACCGGGCGCACGTCTGTTCCCGAGCGTGGTTGCCGTCGACGACACGGTCTACGTCTACGGCGGCTTCGAAAAGGGCGGTGCACACTTCATCCGCTCCACCTCGCTGGACGCCCTCGACACCAAGACCGGCAAGTGGAGCACGGTGGCCACCGGCATACCGGGCGTGGTGCCGTCGATGAAGATGCTCGAGATGAACGGACGGCTGCTCTTCTACGGCGTCGACGAGATCGAAGATGGCGTCGCCAACTTCGTGCTCTACGATCCAACGCCGCTGGCATCGCCCGGCGAGGCCGAGGCGATGAGTTTCAGCTCCGGCGGGCGCCAATCCGCCGAGTTCAAGCGCAACGCCAAGGCGCTCATGCGTCGCGATGCGAACCGCGACGGTCGGTTGACCGCCGAAGAGCTCGGCAAGCGCATGGCGAGCTTCCTCGAACGTGCTGATGCGGACGGTGACGGCGCAGCGACCTACACCGAGACGCTCGCGGCGATCGAAGCCGAAGCCGAGTCGGCAGAAGGCGAGTAGGGCGCCATGCTGCGAGTTCTTCTCTTCGGCCTCTCTCTTCTGGCGGCCCTGCCGACCTCGGCCACTGAATTCGTCTTTCAGCACGAGCACGTGCTGGGAAGCTCGCTCGAGCTGCGCGTCGAAGCGCCGACGATCCATGCGGCCCGTCAAGCCGAGCGCGCCGCACTCGACGAGATCGACCGCCTGGCCAAGGTGCTGAGCCGCCACGACCGCGGCAGCGAGCTCGTGCGCTGGCAGCAGCCCTCCTTTCGAGGCACCCTTTCAGACGACCTGCAGTCGGTCCTGCTGCGAGCGGATCACTGGCGTCGCAAGACCGCCGGCGCCTTCGACCCTCGCGCAGGCGCGCTGACGCAGCTCTGGCGACAGGCATCGCTTCGTGGCGTTGCTCCGTCCCTCGCGCAACGACGTGCCCTGGTCGAGCAGTTGGCCGGCAAGCCCTTCACCCTCAGCGATGGCCACCTCGAACGCCTCGACACCATGGAGCTGAGCCTCGATGCCCTCGGCAAGGGCTACATCCTCGACGCCGCTGCGCAGGCAGCGGCCGCCTCCACGAACGAGGTGGCCGGCGTCACGGTGAACATCGGCGGAGATCTCCGGCACGTTGGAGCGGGCGGCGAGACGGTCCACATCGTCGACCCTCTGCGCCCCTTCGAAGGAGCGAAGCCGCTCCAGACGGTCGAGCTCGACGGCTCCTTCGCCATGGCCACCAGCGGTACCTATCGTCGCTTCGTCGGCGAAGGCACCGATCGCGTGCCTCACATCTTCGACCCTCGGTCCGGGCTCCCGGTCGCCGATGTCGTCAGCGCCACCGTCCTGGCGTCCAACGCGATGGATGCCGACGCGATCGCTACGGCACTCAGCGTGCTCACGGCGGCCGAAGGACTGGCACTCGTGGAACCTCTTCAGCAGACCGAAGCGCTCGTCCAGCTGGCCTCAGGTCAAGTCCTCGCAACGAGCGGCTGGCCGTCGAGGCCGGTCTCCCCACCGCGAGAGCCCAGCGCAACGAACGACGAAGCCAAAGCTCCTGGGCTCTACGTCGACTTCACGGTCAACCGCCCTAAGTCGAAGGGCTCCTACCGCCGGCCCTATCTCGCCGTCTGGCTCGAAGACAGCGACGGCTTCCCGGTC
>JBCCLJ010000201.1:0-12940 GCA_039026915.1 Acidobacteriota bacterium
AGGGGCGCAGGGGTTTGCGCCCTCTGTCCTCGCCGAGCCTCGTCGACGATGGCACCGCATCGACTTCCTCGGCATCGACGAGAACAGAGAGCGCAGATCCCTGCGCTGAGCGCCACGCGAGTTTTTCATCAAGCCCCTAGGGGTTGGACGGAGCACCCCCGCAGCGCTGAGTCTGCACCCTCTGGCCTCGTCGGCACCGACGGGAACAGAGAGCGCACGTCCCTGTGCCCAACGCCACGCGAGCCTCCAGGGACTCAGTAGCGCTTGAAGTTCCGAATCGGACTGCGCGGTCCGCGCCGGGGCGGCTTCCGGCCTCCTATCTGCAGCCACAGGACGATTCGGCCTCTCTGGCCACGGTACGGTTCGAGCAGCTCGAACATTCGTGCGTCGTCCGCTGTGCGCTCCCGCACCATGTTCCAGGCGACGTAGGAAGGCAGGTTGTAGTCACCGGGAGTGACCGCGTCCGGATCGCCCAGCGCCACGAAGGCGACGTGCTCGACGGTCCACGGTCCGATGCCACGGAAGGCGAGCAGTCGCTGGCGAGCCGCGTCCAGAGTCATCTCCGTCGCCTCCTCGACCCGACGGTGACGACGCGCGAGCTCGAGCAGGACGATGGCGCGCTTGCGCTCGATGCCGAACCGATGGAAGTCCTCGTAGCCCATGCGCGCGATCCGCTCCGGGCCCGGAGGCAGAATGAGATCCGCCGGCCCCGGCCCCGGCGCCGGCTCCGCCAAGGCACGCGCCAGCTCCAGGTAGCCGAGCTTGGCCTCCTTGCCGGTGACCTTCTGAGCGAGAACCGTCGGCACGAGCGCCTCGAAGAGCGACGCCGTGCGCGGCACGCGGACGCCACCGACCCTCTTCTCCAACGAGCGCAGGGGCTCGGGGAGCGACTCCCAGGACGGCGGCTCGTCCAGGGCTCCGATCAGACCGGGAAGCCGCTCGAGCGCCCAATCCGCGCCTTCACCCCAGGACTCCGCTTCGACACTTCCAGGGGTCGCCGCAATCGCCAGCGTGGCAGGACCGTCGGGCGTGCGGGTCGCCCGCCAGTAGGTCTCCCCCACCAGCCGCGCACTCGGGTCCGGAGGCGCAAAGCGCGTGCGGCGCAAAGTCGCCAGGACGTCGTGATCGTCGTCGACGGCGAGGGTTCGTCGCGGCATGACTCATCGTAGTGCACGTCCGACCGCCGCCCAGGCGCGAGCGGCCGAAACCGCTCGGGCCGGAAGGCGCCCCCTCAGACGACGACCTCGACCGCCGACCGCGAGCCGCGAAAGAAGGCGAGCTCTTCGGCCAACTGGCTTTCCGCCTCGACGTCCACCAGATCTCCCGCCTCGAGCTCTCCCGCTGCCAGCAGGCTGGCCAATGGATCGGCGAGGAGGGTCTCGACCGCGCGTCGTAGAGGCCGAGCACCGTAGCGCGGATCGTCACCGCGATCGACGATCAGCTCGCGGGCCGAGCGCGTGAGACGAACCAGAAGAGGAGCTCCGGCGATCATCAGACGGCGACTCAGAGCGTCGAGCTGCAGGTCGAGGATCCGGTGCAGATGCTCGCGACCGAGGGAGCCGTAGACGAGCTGCAGATCGAGGCGATTGAGGAACTCTGCCGGGAAGGCCTCACGGGCCGCCGCGAGGACGGCTGAGCGTGCGTCCGAACCGGCGTTGTCCTGTAACGCAGCGCCGAAACCCAGAGCCGGAGCCGCGAGCCGGTCGAGCTCTCGACTGCCCACGTTGGAGGTCATGAGCAGGATCGTTCTGCGGAAGCTTGTCTTGCTGTTGTCGCCGAGCGTCAGTTCTCCCTCCTCGAGAACGTGCAGCAAGCCGTTCCAGAGCGTCGGGTGGGCCTTCTCCACCTCGTCGAACAGCAGGATCGAGAGGTACCCCTCGTCGTCTTCTTTCGCTGGAACGGTGTCGTGAGTGCCGGACTCCAACGCCTTCACGTGGCCTGCATCGAGGTTGCGCTGCGAGAGAAGCGGCTCGACCCTGTGCCCCACGTAACCGGGCGGCGAGCCAATGAGCTTCGCCAGTTCGTGGCCATGGGCATACTCCTGGCAGTCGATGCGCGTCAGACACGAGGCGCGCCCGAAGAGTCCGCGGGCGAGCGCCCGAGCCGTCTCGGTCTTGCCGACGCCGGTCGGACCGAGCAACAGAGCCGTCAGAAGCGGTCGGTTCGGATCACGCAAACCGGAGTCGAGCCGAGCGAGCACCGGGAGGAGCTGATCGAGAGCTTCACTCTGGCCGATGACCGAGCGTCGCAGCAGCTGTGCCAGCGCTTCGGCGCGACCCGTGAGGCGACTCTGACGCAGCCGAATTCTCTCCGCCGGTGCCGCCTCGCGACGAGCATTTTCGATCGGAGTCGTCGGCGAGTAAGGAAGTCCAATGGACGAGGAGTGAGAGATCAGGGCATCGGGGCACATGGTGGTCCTCCCTTTCAAGGCGGCCCTGGAGGCTTCCGGGGCCGGAGGGTCTGAAGAAAGTGAGACGGGAGAACCGCGGTTCGTCTCGAAGGGTGCAACGAAAAACGCCGCACGAGTGATTCCTGCGAGCACCCTTGGAGAGCGAACTCCGACCGATCGGTCGGTCGAGCGAATGGGAGGGCAGGAGAACTCGCGGCACCGTCGAGAGCCGGGTTCCGAAGGCCCCTCGCGGGCGGGAGCCGGGCCGAGAAGCCCCTCTCCCTGTGGTAATCTGGCGTCCTTCGCGAGCGCTCACCGAGCTCGCACGTCACGCCGGCCGGCTCTCGACTTCCGCTGCCCTTCCATCCCTTTCGCTGTACAGGGTCATTCCCATGCCTGACTCTTCGAAGCCTCTCGCGGCCTGGCCGCTCTGCCTCGTTGCAAGCCTTCTGCTGCCGCTCCCGCTGCTTCTCTCGAACTCGGACTTCGCTCGCGGCGTGCTCGAGCACCTCGAGATCTTCGGTCTCAGCCTCTTCGGGACAGCCTTTGCCACGGCGTTCTTCGCTGGCGTCGCCAAGCTGCTCAAACGCTCCCCATCCGCCGGCGCCACCGTTGGCGCCGCGATCGCTTTGGCACTCGGAGCCTGCCTCGTCGGTCTCGCCATCGCCGGTCCGATCCGCGCCGGCGTCGCCGCAACGCTCCTCACCTTCGGTGTCGTCTTTGCGAGCCGCGCTGCCGGCAGCACGCGGGCGGCGGCCGTCGCCGTGCTGGTCACCGCGGCCCTGGGAACGACGCTCCTGAGCCTCGGCCCGCTGCTGAGCAGCGCTCCCGACGCGCCGCGACGTCAGCTCCTCGTCATCGGCCTCGACGGTGCGACCTGGGACATCATCGACCGCGGCCGCGAAGCCGGCACGCTACCGACCTTCGACGAACTCGTCCGTACCGGAACACGAGGCGACCTGGACGTCGTCGAGCCACTGATCTCGCCGCCCATCTGGACGACGATCGCCACGGGTCGCACGCCCGACAACCACGGCGTCAAAGACTTCTGGGCGACCTCTCTGGACGTCAAGACAAAGCGCTTCTGGCAGATTGCGGACGAGCGTGGACTCACGTCCGGGGTCATGGGCTATCTCGTCACCTGGCCCCCGGAGAAAGAGAAGGGCTTCCTCGTCCCCGGATGGATGGCCCAGGGCAGCGAGACGTTCCCCCAGCACCTCGGCTTCCTGAAGGAAATGGAGATCGAGTCGAAAGCCTCGGGCATCTCGCTCGATCCCAAGCTCGCCAGCTTGGGCTTCGAGAGCATCCGCTACGGCCTGACGCTGCACACCGTGAACCGGGCGCTCGGCGCGGTACTGGCCCGCGTGACCGGCAGCGCCACCCCGCTCGACCGCGAACTCGATGGACGCCGGCTCAAGCTCTACCTGACGACCGACATCTTCTGCCACCTGCTGCGTCAGGAGCGTCCGGAGCTCGGCGTCTTCTACTACTCCTCGATCGATGCGATCGAGCACCTGTTCTTCAAGTTCTACGACCCCGACGGCTTTCCCGAGCTCAGCGAGCAGCAGGTGGCCGACTACGGTGAAGCGATCCCGCGCATCTACGAGGAGACCGACGGTGCACTCGCGCGCATCCTCGAAGCCGCGGAAGAGCGCGCCGACATCCTGATCGTCTCCGATCACGGTCAGGAGGCTTCGAGCCGCATCGGCGAGCGCTGGATGACGATCCGCACGTCCAACCTGCTCGATGAGCTCGACATCCACGAGAGCGTGCGGGCGACCAACATCGGCCCGAAGGTGTTCGTTCGCTCCGCCGGGGAGCAGGAAGCCTACGACGCGGCTCTTGCGCGCCTCCTCGCCATTACGACTGCGGACGATCGCCTCGTCTTTCGCTACGACGAGCACGCCGACGACGAAGTCACGGTCAGCGTCGCGGTGACCGACATCGCGATCGAAGAGACCGAGGTCGTGATCGAAGGGCGCTCCATTCCCGCCAGTCGCATCCTCTCAGGCGATGCCGACGTCTCCGGCGTGCACACGACCACCGCGCTCTTCCTCATGAAGGGGCGCGGCGTCCGCTCGGGAGCTCAGATCCCGCGGTCGAGCGTGCTCGACGTCGCCCCGACGATTCTCGCCCGACTCGGAATCCCCGTCCCCCGAGACATGGAAGGACGAGTCATCAAGGAGGCGTTCGAAGAGGGCAGCCTGGACGAGATCGTGTACGTCGACACGTACGGGCCTCCCGAGGGACTCGCCGGCGACCTCGGCCGAGATATCGACGCCGGACTGCGCGAGAAGCTCGAGTCGCTCGGCTACATCCAGTAGCACAGCTCCCACCGGGGAAACTTTCCCCTTGTTCCGGCGCCCCTCACGGCGCTGATCGTCCTGGACAACGCAGGGACGTCAGCGTTGACGGCGTCTCTGCGCCGACTCACAGCTCGATCGTCGGTGGCACCTGACTTGCTCGAAAGCGATCAAACGGCTTCGGTCGAAGTGCGTTCGGACGCAGGACGATGAGCCGTCGGCGCTCTGACCACGTCGTTTTCGTCCGATGCCTTTCTCTCTCTTGCCCAAATTGATATACCTCTATTGACCTGCCCGCCTACCAACTCGGTAGGTCTCGCCGAACCCGAAGGAGCGCTCTCATGGCTTGGAAGAATCCGAAAGACGTCGACCCGTCGAACCCCGCACCGCCCAGCGGGAGTGCCCGAACGAGCAGCCGGCTCGCCACCCTCGGCCCGTCGATCAGCATCAACGGCAAGCTCACCGGAGACGAGGACCTCCTGATCGAAGGCCACGTCGAAGGCGAGATCTCTCTCAAGCAGAACAGCGTCACGATCGGCCGCAGCGGCGTCGTCAAGGCCGACGTCTACGCCAAGACGGTCTGCATCGAGGGTGAGATCCACGGCAACCTCTTCGGCGACGACCAGGTCGTCATTCGCCAGTCGGGCAAGGTCTTCGGCAACTTGACGGCGCCTCGCGTCACGCTCGAGGACGGCGCCAAGTTTCGCGGTGCCATCGACATGGAGCCCAAAGCCAAGAAGGCGGCCGCTCCGCAGCCGAAGAAGGCGCCGCAAGAACAGCGCGCTTCCGCCTGACGCTTCACGGCGCACCCGACGGGAGACATCCCGTAGCTCGCCCCCTCTGAACCGCGGCCCGTCACATCGAGGCCCGTTCCCGCTCAGAGCGAAACTTTCTGCGGCGGGACTCGTCCTTGTAAAGGTGGCTCGATCGCGAGCCTTGCCGCGCATCGCGGCCGGACCAGGCCCCAGGGGGAATCATGCAGAAGACCATTCGCTCGATGTCGTGTGCAGCGCTGGTGGGCGCTGCGATCCTGTTCTCCTCGGGCGAGCCCGGTGCAGGCTCGTCGGCAGGTGTCGCCGCGAGCGCCGCACAGTCGGAAACCCCGGGGTTTCTCGGTATCGAGGTCACGCAGCTGACCCCCGAGCTGCGCCGCCATTTCGGCGCCTCCGAGTCGGCGGGGCTCCTGGTTTCCAAAGTCGAAGCGGGCAGCCCCGCGGAGCGGGCCGGCTTGCTCGTCGGTGACGTCATCGTCGCTGCCGGCGGCGAAGAGGTGAGCTCGGCAGGCACGCTCCGGCGCCGCATCCGCCGCACGGGCGCCGGCAACGACCTCGATCTCGACGTCTACCGCGACGGTTCGAGCCTCGGTCTGACGGCCGCACTCGGCGACACCGAAGATTCCGAGTGGGCGGTGGTCGCCAAGGAACGCTCGGAACGGGGCGAAGAGCGTGCCGAACGCGCGAGAGAACGAGCCGAGCGCACGCGCGAGCGCGCGCTGCGCCGGGCCGATGAAGCCAGAGAGCGCGCCGAGGAACAGCGCGAGCGAGCGCTCGAGCGCGCCGAGCGTCACCGCGAGCGGGCTCTCGAACGAGCCGAACGAGCGCGGGAGCGCGCCGCTCAGAACGGCGAGCGCTGGTCCCAGTGGGGCGAAGAGAGCGCCGCACGTCAGCGCGAGCACTGGGAGCAGTTCGCTCAGCGCATGGAAGAGTTCGGCGAGCGCATGGCCGAGCGCAGCGAAGAATGGTCCCGGCAGTTCGAAGAACGCGAGTGGAACGGCGAAGACTGGTCGTCCGAGGACTGGGAAGAGTGGGGCGAGCGCTGGGGAGACTGGGGCGAAGAGTTCGGAACCCGCATGGCCGAGTGGGGCGAGACGTTCGGTGAGCGCTGGGCGGACTGGGGGGAGACCTTCGGTGAGCAGTGGGCCGACTTCGGCGAGCACATCGCTCAGAACTTCGAAGACTTCGACGCCGAATGGGACGGCGATTGGAGCGCGCTAGGCGCCAAGATCGAGGCCGAGGTCGAGCGTGCCCTCGAGGGCATCGATTGGGATGCCATGGAGCAAGACATCGAGGACCGGATGGAGGACCTCGATACTCAGGAGATGCAGGCCGAGATCCAGCGTGCCGTCGAGGCGATGCCGATCGACGGCATGGCGGGTGACGTGGCCGGCGTGATCGAAAGCGCGATCGGCGCGCTCGAGGACGCCGGACTGGTGATCGTCGAAACGCAGCCGGGCCCGGTGGGTGACGGCGAGCGCTGACGCTGTCGATCGGGATCCGATGAGTTCGCGCTGAGTGAATCGCAGCGCGCGGCGCCGCTGTAGACTGTCACTCCCGAATTTCGAGCCGCCTCGGCGGCTTCTCAGCCGCCGCACGCGGCCCGGAGACAGCTCCATGCGTCGTTCCTCCCGGAGGCCAACGCCTCTCCATCTCCCTGCTCTCATCCTCCTGCTGACAGTGGCCGGCTGCACGCCGACGCAGCCCGGCGGCGAGATCGCCACGCTGGTCCTGCGCGGCGGCGTCGTCGCGACGGTCGACGACACGCGACCTTCTGCCGAAGCGGTTGCGGTCCAGGGAGATCGCATCCTTGCTGTCGGCACCGACGACGAGATCGAAGCGTTCGTCGGCAACGGCACGCAGGTCGTCGAGCTCGACGGCCGCCTCCTGATGCCCGGGTTCATCGAAGGGCACGGTCACTTTCTCAGCCTCGGTGACGCCAAGAGCATCCTCGACTTGAACGGGGCCGAGAGCTGGGAGCAGATCGTCGAGCAGGTCAAGCAAGCCGTCGCCGAGGCGCAGCCCGGCGAGTGGATCCGCGGCCGCGGCTGGCACCAGGAAAAGTGGGCGCTGCCGCCGAAACCGGCGGTGCAGGGCAATCCCGTGCACGACACCCTCTCGGAGGTGAGTCCAGACAACCCCGTCCTGCTCGTTCACGCCAGCGGACACGCGGCCTTCGCCAACGCCGCCGCCATGGCGGCCGCAGGAATCGACGCGTCGACTCCCGATCCCCCCGGCGGCGAGATCGTGCACAGCGCCGACGGCCGTCCGACGGGTCTCCTGCGCGAGACGGCACAGCGCCTGGTCGCTCGCGTCCTGCAGGACTCGCGCTCCGACATGACACCGGAAGAGCGCGAGAA
Source organism: Acidobacteriota bacterium (assembly GCA_039026915.1). Lineage (GTDB taxonomy): Bacteria > Acidobacteriota > Thermoanaerobaculia > Multivoradales > Multivoraceae > JBCCLJ01. The sequence continues at coordinate 7,826 of JBCCLJ010000201.1, forward strand.
CGAGCTGCGCCGCCACGTCGAGCTGGCCGGCGAAGAAGCCCTGCGGCACGGCGTCACCAGCTTCCACGACGCAGGCGTCTCCTTCTCGACGATCGACTTCTACCGCCGGCTCGAAGACGAAGGCGCCCTGCCCGTGCGTCTCTACGCGATGGTGCGAGGCGAGACCAACGCGACGATGGCGGCGAAGCTCGCCCAGTACCGGGCTGTGGCCGAAGGCAACGACTTCCTCACGGTGCGCTCGATCAAGCGTCAGATCGACGGCGCCCTTGGAGCGCACGGCGCCTGGTTGCTCGACCCGTACGAGGATCTTCCCTCGAGCACCGGCCTCGTCCTCGAGCCGGTCGAGGACATCGAAGAGACGGCGCGCATCGCCCTGGAGAACGGATTCCAGGTGAATACGCACGCCATCGGTGACCGCGCCAACCGCGAAGTCCTCGACATCTACGAGCGCACCTTCCTGAGCTCGGAGGACACGGATCTTCGATGGCGCATCGAGCACGCGCAGCACATGCACCCGAGCGAAGTCCCGCGCTTCGCGTCGCTGGGCGTCATCGCTTCGATGCAGGGGATTCACTGCACTTCCGACGCTCCGTGGGTGTACGCCCGCCTCGGCTCGGAGCGAGCCGAGACGGGTGCCTACCTGTGGCGTGACCTGCTCGACGCCGGCGTCATCATCAACAACGGCACCGACGTCCCGGTGGAGCCGATCGACCCAATTCCGAGCTTCTACGCTTCGGTCAGCCGTGTGACCAAGGACGGCAGCGTCTTCTTCGGTCGCCAGAGCATGACGCGCGAAGAGGCACTGTACTCGTACACGATGAGCAACGCCTATGCGGCCTTCGAGGAGGATCTCAAAGGGTCCATCACACCCGGCAAGCTCGCCGACATGGTGGTGCTGTCGCAGGACATCCTCACCGTCGACGAAGCCGACATCCCGAATACACGGGTCGATCTGACGGTGCTCGGCGGCAACGTCGTCTACGAGCGCTGACCTTGGCAACGCGTGAGCGCTCTTTGAGGGTCCTCGCACCGGGGGCCGGCCGAGAGATCGACCGGCTGGCCCAGAAGGGTCTGGCCGAAGCGGCCGTCGAAGTCTCCTTCGAGCCCCTCGTGCGCGGCATCTTCGCTACGGACGCGAGCCACTACCAGATCGTGCCCGGCGGCGTCGTCTGGCCGCGCGACGAGGCCGAGGTGCTTCAAGTACTCGAGGTCGCCCGCCACGAGGGCATTCCGGTGACCGGCCGCGGAGCGGGCACCAGCCTCTCGGGGCAGACTCACGGCCCCGGGATCGTGCTCGATCTCTCGCGCCACATGAACCGCGTGCTCCGCATCGACGCGGAAGGGCACCGTGCCAAGGTACAGCCCGGAGCGATCCTCGATCACGTGAACGCCGCAGCGAAGGAGCACGGCCTGCACTTCGCTCCGGATCCTGCGACCTCGTCGCGCGCGACGATTGGCGGCATGATCGCCAACAACTCCTCGGGAGCGCACTCGGTGCGCTTCGGCAAGACGAGCGACAACGTCGACCGTCTGCAGGTCGCGCTCATCGACGGCACGGTGCTGAGTACCGAGCGACTGGGCGCCGACGCCTGGGCTCAACGGTGTTCCCTCGTCGGCCGCGAGGGCGAGCTCTACGCCGGACTGAGCCAGATCGTCGAGAGCCGCGCCGAGACGATCCGCGGTCGCTACCCGAAGGTCATGCGCCGGGTCGCAGGCTATGCCCTCGACCAGTTCCTCCCGGAGCTCGAAGAGCGTACGCTCTCCGACATCTTCTGCGGCTCCGAGGGCACCCTCGGTCTGACGCTCGAGGCCGATCTGGTGCTGGAGCCGCTCGCCGGCGCCACGGCGCTCTGCCTCGTCGAGTTCGACGATCTCGTCGAATCACTCCGTCACCTCGAGCTGATGCTCGAGCACAGCCCCGTCGCCATCGAGCTGCTCGACGACGTCATCCTCGACGAAGCGCGGCAGAACGCCGCGACGGCAGGAGCCGGCAAGGTCTTCCAGGGACAGCCACGCGCCATCCAGATCGTCGAGCTCGTCGGCGACACGGCCGAAGAGGCGGCCGCCCGCGCCGAGGACTTCGCTGCCGACATGGAGCGCCGCAGCGTCGGCACGGCGCGCTCGGTCTTCGCGTCGCAGGTCGAGCAGCGCATGGTTTGGGACACGCGCAAGCTCGGCCTCGGACTGATCAGCAACCGCAAGGGCAGCCAGAAGGGGCAGGCCTTCATCGAAGACGCCTGCGTCCCGCTCCCCTACCTCGCCGAGTACGTCGACCGCGTGCTGACGATCTGCCGCGAAGAAGAGCTGCCGGTCTCGGTCTATGCGCACGCGTCGGTGGGCGTTCTGCACACGCGTCCGATGCTCGACCTGCACCTGCCCGAGCACATCGACAAGATGAAGCGCATCGCCGATCAGGCGTTCGAGATGGTGCAGGAGTACGGCGGGTGCTGGTCCGGCGAGCACGGCGACGGCCTCGTGCGCGGCGAGTTCATCGAGCGCTTCTATGGCTCGGAGATCATGCGGGGCCTGCGCGAAACGAAGCGGCTCTTCGATCCTCCCGGCCTGCTGAACCCGGGCAAGGTGATCGACCCGCCGTCGATGACCGAGCACCTGCGCTATCAGGTCGACGGCTACGGGGAGAGCACGCAGGCGACCGCCGAGCGCGCACAGTTCGCCTACGAGGATCAGGGCGGCTTCGCTCTCGCCGTCGAGCAGTGCAACGGCGTCGGCGCCTGCCGCAAGATCGGCTCCGGTGTCATGTGCCCCAGCTACATGGCGACGCGCCTCGAAGAGCACTCCACGCGCGGCCGCGCCAACGCGCTGCGCCTCGCGATGAGCGGACAGATGGGGGATCCGCGCGAAGCGATGGCGAGCGACGAGCTGCACGAAGTGCTCGGTCTCTGTCTTGCCTGCAAGGCGTGCAAGAGCGAGTGCCCCAACGCCGTCGACATGGCGCGCCTCAAGGCCGATGCCCTCTACATGCGCCACCGGGAGCGCGGTCCGAGCCTCAAGGCGCGTCTCATCTCGGCGCTGCCCAAGGTCGCAGCGTTCTCGTCCGGCCCGCTGGCGCCGATCGCCAACTTCGGCCAGTCTCTGCCGCCCGTGCGAGCCCTCGTCGAGCGCTTCGGCGGTATCGATCGACGTCGCCCGCTGCCCCGCTTTTCGACGCGCCGCTTCGGCAAAGGCGACTCGGTGCGAGCCACCCAGGGCGCCGAGCCCGTCCTGCTCTACGCAGATACCTACAGTCGCTTCTACGACCCCGCGGCCGGCAAGGCGGCCGTCGAGCTCCTGCGCGACGCGGGCTTCGCGGCGACCGTCATCACGCCGGGCGACAGCGGCAGGCCCGCCCTCAGCCAAGGCATGCTCGACGTCGCTCGCCGCGGCGCCGAGAGGCTCTACGAGCGTCTCGAACGCGCCGGCGCCCGCGACCTCCCGGTGATCTGCCTCGAGCCGAGCTGCGCCTCGGCGCTCGCCGACGACCTCCCCGACCTGCTCGGCACCGAGCGGTCCCAGGCGATTGGCGGCCAGGTCGTGCTGCTCGAACACTTCCTCGTCGACCAGGTCGTGCAGCTCGAGCCGAAGGCAGAGCACCTCTTCATTCATGAGCACTGCCACCAGCGCGCCGTCTTCGGAGCGATTCCCTGGCAGGCGCTGCTCCCCGCTGGTTCGTACACGTTGAGCGACGCGGGCTGCTGCGGCATGGCCGGTTCCTTCGGCTACGAGCACGCCGACGTGTCGCTGCAGGTTGCCGAGGACCGCCTGCTGCCGAACCTGCGCCGAGCGCAGGACGAGCACTCCGACCTCGCCGTCGTCGCCGCCGGCTTCAGCTGCCGCCACCAGCTGGAAGACGAGGCGCGGACGAAACCGCGCAGCCTTGCGGAGGTCGTCAAGGTCGCCGGGCAGTAGCTCCCCGGGGCTTGACGAAAGACTCCCGTAGCGCTCAGTTTGCGCCCTCTGTCCTCGCCGAGCCTCGTCGACGATGGCACCGCATCGACTTCCTCGGCATCGACAAGAACAGAGAGCGCAGATCCCTGCGCTGAGCGCCACGCGAGTCTTTCATCAAGCCCCTAGATCTTCGTCATCTCGTTCAGCACGAAGCTCGCCACCGCGCCCTCCGTCGCCCTCATGTACTCCTCGAGGTGCGTGTTGTTCATGTGCTGCTGCCAGAGCTCTCGGCTCTCCCAGTTCTCGTAGAAGACGAAGATGCCCGGCGTCTCGTTGTCCTCGTGCAGGTCGTACTGCAGGCAACCGTCTTCGGCCCGTGTTGGTTCGACGAGCTTCAGCAGCTCGGACTTCACCAGGTCTTCCTTGCCTGGCTCGGCTTCGATTCTCGCTACGATCGTCAGGACTTGGCTCACGATGGATCTCCTCGCAGGTTGATTGGCAAGCGAAGCCTGCGAGCCCTGAGGAGTCGGCACAAGACGGCACTTTTTCGAGACCCGGTCTCCGTTTGGATACCGCCCAGATAGGGAGCACACATGGCGCACACTCGCTACGACTGCAATCAAGGCTGCCCGGTAGAGGCCGCGCTCGAAGTGCTGAGCGGCAAGTGGAAGGGGCTCATCCTCCATCACCTCCTCGACGAGACGATGCGCTTCAGCGAGCTGCGTCGCCTCGCCCCCGAGATGACGCAGAAGATGCTCACGCAGCAGCTGCGAGACCTGGAGCAACAGGGATTGGTTCTGCGCACTGTGCACCCCGAAGTGCCTCCGCGCGTCGAGTACTCCCTCACGGAGTACGGCCGGACCCTCGAGCCCGTCGTCGCTGCGTTGCGCACCTGGGGGCAGAGCCACATCGAGCGAGCTATCGCCCAGTAGCCTCCGGAACGGGATCATGATTCGCAGTCAACTCCTCGGACTGCGAAGACCCACGAAAGAGTGGCCAAGCGAGAGCCGATCCTAGGAGAGCGAGCGCCATGTCCTTCTGGGCGTCCCAGGCGTCGCCCTGCTGACCGTTGTAGCTCTCGGCGTAGCCCGGCGCAACGACGATCGTCAGCAGCCACTCGAAGATCTCGTAGAGAGCGCTGACGGCCAGCAGCGTAACGAGAGCGACGACCCAGGCTTGAAGACGCGCGGCGCGCCACCGTCGAAAGGCCCACTCCCCGATCGGCACGGC
>JBCCLJ010000202.1:0-12783 GCA_039026915.1 Acidobacteriota bacterium
ATTTCATCACGCCGAGCACCCGGCAAGCGACGCGGCCGAAGGCCGCATGGAGCGCGCAGGTCCGCTCGCGGACCGGAGCCTCGAAACAGGGCGAGCGCAGGCGTGATTTCATCACGCCGAGCACGTCAGCTCGCCAGCATGAAGCTCAGGTGCGGAGAAAAGAGGTGCGGCTCGAGCAGAAACGAGTCGTGTCCCTTGTCCGAGTGCACGGTGATGTGCGTGAGGTCGATGCCCGCCCTGGCAATCGTCTCCGCCATCTCGAGCTGCTCGCTCGGGTAGTAGCAGACGTCGCTCGAGATCGTGAAGATCAGGTAGCGCTGCTGGCAGCAGCGGGCAAAGAGGTCCGCATGTGTCTCGACCGCCGCCGGCTCGAGCAGGTCGAACTGGCTCCATGCGTCGAGAATGCGCAGGTACGAGTTGGCGTCGAAGCGCTGGGCGAACTTGCCGCCCTGGTGCAGCATGTAGGACTCCAGCGAATGCTGTATGCCGTACCAGCTGTGAGCCGGTGGCTCGACTTCGATGCGGCTTCGCGAGCGTGCCTGCATGTCCTGAAGAGACACGAAGGTCTTGTGGCTGATCATGCGTGCGGTCTCGAGGCCGCAAGACGGCGGCGTGTCCAGGCTGTAGTCGCCGGCGAGGAAGCGGGAGTCGTTCTCGATCGCTCTCACCTGCTCGAAGTTGTGGATGCGTTGGAGCGGCGTCGTCTCCATACCCGTAGCCACGAGCACCACGCGATCGACCCGCTCCGGGAACAAGGTCGAAAGACTGAGACAGGCCATGCCTCCCGTCGACGGACCGATGACAGCGTGCAGTCGCTCGACGCCGAGATGATCGATGAGCTCGAGCTGTGAGCGAACGACATCGGCAAAGCTGATGCGGGGAAAGCTCGCACCCCACGGTTCGCCGGTCGCGGGGTTCGTCGACGCCGGCCCGCTCGAGCCGTAGCAGCCTCCGATGTAGTTGACGCAGAGCACGCAGTAGCGCTCGGTGTCGAGTGCGCGGCCTGGCCCAATGAAGTCGTCCCACCAGCCCTGCTGCACCTCTTCGTTCCAGCGGTCTCCCAACCCTTCGACCGCGGGCGTGTGGCCCGCCGCGTGGTGCGAGCCGGTCAGCGCATGAAAGAGGAGAACGAGATTGTCGCGCTCTTCGTTGAGCTCACCGTACATCTCGTACGCAAGCGTGACCGGTCCGATCGTCTCGCCGCTCGCCAACTCGAATGGGCGATCCTCGGCAAAGGTGAAAAACTCGGTCTCGGTCGTGCCGACGGAGCCGCCGGGTGTCGGTCGGTTTTGCATTTCTCAGAGACCTCGTGGTGCCGCACGAGCGTAGTGGATGGTGATGAGCTCCTCAAGAACCAGAGCGTGGTGTGCGCAAGTCTTCGTCGCCGTGGCCGCGTTCCTGATCGCCTCCGCCACCTTCTCCGCCGACCGCGCAGCGCTTCTTCGCGACGCGGACGAGGCCTTTGCGAAGCGCGCCAAGAAGGCCGAGGGCATCTGGGCTCAGGCGGAGCCGATCGGCTCGGCTGTGTCCGGCTATCGCGCCGCGCTCGAGCTTGCACCCGACGATCTCGCGACGCGCTCGAAGCTCCTGCACGCGATCTTTTTTCAGGCGGAGTACCACTTCCGCGACCCGGCGCAGCGCAAGGCCGCCTTCGACCAAGGACGCCGGGTCTTCGAGGACGGGCTGGAGAGGCTGTCTCGCAGCGTCGGGACCGACCTGTACAAGTCGACGGCAGCCGCTCTCCCCGATCTGCTCGAGGACCAACCCGAGGCCGGACCCTTCTTCTTCTGGGGAGCCCTGCATTGGGGCCTCTGGGGTCAGTACTTCGGCAAGATGGCAGGCCTTCGTCAGGGCGTTGCCAAAAAGATCCGCATTCTCGGGGAAGCAGCAATCGCGCTGGCTCCCGAGTTCGAGAGCGGCGGTGGCCACCGGCTCGTCGGACGCCTTCACGCGCTGGCCCCGCGCGTGCCGCTGGTGACCGGATGGGTCCGTCGTGACCGAGGCATCGAGCTGCTCGAAGAGGCCTACCGCCGGGCGCCGGGCGATCCCTTGAACCGACTCTTCCTGGGCGAAGTGCTTCTCGAGTTTCGTCGCGACCGCCGCGAGGAGGGGCTAGAGCTGATCCGCAGCGCGACCCAGATGAGCCCGCGCCCCGACAAGGAGCTCGAGGACATCAAAGCGATCGCCGACGCGCGAGTAGCCCTGCAGAAGCTGCAGTGACCGCTGCGTCAGGCTGCTCGGGAAGTCTCGAGCAGCTCGACCTGCGCAGCGGAGGAAAGCCCCAACCGCCCGACATCGCGCTCGAGCTGAGCGCGCGTGCCGTGGCCGCCGACGTAGCCGTTGAGCTTCGTCGCAGCGACCGAATCCAAGAGCGATCTTTCGTCCGAGTAGCTGCGAGAGAGCTCTTGGAAGACCCTCTCACGTCGCCGGAGACGCCACTTCTGGTGGTAGTCCTCGGCCCGATGAAAGGGCCCCTCGAAGACCTCGGTCACGACGCGGCGCGAGACCCGTTCCTCGAGCGCCGCGACGGCGGCGTGAAGCCGCTCCGCAGAGTTCGGCGTCTCGCCGAGGAGAAGGGCGCGGTACTGGCCGCGGCCGCTCCCGTGAAAGGGATCATGATGCGACCAGAAGAGGTCGAGGAGCTCTTCGAGAGAGACGACTTGGGGGTCGAACTCGACGCGCACGATTTCGGCGTGCTCCTCGAGGTCGTGGTAGCTCGGTCGCGGGGAGAAGCCGCCGCCGTAGCCGGCTTCGGTACGAACCACTCCGTCAAGACTCCCGAACTGGGAGTCAGGGCCCCAAAATCAGCCGAGACCGAAGATGAAGTGCTCGGTCTTCTGTGGACGGTCTTGGTCAATGGGCGTCGTCATGAATCGTCCCTTCCTCGGGTTGGTTTGCCAGATTTCTAGAGAACCCCGAGAGCGGAGGCGGGCATTCCCGACGCTCCCTCAGATGTGTTCCAACTCCGTCACGGTTCTCTGGCTGTCGACCTGCCGATTCCCAGTATTGACCGTCGTTGCCGGTTCGAAGAGCAGAACCGAAGCCGTGGGATCGGCTACGGGGCGGTGCTCGACGCCCTTCGGCACGATGAGCATGTCGCCGGGGTCGAGCTCCTCCGTTCGTTCCACTTGCTCGTCGCGCAGCTCCATGAGAAGGCGCCCCTCGAGGACCAGGAAGAGCTCGTCCTCGCCCTCGTGGTGGTGCCATTCGAACGGCCCTGCGAGCTTTGCCAGTTTGACGTGCTGCTGGTTGAGCTCGCCGACGATCTTGGGTGTCCAGGTCTCCTGAAAGAGGTCGAGCTTCTGACTGAGAGAGATCCGCTGCGTCATGACAGTCCTCCGTGGTGTGCCGCCATCCTAGTTCGATAACGCTCCTTCGCATGCGGACCGAGGCGCGCGGCGGTTCGTCGGGTGAAAGAAGTTCACGCCGCTTTGAAACAAAAGCGGAGCTGTCGACGAAGTGATTTCATAGTGATATCATATTGAAATCACGCAACCGGAGGACTCCTATGACTCAAGAACGACTCTTTCGACCAAGAACCGGCTGGTTTCCGCTCTTCTTCGGCTTGCTTCTGACCCTGGGAGGCCCGATCGCCGGCCTCGCGGCCGGCGTCCGGATCGATCCGCCCGTAGGTCTCGCGCTGGGCGCTCTCGCTCTGATTCTCGGAACGATCTGGCTCTGCGGACTCATGGCGATTGCTCCGAACCAGGGACGCGTCTGTCTGCTCTTCGGCGAGTACAAGGGGTCGGTGACCGAATCGGGCTTCTACTGGGTCAATCCCTTCTACTCGAAGAAGAAGATCTCGCTCCGCATTCGCAACTTCGAGACGGGCTCACAGCACGTGCCCGAGACGAAGAGCGCGGACGGTCGCGTCGTGGCCAAGCAGACGAGGACGGCGAGCCGGCCGTCCAAAGTCAACGACCGCGACGGCAACCCGATCGAGATCTCCGCGGTGGTCGTCTGGCGTGTCGTCAACACGGCGGAGGCGCTGTTCGAGGTCGACGACTTCGAGCACTTCGTCGAGGTGCAGAGCGAAGCAGCGCTGCGTAATCTCGCGAGTCGCCACCCGTACGACTCCGAAGACCACGAGATGTCGCTGCGCGGCAACATCACGGAAGTTTGCGAACAGCTTCGCATCGACATCCAGGAACGGCTGGACAAGGCTGGCGTCGAGGTGACCGAGGCCCGCATCAGCCATCTCGCCTATGCCCCCGAGATCGCCGCGGCGATGCTCCAGAGGCAGCAGGCACAGGCTGTCGTAGCGGCACGCACCAAGATCGTCGAAGGCGCCGTGGGGATGGTCGACATGGCCCTCGACCACCTCTCCGAGCAGGAGATCGTCGAGCTCGACGACGAGCGCCGTGCAGCCATGGTGAGTAACCTGCTGGTGGTGCTCTGCTCCGATCGCCACACGCAGCCGGTCGTCAACACCGGCAGTCTCTACACCTGAGAAGGCCGCCGTGAGCCGGCGAGACTCCTTCCTCCTCCGCACCGATCCCGAGGTGCTCGACGCCCTGCGTCAGTGGGCGTCGGACGAGCTGCGTAGTGCCAATGCGCAGCTCGACTTCGTTCTGCGACGGGCACTGCGAGACGCAGGGCGGGAACCGAAAAAGAAGAAGAGCAAGAAGCAGAAAGCACCGAAGGAGAGAGACTGATCGGAGAGGGCTCCGAGAGACTCAGGGTCCTTCAGCCAGCCGTTCGGCCAACCCTTCGATCAGCTCTCGGTGCGACAGCCTCTCGAGCCAAAGCGGTGGCAGCGCGCCGAGGCCGTAGAAAGCGCCAGAGATCTGACCGCAGACGGCCGCAGTCGTGTCCGCATCGTCACCGAGATTGGCAGCACGCAGGACGGCGTCTTCGAAAGAGTCGGTCTCCGCGAAGCACCACATCGCCGCCTCGAGGGAAGCCACGACATAGCCGGAGCCCCGGATGGATCCTTCGCTCTTCTCCAAGAACTCGGCTCGGGCCACCGCCTCCATGGCAGGGGTGGACCAGTCCCGATCCATCAGCGGCTGGAGGATCTCTTCCTTCGTCGCTCCGTGAAGGGCACGCCAGAGACGGTCGGCGAAGTAGTCGCAGGCGTCCAGGCACTCCGCGGCACCGTGCGTCGTTCGCGAACTCTCGGCGGCTTCGAGCCGCGCCTGCCCCAAATCCGCGCAGAAGAAGATCGGCACGGGGGCAAGACGCATGATGCAACCGTTGCCGGCCGAGTCAGGAGCCGTGGAACCGGCCGCGGGCTCTCCCGTTTGGTGATAGCGCCTGAGCGCCGAGGCGACCGTCGCACCGATGTCGAAGCACTCTCCCGTGCTGCTCAGGTAGCCGTCGCGCCACCAGGCGAGATAGCGGCCCATCTGGTCGCGCAGATCGGTTCCCTTGCAGTGAATGAGACTCTCAGCGAGGCAGAGCGCCATCGAAGTGTCATCGGTCCATTGACCTGGCTGGAGAGCGAAGGGGCCTCCTCCGACCATGTCGGTGAGCGGCTCGAAGCTTCCGCGCGCCGCGAACTCGACCGCCGTCCCGACGGCGTCGCCGAGGGCCAGACCGAGCAGAGCTCCTTTCTGCTTCGAAAGGAGTTCGTCGGTGTGCATGCAGTCCTCCGAGTGCTGTCTTCGTTCCGGGCTCAGAAACGGAGACGGCCGCGCGACGCGGAGTCGACGCATGGGTGAGGTGAGCCGGGGGCGCCAGGGGGCTACGGACACCGGAGTCGGGGCCCGGACTCTGGTCGGATTGCTGCGTCGGCAAACGCCCGTCGCGGCCGCGCCGAGACGTCGCGGCTGCGCTCCCTCCGAATCCCGGCAAGCGACGCGAGCGCAGCGAGCAGGGACAAGGCGAACGACGTCCATCCCCAGACTAAAGCGCCGTCGTTCGCCCTCCGCGAACGGAGAACTCAAGTCGAGATCGTGGACTCCGTTCGCCGTGGCGCGCAGGGCCGCCACGCGGGCCGGAGCTTCGACACAGGACGGATTCCAGGCGTGGTACCACCACGCCGAATCCGTCAAACGTTGAACAGGAAGTTCATCACCTCGCCGTCCTGCACCACGTAGTCCTTGCCCTCGGAGCGGCGCTTGCCCGCCTCCTTCGCCCCCTTCTCACCGAGCTCGATGAAGTCGTCGTAGGAGATGACTTCGGCGCGGATGAAACCGCGCTCGAAGTCGGAGTGAATGACGCCGGCGGCCTCGGGCGCGGTCGCGCCGATGCGGAGGGTCCAGGCGCGGACTTCCTTCTCGCCGGCCGTGAAGTAGTTGTGCAGACCGAGCAGGCGGTAGCCGGCGCGGATGACCCGGTTGAGGCCCGGCTCTTCGAGTCCCATCTCGGCGAGCATCTCGAGCCGATCGTCGAGGTCGAGCTCAGCGAGCTCGGCCTCGAGCTGGTTGCAGAGCGCGACGACCTCCGCACCTTCGCTCGCAGCGTGCTCTCTCACGGCGTCGAGATGCGGGTTGTCCTCGAAACCGTCGGCGTCGACGTTGGCGAGGTACATCGTCGGCTTCGACGTCAGGAGGTGAAAGCTGCGCAGGTGCTTCGCGTCGTTGGCGTTCACCTCGAGCGTTCGCGCCGGCTTCAGCTCGTCGAGGTGCGGCTGCAGCCGTTCGAGAAGCGCCGTCTGCTCTTTGGCTTCGCGGTCGCCCCCCTTCGCCGCGCGCGAGACCCGCTGCAACGTCTTCTCCACCGTCTGCAGGTCGGCGAGGGCCAGCTCGGTGTGGATCACCTCGATGTCGCCGCGCGGGTCGATGCGATCCGAGACGTGGGTGATGTTCTCGTCCTCGAAGCAGCGCACCACGTGAGCGATCGCCTCGACTTCGCGAATGTTCGCGAGGAACTGATTGCCGAGGCCCTCGCCCTGCGACGCTCCCTTGACCAGCCCGGCGATGTCGACGAACTCCATGACCGCCGGGACCGTCTTCTGCGGCTGCACCTTCTCCGACAGAGCATCGAGGCGAGGGTCCGGTACCGGGACGACGCCGGTCGACGGCTCGATCGTGCAAAAAGGGTAGTTCTCGGCAGCGATCTGCGAGTTGGTGAGAGCGTTGAAGAGTGTCGACTTACCGACGTTCGGCAGGCCGACGATGCCGCAGCTGAATCCCATGGCGAGCCTCGTGTCCTGAAGGGGTGGTCGCTTCTCGGCGGTCCGCTCCTGGCGGCACGGCGAGTGCAGTGCGAAGTCTGCCACGCAGTGCACGTCCTGTGAAGCCGAGGCCTACGGACGCAAAGCGTCCTCTCAACGCTGTTCGGCGGCTCTCACGGTGTTCCGGATCAACATGGCGACGGTCGTCGGACCGACGCCGCCGAGGCGAGGTGTCACCCAGGCAGCAACATCAGACACCGACTCATCGACGTCGGCGAGGAGCTTCTTGCCTTCCCAGGAGATTCCGCCGCTGATGACGACGCTGCCCTCGCTGACCATCTCCGGTCGAATGAAGCTCGGAACGCCGACCGCGGCCACGACAATGTCGGCGCGGCGCGTGTAGTCCGCGATGTTCGGCACGCCGGTGTGTACGACCGTCACGGCGGCATTGGCACCGGCCTGTTTCAGCGTTAGCAGGAGCGAGAGAGGCCGACCGAGAGTCGGCCCCCGCCCCACGACGACGACCTCCCTTCCGGCTACCGGGATGTCGTAGTGCACGAGCATGGCCTGGATGCCGGCCGGAGTGCAGGGGATCGGCCCAGGTTCTTGAAGGACGAGGCGACCGAGGTTGACGGGATGCAGGCCGTCGGAGTCCTTGGCCGGATCCATTCGCAGGAGAGCTTCGTTGAAGTCGAAGCCCTTCGGCAACGGGTGCTGGATCAAGAATCCATCGACTTCCGGATCGGCGTTGAACCGGTCGACGACGGCGAGCAGATCGGCTTGCGAAGCCGAGGCGTCGAGATGCTCGTGGAACGAACGCAGACCCACCCGCTTGCAGGTCTCGTGCTTCTTGCGCACGTAGCTCGCGCTGGCGCCGTCGTCGCCGACGAGGATCGTTCCCAGTCCCGGCACGATGCCGCGCTGCGCCAGCGCCTCGACGCGTTCCGCGCTCTCGGCCAGGACCGCCTCGGCTACCGGTTGACCTGCCAGAAACTCTGCCGCCATGAGACGTCTCCCTGTCGCGAAGGGGCTTTGGTGGAGCGCTCGCGCAAGCTGCCGCGCGAACGGCGGCAGCGTACCTCTTGGGGATCTGGTTCGCACCCCCCTTTCCCGAAACTCAGACCTTCCAGATCACTCGACCAGCGGCTGACCCGCCAGAAGACAGCTCTCCAGCTCGTCGCCCAGAGGCACTCCGCCGACGAGTTCCACGAGTCGCGAAGCCTCGGCCTCACTCACCGCGCGAAAGCGCGGCGACGCCCCCGCTCGCTCGACGATCATCGAGCCGTCGGTGATCCCGACACGGAGACGCGGTGTGCGGTCGCTCGCCAACGTCAGGAGAAACGGCGACGAAGGCGGCTCCTTCCAGAACGCCTGCCAGTCGGCAGGAATCTCCTCCAGGTACTCGATCAGCGGAGCCAGCTCGGCCACCGTGCGGCAGCCGCCCCCCAGGCGCACTTCGGCGAGGTCGATCCCGTCGAGCACGAGGACCTCGGACGCCGGAGGCGCGCAACCGACGAGCAGCAGGAGCCACGCGGTCGCGAACCAGCGAGTGAGCCTTACGGAGAGGCAGGAGACGGTCATGCGGCGAAGTCTACTCGCCGCGGGATTCAGAGGCCCGAGAGCTCGCGCACCCAGCCATCGACCTCGGGTTCGCCGCCGAACCAGTCGCCGCGATGCCCTTCGGCCCAGGCCCAGCGCTGCAGCCAGGAGATGCCGGCGGACCCCGTGTACTCGTCGAGCCGCCGGTAGGCCTCGTCTTCCAGAGCCTCAGCGAGAGGCACGAAGCGATATCCGCGCTCAGCCAGTCGATCGAGAAGGTCGCCGAGGACCGCCGCGTTGAGGCGGTTCGCGTGCAGGAGCAGAACCTGCCGAAGCTCGCGCCCCAGAAGCTTGCGCGACTGGCCCTCGAAGTACTCGGTCTGACGGATCATGTAGTCGAGGTAGGCCGTCGAGACCTCCCGCGCCAGCTGTGCGCGGTCGGTGTCGAGTGCGACGTCGAAGGCTCGAGCGTAGATCCACTCGGCGTTGTCGATCGAGACCGGCGCGACGCGGTAGCCGCGCTCAGCCAGGAAAGACTCGAACTGACGCTTCGTCTCCAGAGTCCGCCCGGTGCGAAGATATGGGTGACGGAAGTAGCGCAGAGTCGCGTTGGCAGCTGGCTCGCGATCGGCCAACAGTCTCCGTGTCACGGTTTCACCTCGCAGCACGTCTTGCTGAAACTCCGCCAGCGCCGTCGTGTGCAGGTCGGGGTGCGAGAACGAGTGGTTTCCCAGCTCGTGGCCGGCATCCAACCAGCGTTCGAGCAGCTCGACCCGAGCCACGTCCGGCTTCTCCGGCGCGACCTCGCCACGCCTTCGAAAGAGCTTCCCCTCATTGACGAAACCGATCGCCGGGACGGCGCGCTTCTGTAGTGCGGACAGCAGCCCCGCCGTCAGCTCGGACCAGGCCTCGCTCTTGCATGTGCAGACGGCCGGAAGGTCGTCGATCGTGACCGCCATCAACCGCTGCTCCGGCAACGTCTGCGACCACACCCCGGAAACCACCGAAAACAGCCCGAATGAAGCGAGCGAGACGGGGATCGCGACGCCTCGCACTCGAAAAAAACGCCGCAAGACCGCTACAATAACTTCCTGGGGTGTTTCACTTTTTGCGGGAGCCTGGGCCCTATTTGCTCTCATTCTTTGCCACTCTGATGTCGTCCATTGCCAAAAGGAACGCCGCATCCCTCGTATTCCTGGGGCTGCTTCTCGTCGGTTCGAGCTCGAGCCTAGCCGCTCAGAGCCTCCCTTCGAGCGACTCGCCGTTGCGCATCGCGATCGGTACGGTCCCCGAGCCGCTTCTGATCCGCTCGGACGAGGCGCCGCCCCGGGGGTTGATCCCCGAGTTCTGGCGCGTCTGGTCTCGCTTCGCCGAACGCGACATCGAGATCGTCGTCTTCGACACGAACGGAGAAGCAAGGGGAGCGGTTCGACGAGGGGACGCCGACTTCCTGGCGTCGCTGCCGATCACGCACCTTCCCGAGGAAGGTCTGGCGCTGACGCTGCCCTATGCCCGCCTGACGCAGGGACTCGTCACAGAGCAGCAAGATCTCAGGGTCGAAGAGATCGAAGGGCAGATCCTCCGCTACCAGGCCGAGGTCACTGAGACAGAGGCTGCCGCACTTCTGACGGGGCTCGAAGTTCGCAGCCTCGAAGCGACGTCCGGGCGCTTCGCCGAGATGTTCGAGGTGAGCTCGGCCCCCGTTCTGACTCCCTCGATGCGCATGAGCCTGAGCCGGATGCAGCGCGAAGGCGTCAGCGACGATCTCTACGTCGTGCCGTTCAGCTCGCGCTTCATCTTCGCCGCGACCGCGACAGGCCGTTCCGATCTCGTCGAGCTCTTCAACCGCTACCTCGCGATGATTCCCGACAGCGTGCTCGAGGGCATTGGCGGCCCCGAGGGGAACTTTGGGCTCCCCCCTTTCTTCCTGCCGTCGCGAGATCGCTTCGAGCTCAGCCCGGAAGAGGTCGAGTGGCTGCAAGGGCATCCCGTGGTGCGCCTGGGCGCGAGTCCCTGGGAGCCCCTGACCATCGTCGATGAGGCCGGGCGCTATACCGGCATCGCCATCGAGACGCTGCGTGAGACGCTCGCGCGGCTCGGGGTCTACCTGATCGTCGTCGGCAACGACGACTGGGAGACCATCGTGAAACAAGCGTCCACGGGAGCCATCGACGGGCTCGGGTTCACGGCTCCGCGCCCCGAAGCCAACTTCCTCTACACCGATCCCATCCTCGATGCCCCGGTCGTCGCCGTGAATCGAGCAAACGACCCGTTCTTCGGATCCCTCGACGAGCTTCCCGATGGACGCATCGTGATTCCGGTGGACTACGGGCTGCTGGCGAGACTGCGGCAGCTCCATTCCCCCCGCCTTCAGTTCCTCGTCTCGAGTTCGTCGCAGGCGTCCGCGCGCATGGTTTCGAGGGGCGACGCCGACGTGATGATCGACTTTCTGCCGAACGCCCAAAGGGCGATTCGCAGTCAGGGCATCACCAACCTCAAATCGGCCGCGAGACTCGACGAGACGACTCCGACCCTGGCGACAGCCCTGCGCCCGGATTGGCCCGCTCTCGTCGGGCTGATGAACCGCGCCGCCGCCACTCGGAGTCGCGACGAGCAGATCCGGCTCTTCGAGCGATTCATGACCCCCGAGCCGCAGTTCCATCGGACCGGACTCTACGTCTTGATCGGTGCGCTGCTCCTGACGATCCTCGCCCTCTCCGCCGCGGCGGCCGTCCGGCGTCGGCGAACCGGGCTTTTGCTGAGGGCAAGCGAGGAGCTTCTGCGACGCGCCGAGAGGGTGTCGAACAGCGGCAGCTGGAAACTCGATCGGAGGACGGGCGAAGTCGTCTTCTCCGCCGAATCACACCGACTCTTCGGATGGCCATCGGAAACCCGAGAGCTGCCCTTCGAGGATTACTGCAAGCTCTACCAACCGGCGGCACAGGAGATGCTGCGCGCGGCGATCGGCTCGGCGGACTCGTCGGACGCACCGTTCGTCCTTGCACTGTCCGAGGGTGAGCGATCCCACCGCTGCTCGGTCGAAGCGGTCGGCGAATGGCAGGTGATCGGTACGCTGACCGATGTGACGCGCGAGGAGCGGGAGCGTCGCGAACGTCAGCGACTCGAAGCACAGATCCACCAGACCGAGCGACTCGACGCGTTGGGCCGCCTCGCAGGCGGCATCGCTCACGACTTCAACAACATCCTCGCGGTCGGCCTCGCCAACGCCGAGCTCGCCAAGCTCGATCTCTCGGAAGAGCACCCTGCACTCCAGTCCGTCGAGGAGTTCATCAAGGCGTCGATTCGCGGCAAGGAGCTCGTCCAGCAGATCCAGGTCTTCGGGCGTCGCAAGAATCCCGAGCGCCGACGCATCGACCTCAGCGACAACGTTCGCGCCGTGGTCGGGCTGCTCCGCGCCTCGCTGCCGCCCTCGATCGAGGTCTCCGCCGACCTGCTCGACAGCCCGCTCTGGGTGAACGCATCGACCACCGAGATCGACCGCGCCTTGATGAACCTCGGCATCAACGCCGGACAGGCGATGCCGAACGGCGGTCAACTGCGATTCGTCGTCCGGCGCGAACGCGTGGAGCAACTGCGGACGGCGTCGACGGGGATCCTCGAACCGGGCGACTACTCCGTCGTCGAAGTGACCGACAGCGGCGTCGGAATCGACGCCGAACACATGCCCCATATCTTCGAGCCCTACTTCACCCACCGCGTCGACGGAGACGGCACTGGCCTCGGACTGTCGATCGTGCACGGAACGATCGTCGACCACGGCGGCCACCTCGAGGTCGTCTCGGATCCTGGGAGAAGAGAGCGCGGAACGACCACCGTCTTCACGATCCACCTGCCCGAGGCGCTGGCCGAGCCCGTCGCGCAGGGAGACCTCATTCGCGAAGAGAAGGCGGTGTTCGAGCCCGCCGGCAGCGGCGAGCAGGTGCTGCTCATCGACGACGAAGAAGCGCTCGTCGAGTCCAACCGCAAGCTCTTTGAAAAGCTGGGCTTCGAGGTTTCCGCGCATACGCACCCGAGAGCGGCTTTACGGGAGTTCCGAGACGCGCCGCAGAGCTTCGCGCTCGTGGTCACCGATCTGCTGATGCCCGACCTTTCTGGCGTCGATGTAGCGCGTGCCATCAAGGAAGCGCGAGCCGATTGCCCGGTCGTTCTGACGACCGGCTACG
>JBCCLJ010000203.1:0-12676 GCA_039026915.1 Acidobacteriota bacterium
CCCTTTCCTTCGAAGGCGTGGAGCACGATGCCCTCGAGGAGGTCGCCGAGCGACATGTCGAGGTACTCGGCGAGACCTTTCAGTACCTTCAGCATCGAGCGCTCGAGACGCACTCCGGTCTGGACCCTCTGCACCTTGCGGGAGCCCTTGGGCGGGGTCATGGGGTCGCTCCTCGAGGCTTCGGAAGGCTCTTGCGGTCCGCCGGCAGGAACAGCCGCCGCGCCTCGTCGCTCGCGAGAAGCTCCTCGCTGTAGTGCACGGAAAGAACCTCGCTCGGGCGCTGCAGCAGATCCTGGTTCCTCGCTGCGAAGCGATCCCAGGGCTCGTGCGCCCGCAGGCGCGCGGCGATGATCCTCAGATAGGCGACGGTCATCGTCTCGTGGTACTTGTCGCGCGCGCCGTGGTGTTCGACGAAGCGCAGCAGTGCGCTGCGAAACGCCGCCGCGCCGCGACCCGGATCGGTGAGGTAGAGCCAGGCCGTTTCGACGTGCGCGGCGTGGGTGAATTCGCCGGCCGGGATCGACAGCGATTCGAGCTGATCGGCGAGGCTCGAATAGCGAGTAACTTGGTACATAGATAACATGGTAGTCGGAACGGGTAGCCCGCGCAACCGGCGTCTGAGATGCTCGGGCCACAACCCAGAGAGCCTCAGGAGCTGAGCCCATGAACGAGGAGTCGTCTCTTCTTGCGCTGGAGCGCAGGATGATCGGACACGGAGCGGCGGTCGTCGTCGTCGGCCTGGTCGCCGGCTTCGGCCTGCTGTTCGCCCTGCTCGAGCAGATCGCCATCTGGCCCATTCCTGCGCTCGACGTGCAGCTGCCGGGAAGCGTGCGTGGCTGGCAGTCGGCGCATGTCGGCGGTCTCCTCAACGGAGTCATGGTCGTCGCTTTCGCGCTCACCCTGCGGCGGCTCCAGCTGGCCGAGCGCACGGCGCGCTGGGTCGCTCTCGGTTTCATCTACACCGCCTGGGCGAACACGGTCTTCTACTGGTTCGGCAACTTCGCTCCGAACCGCGGCCTCTCCGGAGGTGACACGGTGCACGGGGAGGCGACAGCCGCGGGGCTCATCGCCTACCTTCCAGCGGCGACGGCGACCGTCGTCACGATCGCCTGCGCGCTCGCCGTCACGCGCGCGGCCTTCGCCGCTCGCTAGCTCGCTACGAAGGAGCCGCGTCCGGCTCTGCGCCTTCGTCCGCGGGAGGAAAGCGCCGGAAGGTGCGCGCCACGATCGTCACGCCGACGGCGATGCTCAGCGAGCCGAGAAAGAAGGGAGCGCCCGGGAGCTGAAACGGTGCGTTTTCGGAAGTGAAGTAACTGAAGAGCCCGGCGGTGTAGATCATCGGCGCGAGGATGCTGGTGACGCTCTGGAGCGCGGCGAGAGCACCCTGCACCCGCCCCTGCTCGTTGGGAGCGACGCTGCCCGCGACGAGGCCCTGAATCGCAGGCCCGGCGACACCTCCGATCGCCCCGAACAGGATCACCGCGATGAGCATCCAGCCCTGCGAGGCGAGTCCGTAGGCGATGTACGTGAAGATGCCCAGTCCCAGCCCGAAGAGGATGGCGCGTCGTTCCCCGATCCTCTGGATGACCGGGCGCACCAGACCTCCCTGCACGATGACGGCGGTGATGCCGACGAGCGCGAGCGCCAGGCCGTTCGCCGTCTCGCCCCAGCCGTAGCGATGGCTCGTGTAGAGGACCCAGACGTTTTCTAGACCTCGCTGCGCAAAGCCCTGGCAGACGAAGGCTCCGGCGAGACTGGCGACGATCGGGTACTTGCCGAGCGCCGCGATGCTCGAGAAAGGGTTGAGTTTGGAGGCGGTGAAGGGGCTACGGTTCTCAGGGGCGAGCGACTCGGGAAGCACGAAGAAGCCGTAGAGCCAGTTCACCAGGCAGAGGCCAGCGGAGACGAAGAAGGGCAGGCGCAGGTCGATGCCGCCCAGCAGGCCGCCGAGGGCCGGGCCGGTGATGAAACCGAGGCCGAAGGCGACGCCGACGAAGCCGAAGTTCCGCGCCCTCGTCTCGGCGGTGCTGATGTCGGCGATGTAGGCGTTGGCGGTGGTGAAGCTCGCGCCCATGATGCCGGCGATCACGCGTCCCACGAAGAGCCAGCGCAGGCTCGGCGCGAAGCCCATGATGATGTAGTCGATGCCCAGCCCGAAGAGCGAGGCGAGGATCACCGGGCGCCGCCCGAAGCGATCCGAGAGCGCTCCGAGGATTGGCGCACAGACGAACTGCACGACGGCGTAGGTCGCCGAGATGGCACCCACCCAACTGGCGGCGGCCGAGGTCGTACCGCCCGCGAAGTCTTTGATGAGCTGAGGAAGGATCGGGATGATGATCCCGATCCCGAGGATGTCGAGGAAGAGGGTGACCAGAATGAAGGCCACCGCCGCGCGCCTCGGCTCCGCGCTCGCGGTCTGGGTCAAGCTTGCTCCTCGCTCAGAGAGGACTCGCGCTGCGAATCAGCGTCCCTTGAATTCAGCGGGGCGCTTCTCGAGAAAAGACTGCATGCCTTCGCGGAAATCCTCGCTCTGGAAGAGCGGCAGGAGCTGCAGGAAGACGTGATGCACGTGATCGTCGAAGGTCTCGTCGAGGCCGGTGCGCATCATACGCTTGGCTGCCTGAACCGCCATCGGCGCGTTGCCGGCGATCTCCTGGGCGAGCTCGCGAGCGGCGGTGGGAAGCTCCTCGGCGGAGACGACGTGGTTGACCAGGCCCCACTCGACGGCCTCTTCGGCCTCGAGCGTGCGGGCGGTGAAGATGAGCTCTGAAGCCTTGGCCCAGCCGATCATGCGCGGCAGCAGCCAGGTTCCGCCGCTCTCCGGCACGATGCCGCGCTTGGTGAACGCCGCGGCCAGCTTGGCGCCTTCGGCGGCGATGCGGATGTCGCACCCCATGGCGATGTCGAAGCCGTAGCCCGCCGCCGCGCCGTTCAGCGCGCAGATCGTCGGCGTATCGAGGCTGTGCAGGACCGTCGGAGGGGTGTTGCGCAGGTCGAGGGTCGGCGTCACGCGGCTGCTGCCGCCGCCGATCCCTTCACCGTCCGAAGCCGCCTGCTGGTCGAGGCCGGCGCAGAAGAAACGACCCTTGCCCGTGAGGATGATGGCGCGCACCTCCTCGTCGGCATCGGCCTCGAGAAGAACCTGGCCGAGCTGGTCCAGCATGTCGCGCGAAATGGTGTTCATGCGCTCCGGCCGGTTGATCGTCAGCGTCGCGATGTGACCATCCTTCTCATAGAGCATCTCGGGTTCGGAGGTCGCCTCGGAACGTTCGTCACGCACGGTGTCAGTCTGAGTCATGGGGGCCTCCGGGGAGAGTTGGAGAGACGTGTTCTTGAGAAGTCCGCACTCTATCTTGGTTCGGAGAAGGGCAACGCGGGTCAGGGGCTTGGGTCGCCGGAGTCGCCAGTCAGCTGGCTGGGTTGAGGACGGCAGCCGAGTGCGGGAACTGAGGGGTTTCTCCCCGTCGCATCCGAGTCCCGGCCGCAGGGCCCAGCGCGATGCCCGGTCGTGGAAGTCGCGTCACGAGGCGAAGGGCTCGCCGTCCGAGGTTTTTCCCGCGTTTGTCGATCCCCGCCGTCTCCATTCGTTCAGAGGGCATAGTCTCGAACCACGAAGCACCCAGGAGATCTTTGCTGTGAACCCCACAACGCCTCGAAACCGCGCTCTCACTGTCGTTTCAGCCCTTCTCTTCGCTCTCGCTTTCTCGCCGCTCTCTGCCGACGATTCGGGCCCGACGAAAGTGACCGAGAACACTCTCCGCCTCGCCGAAGGCCAGCGCTCGCCGGCCGCCGATCTCGAAGACTTTGCCTGGCTTGCCGGGCTGTGGTCCGGCGAAGGCCTGGGCGGCAAGGTGGAGGAGTCCTGGACTCCGCCGTCGGCAGGGTCGATCGTCGGTACCTTCAAGCTGATCGACGTCGAAGACGGCAAGGAAACGCCGAATTTCTACGAGTTCATGTCGATCTTCGAAGCGGAGACGGGCCTCGTTCTGCGGCTCAAGCACTTCCATCCCGACGTGACCGGCTGGGAGGAGAAGAACGACTTCGTCACCTTTCCCTTCGTCAAGGCCGAAGGCCGTCGCATCTACTTCGGCGGCCTGACCTACGAGCACACCGAAGACGATGCTCTGCACATCTACCTCGCGATGCGCACCAACGACGGCATGCGCGAAGTCGAGTTCCATCTCGAGCGGATGGACTGAAACCGAGGCCGGCCGCCTCTCAGGGCGCGGCGGACTCCTGGGCGAAGCCCTTGAACGCGGCAAGAGCGACCTCGGCAATGAGGTCCTCTTGTTCGTTTCCGGGCCGCGACGATCCGGCGAGCAGTACGGCGATCGCCAGATGCCCACGACCGTTCGGCAGCGTCACGATGCCCACGTCGTTCGTCGCGCTGCCGCTCCGCCCGGTGCCGGTCTTGTCGAGCACCGGCGTCCCCTCCGGCAGACGGCCGCGGATCCGTCGCTCGCCGGTGCGCGCTCGGCTCATCAGCGCCCAGAGGAGGTCGCGCTGTGCCGGGGGAAGCGCTTCGCCTCTCTGCAGCGACGCGAGCAGCCCGGCGAGGGCCTCTGCCGTACCGACGTTCGGGAGCGCTCCCTCCGAACCCATCGCTTTGGTCTCGGCGTTCACTTGGATGCCCGGGAAGCCGAGGGCGGCCATGCGGCGGGTCAGAGCGGAGGGGCCGCCAAGCCGCTCGAGCAGCACGTCGCTCGACGTGTTGTCGCTGTCGACGAGCGAGTACTCGAGGAGCTGCTCGACGCTGACGTCTCGCGGCACCGTCTCCCACTTCTTCTGATTCGAGGCGACTCCGGGAGCGCGGTCCTTCGCCTTGACGGTGACGGTCTGGTCGAGCTGCAGGCGCCCGTCGGCCACCTCGCGCAGGATCTCGACGGCCAGCGGCAGCTTGAAGACGCTTTGCAGAGGCAGGGGCTGGTCGGCGTCGACGAGAACGCTGCGTCCCGATTCGACGTGAATCACCGCGATGCCGGCGCGGCCTTGGGAGAGCTGCGCCAGCTCTTCGATGCGGCTCTCGAGCTCCGGTGATCGCGCGATTCCTCCGTCTGAGGAAGACGGGTCTTCGGAGCCCTGACAGCCGACGAGGACGAGGAGCGCCGTGAGGACGGTCCGTGCGGTGGGCCGAAACGGTCGCATCGATCTCTTCGGAAGCGGGGTTGAGTCCGGATCAGCCGAGGCGGACGCGGCGTGCATAGAAGCCGCTGTCGAGGCGCCGCGTGCGCACGCCCTCCGCCGGCGTGCGCAAGCGAATCTCGAGCTCCAGCGACTTCGAAGGGCGGGGAAGGCGATGGCTCCAGAGAGCCCACTCCGACGTCTTCTGCGCAGCGAAGTTCTGCACCCTCATCCAGCGACGCGCGTCCGGATCGGCCGTTCGCTCCGCGTAGCTGATCTCGAGCTCCGAGACTCCGGTGGGATCGCCCCAGGCGATGCCGTGCACCGTGAAGCGGTGCTGCTCGTCCGGCCCTTCGACGAGGATCGGCATCGCGGTGAAGTCCATCACGGCGGGAATGTAGTCGCTCGCCAGCTCCGGGCGACCGTCCTGATGCGTGCGGCTCGCGAACTCGCGCATCTGGCTCGTGGCCGGCGCGTTGAAGGGCACCACAGTGATCTCCTCGACCCACTTGATGCAGGCGCAGCCGTACCAGTTGGGCACGATCAGACGCACCGGCGCGCCGTGATCGCGCGGCAGAGTCTCGCCGTTCATGCCGGTCGCGAGGAAGGCTCCCGCGTCGCGCAGCGCGCCGGCGGTGAAGATCCAGCTCGCTCCCTGAATCGAGCTGCGACTCGCCTTGGCGTGGTCGTCGTTGCCGCGGATCTCGATCAGCGTCGACGAGTGCAGGTTCCAGAGTGATTCCGCGAAGAGCTCCTGCAGCGGCACGCCGCTCCACTCGGCCATGCTGAGCAGGCCGAAGCGAGTGCGCGAGGTGTTGCCCGAACACTCGAGCACGTGCGAGCCCATCGGGCGCGAGCGCTGGCGCAGAGCGGCGATCGAGAAGTCGGTGGGCGAAGCGAAGTCGACCTGATGGCCGGAGGCGTCGCCGCCCGGAACGACGCGCACCTGCCAGTCGTCGAGGGTCGCGCGCGCGGCGACGGCCGCCGGCTCGCGGGTGCGAATGTAGAAGCTGTCGTTGGGCGTGACCAGGCCTTCGCCGACGACGCGGGAAAGATCGTAGGAGAGCCGCCCGTCGAGGCCTTCGCCGTAGAGATCGCCGGGCGACAGGCCGACGCGCTCCAGGAAGGCCAGATCGGCCTCGTCGGACCCGCCAGCGACCGCGGCGCGCGCAACGACCGGCAGCAGCGGGAGAGAGGCGAGGAGCTGGCGGCGGGTCGGCTTCATGAGGGATCTCGTCGGGGAACCTGAACTCCAGTGTAACCCTCGGCCCTCACCGATCTTGGCCCGCTGGTCGTGAAGGCCACAGGCTTATTTATGCTCTTCGGAGAACAATGAGTTCAAGAACCGTCGATTGTCCCTTCTCGTAACTCCTGAAAAGAGCGCGGGCCCCTCGCTCGCCGAAACCAAGGAGACGATCATGAGCACCACACAGAACCGAGTCGACGAGCTGAACCGCTGGATCCAGGAGGGTCGCATCCTGGACGCGATGAACGAGTTCTATGCCGAAGACGTCGTCATGTCCGAGAACGATCAGCCGGTGCACGAGGGCTTTGCTGCAAATCTCGAGCGCGAACGCGACTTCGTCGAGAACACCGAGTGGCACGGCCTCGAGCTCAAGGAGAGCGTCGTCAACGGCGACACCGCGATGACGCGCTGGTGGATGGACTTCACCAACGCCAACTACGGCCAGCGCGTCGCGTTTCACCAGGTGGCGTTCCAGCAGTGGCGCGACGGCAAGATCGTCGAGGAGCGCTTCTATTACACGCCGAACCCGGTGGAGAGCTGAGGAGGGAGGCCCGGCCGCTGAAGCCGGCCGGGCCTTCTGAGCATCCCGCCGCGACCTCCTTCGAAGTCAGCCGTATTCAGGGCCCGCATCGTTGGAAGGTCCGGAGCGTCTCCTCTTCCGCTCCTGGGATGCGTGCTCGGTGTGGCGACGGCCACACCTCCGCTCGCCGGCACCTCGGGTCTGCTCCGCAGATCGCCGCGCCGTGGCGACCGACCTTCCGACGACGAAGATCGACGTCATTCGCTGGGCCCTGGCTTCGCCGCGTCGCTCGGCCGAGTGGCCGTCTCGGTGCGCAGCGAGCGACGCCCTAGGCCTGCTCCGGATGCTCCGGCGCCCGACACAACGAGATCGCCACCGACCCGCAGAAGCAGAGCGCCGCGAGCACCACGAGCGTCGACGTGTAGGAGCCGCTGCGGTCCGCCGCAGCCCCGGCCCAGCTCGGTCCGATGAAGCCGACGACGCCGACGATCGCGAGCCGCAGGCCCGACGTCGCCATGAACGCTTCGCGCCCGAAGAAGTTTGCGAACACCACGGGCACGCTGGTGAAGGCCGCGCCGTAGCCGACTCCGAGCAGGGCCACGCAGGCGTAGGCGAGCGTCGGGCGGGTCGCGAAGATCAGCCCCGAGATGCCGAGGCCGTTGACGATGAGTGCCAGCCCGAGCACGCGGTTGGGCGGCAGGAAATCGCCGAACGATCCGCTGAGCCGGCCGAGGCCGCTCATGCCGACGCGCACGCCGAGCACGGCGGCGGCGAGCGCGGGCGTGAAGCCGAGGTTCTCGAAGTGCAGTCGCGCGTGCGCCGTGAGCACGCGCCACGGCACCGAGTTGGCCATTGCCGCCAGCGTGATGATGACGAACTGCGCCGTCCAGATCGCTTGCGCGGGCCGCCACTGAGCGCGCGCTGGAACCGGGAGCGCCTGGCCGTCGGCGTCGGCGCCGCGCTGACTCGGAACCGTCGCGGGCGTCGCCTCGGCGTCGACGCCGTCGGGCAGCTGGCCGACATCTTCTGGCTTGTTGCGCACGAAGACGAGCGCGAGGAGACCGACGAAGATCGACGTGCCTGCGATGATGCGCCACGCCGTGCGCCAGTCGTAGTGCTCGAGGATCAGCGCGTCGATCGGATTGACGATCGCCCCGAAAACGGCGGCGCCCAGCAGGATGACCGCCGTCGCACGCGCCCGGTACTTCCGGAACCAATAGACCGGCAGCGTCTGCGCCGGTAGCAGCGTCGAGAGCCCGATGCCGACGCCGCCGACGAGCGAGTAGCTCAGGTAGAGCTCGGTGACCGACTGCGCCATGCTGACCCACCACCAGCCTGCGGCGGCCACGAATGAGCCGAAGGTGATCGTGGCTCGTAGCCCGAAGCGGCCGACGAGCGCGCCCGTCAGCGAGCTGACGCCGGCGAAGCCGAGGGTGAACGCGCCGAAGATCTCGCCGATCTGCTGCCGCGAGAGTCCGAGCTCGCGGATCACTTCAGGCGCAAAGAACCCCCAGCTGTAGTAAGCCGGCGCCATGCCGAGCCCGTAGAGAAGAAAGCCGACGAAGACGAGCGGCCAGCCGTAGAAGCGGGGGGTCACGGGGGCAGTGTAGCGGGTTGGGCTAGAGAGCGATCCTTATGTCGCCGACCGAAACACAAGGGGGTTTGCCCTCGTCGTCTGGAACCCAGACTCGTATGTCCTGGCTGTGCGGGCCGTGAGGGATTGTGCCAGCGTTGCAGTGGTAGTAGCGCAGCACGAAGGCCGAAGCCCTGAGACGTTGAGGGTGTCCGAGCACGAGCCCAGGCGGCGTTCGATGAGCAGTCTTCGGAACGAGCCAGCTGCGGCAGATTCCGAGCTCTTCGGCGGCGAGATCGAGTGCCTTCCTGAAGCCGTCACTTGCCGGATGGCTCGGGGCGAGGTGATCGGCGTCCCAGATCGAGATCGAGTCCAGCTCGCAAACCCGCGGCGGAACTTCAGCCTTTTCGAGAGTCAGTTCGCCTTGCTCAGAAATCGGGCAGGCAAGATCGCACACCTCCATCGGATCGTCTCCGACTTCCCGCGCTTTTCTCTCCGGCTCGCTCGCTTCGCCGCTGCGTTGGGCACCTGGCGCTTCGCAAGCGAGGGCCGCGCTGAGTGCGAGGGGCAAAACCAGACGACCCAAGCGCTTACCCATGCTCATGCGCCCCACTCCGATCGTTCTTCCAATCCGTCCACCCACACTCCTTACACCTCCACTCTTTCTGCACCTGCCCACGCCCGACCACGCGGCGCTCGTTCGTCGGCCGCAGCGCAAACCGCGCTTTGCAGCCGTGACACCGGGTCACGAAGTCGAGGTACCAGGCGCCCGCGATCAGTAGCGCGCCAACCCCGAAGAACAGCTGGCCCAAGGTCAGGGCCATGGCGCTAGAGCTCGCCCTTCTCGAGCTGCTCGGCCGCGTAGTGCGTCGCCCGCGACGTCAGGGCCATGTAGGTCAGCGACGGGTTTTGACAGGCGGCCGAAGTCATGCAGCTGGCGTCGGGGACGAAGAGATTGGGTATGTCGTGGCTCTGGCAGAAGGCGTTCAAGACGGAGGTCTTCGGGTCTCTTCCCATCCGCGCCGTGCCCATCTCGTGGTTGGGCGTGCCGGGTGGCACGAAGGCGAGGTCGAAGGGCTGCACTCCTTTCGCCCCGACGGCTTCGAGCATCTCGAGCGCGCTGGCCACCATGTCCTTGCGCATCGCGAGTTCGTTCGGGCCGCGCTTCACTCGCAGCCGCAGCGCCGGTAGCCCCCACGCGTCCTTCACCTCGTCGTCGAGCACACACCGGTTCTCTTCGTCGGGGAGCATCTCGCCGTAGGCCTGGAGCATGAAGCGCCAAGGGCCGGGGCGCGTCAGCGACTCTTTGAAGCCCGCTCCGAAACCGGGTGCCGTCTGGCCGCGCGACCAGTTCATGCGGCTGGCGCCGCCCTGCACGCCGTAGCCGCGCACGAAGTCCGGGTGCTTCGTTTCCGGTCCGAGGTTGCGGAAGCGCGGGATGTAGGTGCCGCACGGACGGTTGCCGCGGTAGTAGCGATCCTCGAGGCCTTCGACGATTCCCAGCGCGCCGACGCGGGCGTGGTGCTCAGTGATGTTGCGGCCCACCTGGTCGCTGCTGTTGGCGAGGCCGGTCGGAAAGCGCTCGCTCTTCGAGTGCAGCAGGATCCTCGCCGTGCCGAGCGTCGACGCGCAGAGGAAGACGAGGCGCGCCTTGTACTCGGTGACCTCGCGTGACTTCGTGTCGATGACGCGCACGCCGGTGACGCGGTTCCTGCCCTTGTCGTAGAGCACGCTTTCGATGAGCGCGTCGGGCACGAGGGTGAGCTTGCCCGTCTTGCGCGCGGCGGGCAGCGCGACGCTCTGGGTCGAGTAGTAGGAGCTCGTCGAGCATCCCCTCTCGCACGGCCCGCAGTAGTGGCATGCGCGACGGCCGCGATGGTCTTCGCTGAGCGTCGCGGTGCGCGCGATCATCATGCGACGGTCGGGAAAGGCCGCTTCGATGCGCTGCTTGGCCAGCTTTTCGAGAGCGTTCATCTCCATCGGCTTCAGGAACTGGCCGTCGGGGAGCTGCGCCATGCCTTCTTTCGAGCCGCTGACGCCGATCTCCCGCTCGACGCGGTCGTACCAGGGCTCGAGGTCTTCGTAGCGCAGAGGCCAGTCGACGCCGTGGCCGTCTTCGAGGTTGGCCGTGAAGTCCATCGGGCTCATGCGATAGCTCTGTCGCCCCCAGAGCACGCTGCGCCCGCCGACGATGTTCGGCTGCACCCAGGTGAAAGGCTCTTCTTCGACGATCGGGTACTCGGTGTCCTTGGCGAACCAGTGACGCGTGTACTCCGAGAAGACATAGGTGCGCTGCTGCACCGGGTAGTCCGCCATGACGTCGGGCGCGACGCGCCCGCGGCCCTCGAGCTCCCACGGCTTGTCGTGCTCGGTCTCGTAGTCGAGCCGGTGACGTACGTCGCGGCCGCGCTCGAGCGCCAGCGTCTCGAGGCCGAGCTCGGTGAGCTCCTTGAGCGCCCAACCTCCGGTCATGCCCGTACCCACGACGATCGCGTCGTAGGTCTTCGTCTTCGAGGTGAGAACGATCACGACCAGGCCTTCGTGTTGGCGTCGATCTCGACGTCGGCCTCGTACGGACCGTAGGGCCGGAGCTCCGCGAGCGCCTGGGTCTGGCCGATCTCGGAGGTGAAGTAGCCGGCGACGGTGAGCTCCTTGAGCGTGCGGTAGAAGGCCTTCTCTTCTTCGGAGGCCTCCTTGCCGTCGCCGAAGGTGGCGGCGTCGAGGCGGGTGAGGAGCGGCACGACGTCGCCGAGGTCGGTGTCGAGCAGCGGAGCCAGTCCGCGACGGAAGGCGACGGCCGACTCTTGCGGCAAGTAGCCGCCGACGATCGTGTCGATGAAGCTCGCGACGCCGGCGTCGGTCGCCCCGGGGGAGCCATCGGTGCGCGGCAGGATGCCCTCGGCCAGCGCGCGGACGGTGTCGAGCTCCTTGGGGCTGAGAGTGCCTTGGCTCTGGGTCGTCACACGTTGCTGCAGCGCACCGAGTACGGCCGGCGAGACGGCTCCGCCGCAGGCGGCCGCGACGACTTTCAACAGCTCCCGCCGGTTCAAGGCAGGGCGTCCGGGCCGGAGTTGGAGTCGCGCTCGCCCTCTGTCCGCCTCCGATAGGCGAGGGCGACAGCGGCGCCGAAGCGGCCCATCGCGGAGGCGAAACCCACGCGCACGGCGAAGTCGAGAACCCAGCGGCCCACCAGGATCGCGACGAGGCAAGCGGCCACGAGGAAGAGGAGCTGGATCGCCAACGTCCCCAGGAGCATCAGGGGAAGCGTCAGAGTCTCCACGAGTCCGGGTCCCGCAGGCGGTTCGAAGGGAGTCATCGGTTGGATTGTCGCATGGCGAGTTGTGCCAAGACTGCTGACACGCTGTTGGCAGGAGGTCCTGAGTAGCCTCGTCGGACGAGCCTCTGACGAAGATCAAGACCGGAGCAGCGAATGAGTCCTCAGCACCACGGCATCGACTACATCGAGTTCAGCGTCCGCGACATGGGTGCGGCGAAGGCCTTCTACACCGCCGCCTTCGGTTGGCGGTTCAACGAGTACGGCCCCGGATACGCCGGCATCCAGAAGGAGGGCGGCGGCGAGATGGGCGGCTTTGCGCTAGCCGAGGAGGTGACGACCGGAGGACCTCTGGTGGTCCTTTACTCCAACGATCTCGAGGCGACGCTCGAGGCGGTGAAGGCTGCCGGCGGAACGATCGCTCAGGAGACGTTCTCGTTTCCGGGAGGAAGACGGTTCCACTTCGTCGATCCTTCGGGGAACGAGTTGGCGGTGGCGCAGTACGACGAGTGAGCAGGTGAGGAGGCTGTAGCCCGGACTGAGTTGCTCCTCGGCTTACGACGATCTTTTTTGGTGGTGGCTTGCGACGCCCCATCGCGTCATCCCAGGAGCGAAGCGACCACAAGCCACTGGTGGGTCGCTTCGCTCCTGGGGTGACGCAAGGGGGATACCGCTTGCGTTTGAGCGCTTCATTTGCTGGAGGCTCTGCTTAGGCCAACCGCCATGTAGTAAAACGGTGCCTCAATCACCGAGGACAGCCACCATGAAGAGAGCCGCCTTCGTCGAGGCGTTCGCCGCCGCGACCCTCCTTGCCGTACTCAGCGCGGCCCCCGCAACGGCCAACCCGGAGCTGTGGGCTCAGGACGCCGTCATCCATCGCGACGAGTGGGGCGTGCCGCACATCCGCGCGCAGTCGCTCGCCGCCGTGGCCTACGCCTCGGC
>JBCCLJ010000204.1:0-12667 GCA_039026915.1 Acidobacteriota bacterium
CCGTCCGAGAAGTCGAAGCCACCGCAGAAGCTGTCACCGGCGCCCTCGAGAACGATCACTTTCACGGCGCTGTCGCGGTTGGCCTTCGCGAGCGCCTCGCCCAGCTGCGCCAGGAGCTCGGGTCGCAGCGTGTTGAACTTCTCGGGTCGGTTGAGCGTGACCGTCGCGATCTGGTCGGCGACGCTGTAGAGGACGAATTCACTCATGACGGACTCTCCTGGGGTTTCGAAGCTTGGGTGGATGCAGGGAGCGCTCGGTGAAAGCATTTGCTTACCGAACGGTAACTTACCGATCGGTAAGCATACTGGCTTACCGTTCGGTAAGCTGTCAAGCGATGGCCGATCGAAGCACCCAGAATCGAAAGACGCGGACGCGGGACGACTTTCTCGACGCGGCCGCTCTGCTCTTCGCCGAGCGCGGCTACTACGGAGCCAGCCTCGCCGACGTCGCGGCCGAGCTCGCCGTCAGCAAGCAAGCCGTGCTGCACCGTTTCGCCAGCAAGGAGAGGCTCTACGGCGAGGTCCTCCAGCGCACCGCCGAGCACCTCGAGCGCCATTTCGACGAAGTGACGCAGG
Source organism: Acidobacteriota bacterium (assembly GCA_039026915.1). GTDB lineage: Bacteria > Acidobacteriota > Thermoanaerobaculia > Multivoradales > Multivoraceae > JBCCLJ01. The sequence goes on from JBCCLJ010000204.1 coordinate 576, forward strand.
TGGAAGACTCGGCGGAAGAACAGCTCCTCGCATTCCTGCTGGCCGTGGGCTCTTCCGAGCCCGGATCGTCGACCCGTCTGCTGATGCGCGAGTTGCTCGACAACGCTCCTCGAGCCGAGAGAGCGGGCACCTGGTACCTGAAAAGCTTCCTCGAGGGGCTCATCGAGCGGGTGCGGACCGTGCCCGGCTGGGAGAAGGCCTCCCGACCGCGGGCTCTGGCCCTCGCCTACCAGCTACTCGGAGCGGTCAACTATCACTCGATCTCTCACGCTACGCTGAAGGCGATCTTCGGAGAGCGCACCTATCGATCCCTCGAGCGCGAGTTCCCGAAACAACTGGAGGCGACGGTGAGAGCCGCGCTCCGATCGCCCCCGTGACGCCGCCGCGACTCGTCCCTCGCCAGCAGCTTCCTGTAACCGAAAGGCTGCTCGAGCGTCTCACCCGCATCTGGGAACGCGAGCGGAGGTGGTCGTGAAGTTGGAGATCCTCGGTCTGTTGCGGGAGTCTTTCCGTGCGCTTTCGAAGCAACCCGCCACGACCTCCACCGTCGTCGCAACGCTCGCGCTCGCCCTCGGTGCAACGACGGCCGTCTACACCGCAGTGCACTCGGTGCTCCTGGCACCGCTGCCCTACGAGCAACCCGAACGTCTCGTTCGCGTCTGGGAGAGCCGCAGCGATTGGCTGGCCTCGGACAACGAGAACCTTCGCTCGAAAGCAAACCGGCTCGACCCGCACTACCCGAGAGTTCGCCAGTGGCAGGAGGCGGCCACCGGCTTCTCCGCTTTCGGATCTTCTCTCGGAGCAAAGGTCGTCGCCGAGCTCGAGGGGGAGGTGCAGGTGCTCCCCGCGCAGGAAGCCGACGCGGACTTCTTCGGCGTGCTCGACGTAAAGCCGCTCCTCGGTCGAGCGCTCGAGCCAACCGACGATCGGCCCGGCGCCGCGCCCGTCGTCGTTCTCGGTGAAGAGCTCTGGCGGAGCCGCTTCGGCAGCGAGGAGGTCCTCGGCAGGTCTCTCGAGCTCGACGGCGTCGACCACGTCGTCATCGGCGTGCTGGCGGCCACCTTCGCCCCACCCGTATGGCCGCTCGACGCAGACCTTCCGCAGCTCTGGATTCCGCTCTCCGACGACGCACGTGAGGGAGACGAGAACGTCACGGTCGTCGCAAGGCTCGAAGAGTCGACCTCTCTCGAGGCGGCCGCACGACAACTCGGCGTCGTGCAGGCGCAGCTCAACGAGCAGCTGCCGGCCCATCGCGCGCCGCGTGACGTGCGGCCGGTGCTCTTGCTCGACGCCGTCGCGGGCCATATGAAGGCGACGCTCGGCTTCCTGCTTGCCGCAGCGCTGCTCGTGCTGCTGGTCGCCGCGGTGAACGTCAGCCACGTGCTCGCGGTGCGAGGCGTCGGTCGTCTCAAGGATTTCGCTCTGCGCAGAGCGCTCGGGGCCTCGAACGGCAGACTCGTTGCCGGGCTCCTCGCCGAGACGAGCATGCTGTCTCTGCTGGGAGGAGGACTCGGCCTCTTGGCGGCGCAGCTCGGCCTGCCGCCGCTCCGCAACTCTCTGGCGACGACGTTGCCTCGCGCCGGAGACCTCGGCGTCACGGCCGAAAGCGCACTCCTGTGCCTGCTACTCAGCCTGCTCTGCGCTTTCGTCATGGTCACCTACCCTGCGCTGCTCGCCATTCGAGGTCCACAGCGCGACACGCTTCGGATCGGCAGCGTCACCGAAACGCGCGCCGCCCGCAACGCGCGTTCGTTCATGGTGATCGGCGAAGTGGCTCTGGCCTTCGTGCTCCTCGTCGGCGCGAGCCTCCTGGCGCTCAGCTACTCGCGTCTCTGGTCGGTCGAGCGCGGCTTCGTCACCCAGGGCATCGTCTCGATGACGATCGTTCCCGACCCGCACGTCTACGACACCGGAGAGCGAGAAGACGCCTTTCTTCAAGCGCTTTGGACGCGGCTGAACGCACTCGACGGTGTCACCGCGACCGTCGCCAACAACCTCCCGCTGAGCGGCGAGCAGAGCGGTTCTCCTGCTTTCTACACGCCTTCCGGAGGCACCGAAGAGCAGCGCGTGACCGCCCTGCTCAGCGTCGGCTTCGAGAACTATCTCGACGCCCTCGGTATCCCAGTGTTGGCCGGTCGACCGTTCGACGGTCGCGACGGCGGCGACTCGAGGCCTGTGGCCCTGGTGAACCAGGTCATGGCTGAACGACTCACGGAAGGGCAGCCGCTGTCCGGCGCTCTGGCGAAGACTCTGCGCATCAACGGCAACGACGAGATCACGGTCGTCGGTGTCGTCGCGAATGTCCGGCATCGAGGACTGGCCAACGAGATCCAACCGAAGATCTACCTGCCGGCGGCGCAATCCAGACGGTCCGTCCACGAGTGGGTGCTACGGGTCGACGGCGACCTCGGCGTGGCCGTGCAGAGAGCCAAAGAAGAGCTCCAACGACTCGCTCCCACGACGCCGGTCAGCAGCGTGAGCGTGCTCGACCAGACGATCACCCGAGCCGTCGCAGTGCCGCGACTACGCAGCCGGCTCGTCTCCGCGCTCGCCGGCCTCGCGGTTTTCCTGGCACTGATCGGCATCTACGGAAGCTTGGCCTTCTCGGTGTCGCAGCGCGTGCGTGAGATCGGTGTACGTCGAGCGCTGGGGGCCAACCGAAGACGCGTGGTGCAACAGATCCTCGGACACGGTCTCCGCCTGACCTGCGTGGGCCTGGGAGTCGGCTTCGTCGCCTCCCTCCTTGTCAGCAGGGTGCTCAGCGAGTTCCTCTTCGAGATCCCATCGCTGGACCCGTCGACCTATCTCCTGGCCGCCGCTGCCACCGTCGGCGGAGGGGTTCTCGCCGGGCTCATACCCGCGCTCAGGGCCGCGGCGATCGAGCCTCAAGTGGCGATGCGGATCGACACCTAGGTCTCCTCGAGTCGACGCAGCTCGGGCGCCTCGCCCGTCGAACCTTTGGTCACGCCGCTGACGCGCAGGTTGCGTCCCGAGGTTTTGGGGAAGCGCTTGGTGATCTCGGGGCCCGCGGCGGTGAGGCCACCGTCGACGACGAGAGCTTCACCGGTGACGAAAGCGGCGTCCTCCGAGGCGAGAAAGACGGCGGCGCCGGCGATGTGATCGCCCTGCCCCGCCTCCGGCCACGGCTGCGCTCGCTGGAAGTCCTCCTCGACCTCCGGATTCCCGACGGCGGCGAGCGGCGTGACGATGAAGCCGGGACAGATCGCGTTGACGCGAATGTGGTCCTCTGCGAGCTCCACGGCAGCTGAGCGCGTCATGTTGATGACTGCGGCCTTCGCCGCCGAGTACGCCAGCGGACCAGCGTCACCGCTCAGCCCGGCGATCGACGCCGTATTGAGGATGCAGCCACCCTGACCCTGCCGCCGCAGCACGCGCGCACCGTGCTTGATCCCCAGAAAGACGCCCTTGGCCAAGACGTCGAAGGTGTAGTCCCAGTCCTCGACCGTGGTCTCGGTCAGCGGACCGATCGCCCCGCCGACGCCGGCGTTGTTGAAGACGACGTCGAGACGGCCGAAGCGCTCGACGGCGCGGGCGCACATCGCCTCGACGTCCGGCTCGCTCGCCACGTCGGTACGCAGGAAGTCGACCTGGTCGGCAAGGCCGCGACGGCCTGCCTGCTCGAGGAAAGCAGCCCCCGCCTCCGCGTTGTAGTCGGCCACCAACACCGACGCACCTTCGTCGAGAAATCGAAGAACCGAGGCCAGGCCCATGCCGCTGGCACCCCCGGTCACGACGGCCACTCTGCCTTGGAGCTTCATGGAGCCTCTTTCGTTCCGTTCTTGTTTTCGGCGAGATGTGGAGACCGACGGGTCCTACCAGCGGATCTCGAAGTCCAGAGTCCGAGCCACCTCGAGACCGTAGCGGAGCGTCGAGAAGGTGTTCGTCGTCGTCTCGCGCCGCTCGTCCTCGTTGAAATCCTCTTCCGCTTCCACGCCGTCAATGAGACGTCCCTCTCGGTCCAGCCAGTGCACGGACAGCTTCGCTTCGACATCTCGACTGCTCGAGTTGCTGTACTCGATCTCGACGCGAACGTCCGTCGTGTTGCGCGACTTGCCGGGGCGGAAGATCTTCGATTTGACGCCGGCTTCGATCTCCCGCACGCGAATGCGATGCACGGTGATGGCACCGAACTCCTCTTCGATCTCGTGCCACTCGTCGAGCTCGAAGCGCACAGAGTCCTTGATGCTCTCGGCCCGCGCTCCTCCCGCCAACAGCGCCAGGACCAAGAGCCACGGCCCGAACTTGCCCAGGAGCCCACCTGCGTTTGCTGATCCACTCATCCGTCACGCCTCTCTCTCGAATCTCGTTTTCTGAACTTCGCTGCCAAGCACTCGGCGCGACCACCTTCCGCCGAGGCCACCTGGCTCGTCTCCCAAGGGCCGAAACGCTCGACGCCGCCGGCCGCTCCAAGAGCCTAGCCGAAGGCAGCTTGCGCAGCGTCTGCCGGCTCAGAGGCCGACGACCTTGGCCGCCATGGCCAGGACGCAGGCCACCAGCAGGCCTGGAGGGACCAGAGCCGACACGGCGACGGCGTTCGCGAGGGCTCTCTCCTGCCAACGGAGGCGCCAGGTCGGCGAGCACACGGCAGGCCCTTCTTCCCGCAGCCGGTGAAGGCCGCTGACAGTGAAAGAAGCCGGTGTCCTGGAAATCGTCGTGTTCATGGTGTTTTCCTTTCGCGGTTCTCGTGGCTTCGAACTAGAGACGACGTCGCAGCGCTCGACCGAACGCAGAAAAAGCGCCGAGCTCGGAGAAGATCCGTCGATCGCAGCCGTACGGGCCAGAGAGCGAACCGAAAGAGACCGAGAACGAGACGCCTTCGCAGCCCGAGCGCCTCTGCCGGCGAGAACTCCTGGCGTTGTAGGCTGACGCGCCAAGCCAGCACTTCCCGTTCCAAGACCGAAGAGCGAACTCATGAAGACCGACGTCCTCATCGTCGGCGGCGGCCTCGCCGGCCTCGTCGCAGCACACCGCCTCGTCGAACGGGGCCGCAAGGTGATCCTCCTCGACCAGGAGGGTCCGCAGTCGCTCGGCGGTCAAGCCTGGTGGAGTCTCGGCGGCCTGTTCATGATCGACACTCCCGAGCAGCGGCGCATGGGCATTCGCGACAGCCTCGAGCTGGCGCGCGCCGACTGGATGGGCTCAGCGCAGTTCGATCGGCCGGAAGACGAGCACCCCAGAGCCTGCGCCGAGGCGTACCTGCAGTTCGCGGCTGGCGAGATGCGCGGCTGGCTGAAGGCCATCGGCCTGCGTTGGTTCCCCGTCATCGGCTGGGCCGAGCGCGGCGGTTCGGCGGCGAGCGGCCACGGTAACTCGGTGCCCCGTTTTCATATCACCTGGGGGACCGGGACGGGTGTGGTGCGCCCGTTCGCTGACCTCGCCCAGAAAGCCGAGCAGACCGGCCAGCTCGACTTCGCCTTTCGCCACCGCGTCACCGACCTGATCGTCGAGAACGGCACCGTCGTCGGCGCGCGCGGTCAAGTTCTCGAACCGAGCGACGCCGAGCGCGGCGAGAGCACGAGCCGCACCGTAACCGGCGACTTCGAACTGCGCGCTGAGAGCGTGATCCTGGCGAGCGGCGGCATCGGCGGCAATCACGATCTCGTACGCAAGCACTGGCCCGAGGACCGGCTCGGCAAACCGCCGAAGAAGATGGTCTCGGGCGTGCCCGACTACGTCGACGGCTCGATGCACGGCGTCGCCGAGGCGAGCGGCGCCGCGCTCATCAACACCGATCGCATGTGGCACTACTGCGAAGGCATCACCAACTGGTCACCGATCTGGCCGAACCACGGCATCCGCATCCTGCCCGGCCCGTCGTCTCTCTGGTTCGACGCTCTCGGCGAACGCATGGAGCCGCCCTGCCTGCCCGGCTTCGACACGCTCGGCACGCTGCGCCGCATCCTCGCGACGGGGCACGAGCACAGCTGGTTCGTGCTGACGCAGAAGATCATCGAGAAGGAGTTCGCGCTCTCGGGCTCCGAGCAGAATCCCGATCTGACCTCCGGCAAATGGTCGTCGGTACTCAAAGAGCGGCGCGGCAAGGGCGCGACGCGCGCCGTCGAAGCGTTCAAGGAGTACGGCGAAGACTTCGTCGTCGCCGACCACCTCGAGGACCTCGTCGCCGGTATGAACCGCATCACGCCGGAGACACCGCTGTCGCTCGAATCGCTGCGCGCCAAGATCGAAGCGCGCGACGCGCAGCTCGGCAACGAGTTCTCGAAGGACGCGCAAATCACCGCGATTCGCGGCGCGCGCAACTATCGCGGCGACCGCTTGATTCGCACCGCCAAGCCGCACGCCATCCTCGACCCGAAGAACGGTCCCTTGATCGCCGTGCGCCTCAACATCCTGACGCGCAAGTCGCTCGGCGGCGTGCACGCCAACCTGAAGGGCGAGGTGCTCCGCCCCGACGGCGAGGTCTTTCCAGGGCTCTTCGCCGCCGGGGAAGTGTCCGGCTTCGGCGGTGGCGGCTACCACGGCTATAACGCCCTCGAAGGCACCTTCCTCGGCGGCTGCATCTTCTCTGGCCGCCAGGCGGGCGATCACTCGTAGTACGACGGCGCGGTGCTTACAAGTGACACTCCGTAGACTCTTACTCCTCTCGAACATCGTTCTCTGCGCTGCGGTCGGCGTCGGGTTCGCCGTCGCCGCAGCCTCCCGCCCACCGGGAAAGCCCTACGTGCCGGATTGGCTGTTCGCTCTGCTCTTTGCACTGATCAGCGCTGGGCTCGTCTGGGCATATGCGCGACGCCTTGCGACCAAAACGAGCGACGACGGCTGAGGGCAAGGCGCCGCTGCCGACGATCTAGGCCTCGAACGTCGGTTCACCACCCAGGTACGTTGCCTCGATACGAATCTCTTGGAGGCGGTCGGGATCGGCCGTCACCGGGTCCTCCGAGAGCAGTACGAAGTCGGCCAGCTTGCCGGGCGTGAGCGATCCCTTGTCGTGCTCCTCGAAGGAGGCGTAGGCGCCGTTCAGCGTGCAGACGCGCAGTGCTTCCTGAATCGTGATTCGCTGGTTCTCACCCCAGACGCGCCCGTCCAAATCCTTGCGCGTGACCATGCTCTGCAGCGCCATCAGCGGCTCGTACGGACCGGGAGCGTAGTCCGACGCCGGCGCGACGGGGATACCGTAGTCGAGGAACGAACGGTGCGCGAACATGCTGCGCATGCGCCGGATCCCGTAGTCGACCCATTTGTTGCCGTGGTAGTGGGCGTAGGTGTAAAACGGCGTCGGGATGGAGCCGGTGCTCTTGATGCGGCGCAGAAGGTCCTCGTTGATCAGGGAGCAGTGCTCGATGCGAAAGCGCGGGTTCTCCCCCTGCCAGTCGCGCAGCACGCGCTCGTAGGCCTTGAGCACCATGTCGATGGTGACGTCACCGTTGGCGTGAATGCCGATGCGGAAACCGCTGGCCACCGCTTCGTCGACGGCCGCGTCGATCTCCTCCTGCGACAGGATCAGGATGCCGTAGTCGTCAGTTCCTTCGTAGGGCGTGCTCATGCGCATGGTGCGCTCCGAAGCGCTGCCGTCGGCGCCGTACTTGACGGCGCCAATGCGCAGGCGGTTGTTGCCAAAGCCGGAGCGCATGCCGAGCCGTTTCAGGTGGGGGTACACCTCGTCACCCGCCCACGGCATGAACGAAAGGCGCAGTGCCAGATCACTGGCCTCCAAGGCGTCGCTGTAGGCCAGCCAGTTGTCCATGGAGCCGCCGGCGTCGGTGGTCGAGGTGAGGCCGGCCGCCGCCATGCGGCGAGCGCTGAGCGAAGCACCGCGCTGCAGCGTCGCGCGGTCGAGCTCCGGCCACTCGCCGTGCAGGCGAAAGACACCCATGGCCGTCTCGGCGACCTTACCGGTCAAGCGCCCGTCTTCGCGAAAGAAGCGGCCGCCCGGTGGATCCTGCGCCCCCTCCTCGAGTCCCGCCACTTCGAACGCCTTCGAGTTGACCACAGCAGTGTGGCCGCCTCGATGCCGCACCATCACCGGCTGGTCGGGCACGACCTGATCGATGTCGCTGCGCAGCAGCGGACGACCTTCCTCGAACTTGGTGTCGTCGTACATGTGAGCAAGAACCCACTGACCGGGCGGCGTCTCTTCGGCGTGGCGCGCGAGCCGCTCGACGACCTCGGAGATGCGGCGTACGTTGACGTTGACCGAAACCGCTTCGTTGTAGCCCGCTGGATGGCTGTGTGAGTCGATGAATCCAGGCGTCACCGTCAGGCCCGAGGCGTCGATCGTGCGCGTCGCGGGGCCGCGGAACTCGAGCACTTCGGCCTGCGAGCCGACCGCCAGAATGCGCTCGCCGCGAATCGCCATCGCCTCAACTCCGGTCAGCGCGGAGTCGATTGTATGGAAGGTGGCACCCTCGACGATGAGGTCGGCCTTGCCCGCGGAAGGGTTGGCCCAAGCGCGCAGCGGAAGCGCCGCCAGTCCGCAGGCGCCGAGCCGAACGAAGCGGCGCCTCGTCGTACCGCTGCCGGAGTGGGTGTGGCGGTCCATCGCATCTCCTCCTGGAACGTTGAGACGCCAAGCATTTCAGATGGCTCGTCCGACGCGGATGATCTGCTAAACAGGCTCTCCACTGATGACCGATGCAACGGAACGACGACCGCCGCTCACCTCTGCACTCTCGCCCGAGGACTTTCGCGACTTCTACTGGCTCAAGTCGGAGCTCCTCGACTTCTGTCGAGTGGAGGGTCTGCGGAGCTCCGGCAGCAAGATCGAGATTGCCGATCGCGTCGAGCACTACCTGCGCACCGGTCAGGCCAAAGAACCGGAAAGGCAGACGAGGCCGTCGTCGTCGTTCGACTGGAACCGCTCTGAACTGACCACGGAGACGGTCATCACGGACAGCTACCGGAACACGAGAACCGTGCGCGCCTTCTTCGTCGAGCAGCTGGGGCCGAGCTTTCGGTTCAGCGTGCCCTTCATGGCGTGGATGAAGTCGAACGCCGGCAAGACGCTCGGCGACGCTGTCGAGGCTTGGAAGCAGCTGAAGGGGGAGGCCGCATCCGCCCGAGGCCCCAAGAACATCGCGCCGCAGTTCGAGTTCAATCGCTATGTGCGCGACTTCCTCGCCGACAATCCCGGCCGACCGCGCAGCGAGGCCCTCGCCTGCTGGAAGGCGAAGCGCTCGCGCCGCGGCAGCAACGTCTACGAACGCTCCGACCTGCGCTGGCTAGCGACCTGATCCGCTGGCGATGCGATTCGGGGGATGCAGCGTCGCGATCTCCCCCTCCGGCCCGATGCCGCCGCGGACGCGCAGAGTGCGGCCCGACGCTCGATCGTGAATTGCTGCCAGCAGTGCGTGCGGCACCCGCCGCATCGTCAGCTCGACGTCCAGCTCGTAGACGTCGCCCTTGCGGTTCTCACCGCGCAGGATGCGCGTCACGGTGGGTACGTCGGCGGTGGCGCCATTCTCGTTCACCACGGCGAAGCGCACCTCGATCTCGATCTGCTCTTCACCGCTCACGGGGACCGACTGCAGTGCATCGAGTGGAATGCGCAGCGTCAGCGGCACCTTCATACGCCGGAGCCCGAGCCGCTCCGGCTCGCCGAAGACCAGCGCCAGATCGCCCAGCTCGGAGTCCCTGCCGAAAAACAGAGCTCCCTGCGTATCCATCGCCATGCGACCTTCGCGGGAAAGATCGACGTAGCCGCGTCGCGACCTGACTTTGAGCCCGGGCGGGCGCGCCTTGAGCTTCACGCGGTGCCCGCGATCGTCTCCGAGAAGGTCGGGGGTGAAGCCGAGCCAGTAGTAAGAGCTGGTATCGGAGACCGCATCGGCCAGAATCTCGGTGCGCCGGCTCAGCGTGCGGCCGCCGGTGCGCTGAGCGACACGCGAGAAGGTCGAGTTGCGCCAAATCGACTCCGCCGAATTCTCGTTGATCGGATAGAGCGTGTAGCCGCGCAGGTTGGCGGTCTCGATCAGCGGATTCATCAGCTCGAGCTCGGTCAGCGTGCTGAAGGTCGAGGTGCCGCGACGGAAGTTGCCGATCGGCCACTCGCCGCTCATCAGCAGCATGACCTTGCGCCCCGTCGGCGGGTCGAAACCCATGAGGGTCGACAAGGCACCGCTGAGGGCGAGCTCCAGGTCGATGAGCTGAGCGACGGGGTCATCGAAGCCGATCTGCTGGGCGCTCGGCAGCGACGGCAGATCTGCCGGATTACCGAGAAGGCGCCCCTCGCCGAGCGACGGAAGTCCACCGCGCGGTGCGTTCACACCGACAGTCGGCTGGGCGAAACCGCTCTCGAACGCCGGCCCCGTCCGACGGAGGCTGGTGCGACGCACGTTGCGGATCGGGGAGCAGAACGTCCCGCAGAAGTCCGAGGCGTCGAGCAGTCGTTGCAGCGCCGTCTGCAGCGCGGCACGATCCTGAGTCCAGCCGCTGAGCACCTTCAGGTCGGTTCCGGAAGCGACCACGATCGCCATGGAGTCGTTCGGACCGAGCGCGCCCAGATCTTCGATGAGGTTGCGAACGAGAAGATCGCGCTCGCGCTTCACCGTGTGGTTGTCGTCGACGTAGAGCAGGAAGTTGTTGCCTGCCGTGCCTTCGGATGTCACGCCCGGCGGCACCGGCTGCTCGATCGTCGACGGGCGCTGCACCAGCGCACCGTTCTCGATCTCCGAGAAGTAGCCGATCGGCACCTCGCGGCCGTCGACCAGCAGCACGAAGTCGTCGGCGCTCAGGCCCTGAACGCGGTTGCCTTTGCCGTCGACGACGACCGCCTCGAGGTTGATGACGCGCACGTCGACAACCTCGTCGAAGACGCTCTCGGTGTCCGCGAGCGAGGACGGCTGCTGTCCCTGTAGAGGGACGACGGCAAACGTCGCGATGAAGGGCAGGATTCCCCAACGGACTCCGTGGCGACTGACTTGAACGCTTGGTGCTCTCTTGCCCATTCCATCTCTCCCCCGTGAGCCATCGTGTCTGCTCCGATCTAGAGCACGAATCCTGCCACGTCGCAGCTCGAACGATAGGCTGCCCGGGAAACCTGCGACGAAAAGGGCGGAATGATGGGCTTTCGACTGGCAAACATCTCGGGACGAGCGGCGCTCGTGCAAGGCGATCTCGCCTTCGACCTCTCTTCGGCGTCTGGAGGTCTGCACGGAACCTGCCTCATGGCCGCCGTCGCCGCGCACCGCGAGCTACCCAAGGTGAGCCTCGACGGAGCCGAGCCGCTCGGCAAGCTGAGCGACCTGACGGCAGGGCCTCCGGTACCGAGCCCCAGCAAGGCCTTCGGCATCGGCCTCAACTACCGGGCGCACGCTGAGGAGAGCGGCATGGACCTCCCAGAGGCGCCGCTGGTCTTCGCCAAGTACCCGAACTGCATCAGCGGGCCTCACGACGACGTGCCCCTGCGCGGCGACGCCTGCGACTACGAAGCCGAGCTCGTCGTCGTGATCGGCGACGGGTGCAAAGACGTCGCGGAAGCTGACGCCTGGGACGTCGTCGCCGGGGTCACCGCGGGCCAGGACATCTCGGACCGGCGCATGCAGTTCGCCGCCAAGCCTCCGCAGTTCGGCCTCGGCAAGTCGTTCGACGGCTTCGGACCGATCGGGCCCGTGCTCGTTTCACCCGATGAGCTCGCGGACCGCCACGCCGTGCCGATCGCGTGCGACGTCAACGGCGACACGCGTCAGAGCTCCGACTCGAGCGACCTCATCTTCAGCGTGCCCGAGCTCATCGCCTATCTCTCGCGCGTCACCAAGCTGCTCCCCGGAGACCTGATCTTCACGGGAACGCCGAGTGGCGTCGGCTCGGCTTCGAAGCGCTATCTGAAGGCTGGTGACGTCATCGAGACGCGAGTCGAAGGCGTCGGAACGCTGCGCAACGTCTGTACCGAGGGCTGACGCGAGCGAGCGAGCTGAGGCTCGCAACGAGTCGAGCGAGGACTGCTCCTTTCTGGCGTCGCTTGCGCCGACTGCGCCAGGGGCGAAAGAAACCGCGGGCCTGGGTGTTCCTCGAGCAGCAAACGAACCGGGCGCTCCACGCTGCCCGGGCAACGACGTCCACCGAGCGCGCCGCGCTCGCCCTCGAGGTAAGCCCCATGAAGTTCTTCTCGCTCGTCG
>JBCCLJ010000205.1:0-12665 GCA_039026915.1 Acidobacteriota bacterium
GCGGGACTCGACACGGCGAACTACCGTGGCCAGTTCGCCGGGGGCAGCATGGCGACGCCGACGCACTACGAGCCGATGCGCCGCATGGGCGCTGCCGGGCGCGCGCTGCTCGTCGCCGCCGCCGCCAAGACCTGGGGCGTCGACGCGTCGAAGCTGACGACGCGCGACGGCAAAGTCTGGAACGGCAGCGAGAGCGTCCGCTACAGCGAGCTCGGTGCCACGGCCGCCGGCCTCGACGCACCGGACCCGAAGACCGTGCCGCTCAAGGACCCGAAGGACTTCAAGATCATCGGCACCGACGTGCCGGGCGTCGACAACGAGAAGATCGTCACCGGCCAACCGCTCTTCGGTATCGACACTCAGCTCGAGGGCATGCAGTACGCCGTCTTCGAGAAGTGCCGCGTCTTCGGCGGCAAGGTCAAGAGCGCCAACCTCGAAGCCGCCAAGGCCTCTTGGAGGGTGACCGACGCGTTCGTCATCGACGAAGAGGGTCAGCCGAACGGCGTCGCCATCCTCGCCGAGACCTGGTGGGCGGCGCAGAACGCGCGTCGAGCTCTGGAAATCGAGTGGGACGAAGGCCCGGTCGCCGAGCAGAGCAGCGCCGGCTTTGCGGCACAGGCCGAGGAGCTCTCGAAGCAGGCACCGCAGCAGGAGATGACGAACAACGGCGACGTCGCCGGCGCGCTCGCCGGCGCGGCCAAGACGGTCGAAGCCGCCTACTCGTATCCCTTCCTGGCACACGCCCCGCTCGAGCCGCAGAACTGCACCGCGCACTTCCAGGACGGCAAGCTCGAGCTCTGGGCACCGTCGCAGACGCCGGAGCGCGGCGCCAAGCAGGCGGCCGAGGCGATCGGCATCGCCCCGGAAGCGGTCACCCTGCACCTGACGCGCATGGGCGGCGGCTTCGGTCGTCGGCTCTACAACGACTTCATGATCGAGGCTGCTTGCATCGCCAAGCGCGCTGACGGTCCGGTCAAGCTCGTCTGGTCGCGCGAGGACGACATGCGCTTCGACCTCTACCGCCCCGGCGGCTTCCACTACCTCAAGGGCGGCGTCGACGAGAGCGGCAAGCTGTCGGCGTGGCAGGGCCACTTCGTCTCCTTCGGCGAGGGCAACCGCTTCGCGTCGAGCGCCAACATGGCACCCAAGGAGTTCCCGCAGGCGTTCGTGCCGAACTTCTCGCTCGGCGCCTCGAAGATGCCGCTCGGCGTGCCCACCGGCGCGCTACGCGCACCGACGAGCAATGCCATCTCCTTCGTCGTACAGAGCTTCATCGACGAATTGGCGCACGCGGCCGGCAGGGATCCGCTCGAGTTCCGTCTCGAGCTCCTCGGCACGACGGTCGAAGGCGAAAAGCAGATCGTCGACGGACCGCGCATGGCCAAGGTGCTCGAGAAGGCCGGCGAGGTCTCGGGCTGGGGCAAGGACCTGCCCAAGGGCACGGGCATGGGAACGGCCTTCCACTTCAGCCATCGCGGCTACTTCGCCGAGGTCGTGCAGGCGACCGTCGCGCAGGACGGCGATCTCACGGTGGACAAGATCTGGGTCGTCGGCGACGTCGGCCGCCAGATCATCAATCCGCTCAACGCCGAGAACCAGACGCAGGGCGCCGTGCTCGACGGATTGGCCCAGGCGCTCGACCAGGAGATCACCTACGAGGGCGGCCGCACCAAGCAGAGCAACTTCCACAACTTCAAGCTGCTCCGCATGGACCAGGCGCCCGAGGTCGAGGTGCACTTCGTCCTGAGCGACAACGTGCCCACCGGTCTCGGCGAACCGGCGCTGCCGCCGGTGCCGCCCGCCCTCACCAACGCCATCTTCGCGGCGACCGGCCAGCGCGTGCGCTCGCTGCCGCTGTCGAACCACGACCTCAGCTGGAGCTGAGGGAGCGATCAGCAGTTTCGGCGATGAACGGAGAGCCGCTTCAGGGCGTGCGGAGCTCTCTCGACGGTCAGCTCGGCAAGCTCTTCTTTCTGGAAGGGCTTGCCGGGTGGTCGTGTCCGCTGCATCGGAGGCTCACTGAGCGGATCACAGCTGCGCCGGGAACCTTCTGGACACTGGCGCCGCTGGGGGCCTCGCACGAGCGTCTGCACGACTTTCGATCGGGGGGCTTGCTCCCTGCAGAAACTTCGGGCGTCGTCGAGACACCGTCGACCCTCAAAGAGCTCGCCGTGCTGCTCAGGGAGCACTTCACCGGGCGCGAGCTGCTGCTCTTCGACCCCGTCGCGAAGCCCGACGATCCGCTCACCGAGACAGCTCCGGAGGTGCGAGTCGACGGTGACAACGTTTACCGAACGCTCAGCCTTCTCGACGCTTCAACGAGCACGATCGCCCGTCAGATCGCCAGCACGAACGCTCTCTTTCACTCCCTGGGCGTTGTGAGCACACCGCTCGCGGAGCGCAGTGTGTCCGGACGCATCGACGCTCAAGAGCTTCTGCACCGAGCCGACGGTGCCACGGTCGCTTTCCAGACGGCCTACGACGGCGAGAGTTACGTCGTTTGGGAGCCAGCGCCGAGCGGCGGGTGACTCAGCCCTTCGTCGCGACGAACAGCTCGCGCGCGTGACTCTCACCCTGTTCGCGATGGTCGACTGGCTCGGTGATCCCGTCGGAGGTGTACCCAGCGGCGGCTGCTCTCGCGAGTTGTTCGCAGCCGCCGAAGGTTCACGCCGAGGCAGCGACAAGCCGGTACCACTCAGGGGTCGGGCTCTTCGGCGAGTGCGCGATGTACGAACTGCACCGAAACGGAGCCTTCGCCCACCGCCGACGCCACGCGCTTGACGCTCCCAGAGCGCACGTCGCCAACGGCGAAGATCCTCGGGCAACTGGTTTCCAGAAGGTAGGGCTGCCGAGAAAGCGGCCACGAGACCGACTCGAGATCGGCGGTCGAGAGATCCCCTCCGGTACGCACGAACTCGCGCTCGTCCAGAAGCACTCGCTCTGGAAGGAACTCCGTCGCTGGCTTGGCGCCGATGAAGACGAAGACATGGCCGACCTCGAGCGGGCGTGTTTCACCCGTGCGATTGTCGAGCACGATGGCGTGATCGAGACCCGCGTCGCCGTGCAGGCTCTGCACCTCGGTGTGCGGTAGCAGCTCGATGTTCTCAGTGTTGTCGATACGGTCGATGAGATAGCTCGACATGCTGTGTTCGAGCCCGCCGCTGCGAATCACGACATAGACCTTGCGAGCCTGGCCGGAAAGAAAGACGGCGGCCTGGCCCGCGGAGTTCCCTCCGCCAATGACGGCCACCTGCTTCCTCCGGCACATCTGGCCCTCGAGGTGGCTCGCGGCATAGTGCACGTTGCTGCCGAGATACTCCTGCATCCCTTCGATCGGGGGCTCCCGGTACTCCGCTCCGGAAGCGACGACGATCGACCGGGCGCGGAGTCGCGTGCCGCCGTCGAGCGTCACGGTGTGCCGCGGAGTACCGCACTCGATCGTCTCGACGCGCCGCGCGACGGCGACGAGGGCGCCGAACTTTTGCGACTGGAGGAATCCTCTCCCCATCAGCGCCTGACCCGAGATGCCGGTTGGAAAGCCGAGGTAGTTCTCGATCTTCGAGCTCGTCGCCGCCTGCCCGCCCGGCGCGACGGCCTCCAGCACGACCGCAGAGAGACCCTCCGATGCAGCGTACGTGGCTGCGGCGAGACCTCCTGCACCGGCACCGACGATGACCACATCGGCCTCCTGCTCGTCCTCGAGCGGCGTCGCGAAACCAAGGCACTCGGCGATCTCCCGGTTGCACGGCTGCCTCAGTACCTCGCGACCACAGAGCACTACGGGGAGGTCTTCCTCCTGCAGACCCCGTTGCTCGAAAAGACGCTCCTGAAGCTCGGAACCGACCTCGGCAAAGTCGTGCGGAATACCGTTGCGCGAGAGGAAAGAGCGCAGCTGCCCCGTCCCGGAATAGGCATCGGATCCAACGATGACGATGTCACCGTGATGCTCCGCGACCATGCGCATGCGACGCAGGATGAAGCTACGGAAGATGATCTCCCCCAGGACGGGCTCTGTCGCGATCAGCGCACGCAGATTCTGCGGCTCGACGGCGACCGCTCGAGTCGCGCCGAGAGCGCGACCGAAGACCAGAGGAGCGCGCCCCGACATGGTCACGGTCTCACCACCGTAGTGGCCGCGGCGATGCGTGATGATCACGTGCTCGCCCTCCTGATCGCGACGGACGATTTCGACGGCTCCCTCCAGAACCACGAAGAAGTCTGCGCCGTCCTGGCCGATGTCCCAAAGCAGCTCGCCGTCGGCGAAACGGCGCTCTTCGCCATATCTCCGGACGATGCCGATCTGTGCCTCATCGAGCTCAGGATCGAGCTCGCTCATGCGCTCAGCCGCGCCGGCGGCCCAGGGCGGAGCCTCTGCGTCTCGTGCCTCGGGAGATTCCATCATCGTCTCGCTTCCATGGTGATCGCTCGTGTTGAAACGTCGGCTCGGGCATCGCGACCGACTGCGGACCTCACGAGACTAACCCGTGGACCGTCGTGTCATCTCTTCGTTGCCACGAACAGTTCGCGCGGATGACTCTCACCCTGTTCGCGAGCGTCGACGGGCTCCGTGATCCGGTCGACCGCGAAGCCTGCGCTCTCGAGGGAAGACCTCCAGAACTCGCGAGGAAAGAGCCCGGTGCGATGACTCTCGTGGACCGAGTGCACCGTGCCGTCGGCCTCGCGCAGCACGAAGCTGTACTCGGTCTGCACCCAGGTGTCGCTCGGATCGGGGTCCCAGCTCCACTCGAGAAGGCGCGCACCGCGACCGTCTTCGGCATCGCTACCGCTGCAGCCCTCGCCCGGCTCGAAGGTCTCTCGTAGATCGTCGGGGAGAAAGAGCGCGACGCCTCCCGCCCGCAGGTGCGCATGCGCCGTGGCGAAGGCCGCCTGGAGGTCGGCCTCGCTCGTCATGTAATCGATCGCGTCGTGAACGAAGACCGCGTCGAAGGTCTCGTCGATCCGAAACGTGCGCATGTCGCCTTCGAGATGCCGGCAGTCGGGGTTGAGCTTCTCGGAGACGGCGAGCATGCCGGGCGAGAGGTCGACGAGCGTCATCGGTGCCGCGCGGCTCATGAAGTGCGCGCAGTGTCCACCGCCGCTGCCAAGCTCGAGAATCGTCTGCAGACGATCGCTGCGCTCCTGGAGGACTTGCGTCACGAAGGTCGCCTCTTCCTCGTACTCCTCGAGGGGCGAGATCAACGGCCACCACGGGGCGAGGTCGCCGTAGAAGACGTTCTGCGAGGAGCCGCTCATTCGATGTCGAAGTCGTACATGACGATCTTCTCCCCCTCGTCCCAAAGGGTCTCGTAGAGAGAGCGCGCCGGCACGTTGTCGAGCTCGGTCCCGAGCCAGCCCTCACCGCAGCCGAGCTCCTTACCCCAGGCAATCATCTCTCGCGTCAGACGTCGGCCGATGCCGCGGCGACGATGCGTGGAAGCGGTGCCGAGCTCGTCGATGTAGAGCTCGGTCACCTTGTCGGGATGGAGGTGCAGCACCGCTGCGCACTGACCGACGACGAGGTCGCCGTCGGGCGTCTCCTCGATCGCGAGCAACAGGCGATTCGTCGGCTGGGCCAGATAGGCCTCGAGGCGGTCCGGCTGCACCGGCTCGTCGTAGACCTCGGGCGCGATGTTGTCGAACAGCGCGACGTCGTTGGGCGTGATGCGTTGAATGCGAATGTTCATGCCGTTCCTCTCGTTCGCCGGTAGTAGCGCATCTGCCGCGCGCGGTGGCTGCAGCTCTCGTGACAGAACCGACGCCGTCGGTGGTGCTGCAGAAACATCATCGAGCAACCGGGCCCTTCGCAGCGCCGAAGGCGATCGACGTCGTCACTGCTGAGCAGCTCGATCGTGGCGACGGCGAGACGGGCCAGCAGCCCAGCGACGCCGCTCTGCTCGAAGCGAACCTTCGCCGTCGGCTCCTCGTCACGAGGCCAGGAGAGCTGCGCCACGACGGGCGAAAGGCGCGCACAGCGATTGACTTCGTCGACAGCAGAGCGCGGAGGAACTGTCGCCGTCTCCGCGGCTTTCAGCAGGGCCTTGATCGCGTTTCTGAGCGCGACGAGTCGGCGATGCTCACCGGCTTTCGTACGACTCGGCCAAGGGCCCTGGTCCAATTCCGCAACTCGGAACCAGCGACGCGCTGCGGCGTCGTCCGCCAGAAAGTCGATGGCCTCCTCTTCCGCCAGGTAGAGAGAGTTCGCCAGCTCGATCGGCGCAGCTTCACCGAGAATCGGCAGATCGTCGTCGTTCACATACTGACGTTATCAAGATCTATTTACCGTCAGCTCAAACGACGACACTCGCCGGCACCGACTAGACTGCTCAGCATGAACAGGACTCTCTCGATTGCCGCACTGACCGTCACGCTCCTCGGCGTCGCTGCTGTCGACGCCCAGCGCTTCACGTATCCACCGGAGGAGTTCCAAGAACGCCGCGAGACGCTCTGCGAGGCGGTCCGCAAGGACAGCGGCGACGCGCCGGCGCTCATCGCTCTCTTCGCACGCACCAAGGCGCAGACGGCGATGCGCTTCCGACAGGACCACGACTTCTTCTACGTCACCGGCAACAGCAACTCGAACGCGGCTCTGCTCATCGACGCGAACAACTGCGACAGCTGGCTCTTTCTGGTCACGCAGACCGCGCGCGAAGCGAGCCGCGACGGCTGGAACTGGCTCTACCAGGACGGGGCAGCCGAGACGCACGGCTTCCGTGAAATCCGCCCGCTCTCGTACTTCGAGGAGTTTCTCGCGCGGCGTCGCATCAGCGGCCAGCAGAGTCTCTACGTGCGCCTCTCCGAGCGGGACGACATGGACCACTCGCGCGGCGACACGGCGATCTACACGGCGCGCCGCATGGTGAACCCGTGGGGCGCACAGCCGACCGAAGACGCCTGGCGCGTGACCCAGTGGCGCGAGCGCTATCCGTACTACCAGCTCAGTGACATCTCACCGGTCATCGACCGCCTGCGCATGATCAAGCGCCCGCTCGAGAAGGACGCGCTCCGCCGAGGAGGTCAGGTGTCGGCCGCCGCAATCCAGGCCGCCATCGAAGTGACTCGGCCCGGCGGCTGGGAGTACGAGCTCGAGGCGGAAGCGAGCTATGTGCTCGACAAGAACGGCGCCGAACATCACGCCTACGCCGCCATCGTCGGCTCGGGGCCGAACGGCAACGTCTGGCACTACAACGACAACGGCGCGCGGCTCGAGGAGGGCGAGCTCATCGTCATGGACTACGGCGGATCGTTCGGCTACCAGACGATGGACATCACCAGGACGTGGCCGGTCTCTGGATCGTTCGACGAGCTTCAGGAGCGCGCCTACCGCGCGACCCTCGAAGCACAGAAGGCGATCATCGCTGCGATGAAGCCGGGAGCGACCCGCGCGCAGACGCGCGAGATCTGCCGGAGGATCTACGACAAGTGGGGCTTCGAGGACCAGCCCGCCTACGGCGCCGGACACTTCGTCGGCATGGCGGTTCACGACGTCGGCGACTACGACGCCCCCTTCGAGCCCGGCATGGTCATCGCGGTCGAGCCGATCATCGAGATCACCGAGCACAACCTCCACATCCGCATCGAAGACACCGTGCTGATCACCGAGGACGAACCGGAGATCCTGAGCGCCGAGGTGCCGAAAGAGCTGGAGGACGTGGCGGCGTTGGTGGGAAAGAGAGCGGGGAAGTAGGCCGTGAGGCGAGGGCGTCCGGGAGAGACTTTCCCCCGTCTGCTCACGGCCCTGGAGGTAGGTCTTGGATCGAAGGGTGGTGCCGCCTGAAAGGCCAGGACGCTCCCAACTGCGTCATCCCAGGAGGGGAGCGATTCAGTGCCGCCCCCACCTCGCTCGCCTCAGATCCACGCCGCCCTACTTCAACCCCACAATCCGCTCGTCCTGCGGCCCGTCGACCGCCTGGACCTCGACACCGTGTCGCTTCAGATACTCGACGCCGTTCTCCCCGGCGTAACCGCCGCCGACCACTACGACGCGCGTGATGCCCGAGTGGTGAATCAGCTTGGCGCACATGACGCAGGGCTCGCCAGTGACGATCATCCAGGCGCCCTTCATCGGCACGCCCGACGCGGCGCAGTTGCAGACGACGTTCATCTCCGCGTGGTGGCAGCCGTGCTCCATACGCGTGCCGGACTGAATGCCGAGGTCGTCGCGCAGGCAGGTGTCTCCGCCGCAGAGATGACCACCGCCCCGCGGCCCACCGTTGTAGCCGTCCATCAGCACGACGTTGCGCTCGGGATCGAGGAGCAGTGCACCGAACTTGCGGCGAGGACAGTTCGACGCCTTGGACAGTGCCAGGCACTGCTCGATGCGAATGCGGATGTGCTTCTCCTTCATTGCGGTCATCCTACGCCGGTCGTGCGCCTCTCGACGCGGTGGTGCTTCGACTCTCGAGGCGACGGTGAATGACTTCAAACGTCGGCCTCGATCTGTTCGGAGGGATGTGGGCGCTCCCCGCGCGCGTCATCCCAGGAGCGCAGCGACGTGGGACCGGACCAAAGTCCGCGTCCCAGCAAAGAGCACCGTTCACTGACGCGAGTTGAGAACGACACCGAACGCTGGGACATCGACGGCCCACCGGTCCCACGTCGCTGCGCTCCTGGGAGGACGCAATGAGTGGACCTCGTTCCCCTTCGCCCAACCACGAGTCGACTCGAAGCCAAGCGCTCGCTGCCCTGGTCTCAGCACACGCCAGACCCTCCCCAACGCTACAATCGCCCTCGAACTCCCCGGAGACAGATCGTGGCAGAAACAAGGGCTCAGTTCCTCGGAAGCGGTGTCGCCACCGGCTCCCACGTGATCGACAACCACCGCCTGGCGCGCGTAATGGATACCGACGACCAGTGGGTCCGCGAACGTAGCGGCATCGTCACCCGTCGCTACGTCGACAAGGGCGTCGCATCGTCGGACCTCGGCGCCGACGCGGCGCGCGCCGCCCTCGAGAACGCCGGCGTCGGAGCGGACGAGGTCGACTACATCGTCTGCGCGACGATGACCCCCGACCACTACTTCCCGGGCTCCGGAACGCTGCTGCAGACCAAGCTCGGCATGGATACCGTGCCGAGCCTCGATCTGCGCCAGCAGTGCGCCGGCTTCGCTTACGGCCTGCAGACGGTCGACGCACTCATTCGCTCCGGCATCGCCCGCACGGTGCTACTCGTCGGCTGTGACGTGCACACCTGCCTGATGCCGTTCTCGGATCGCACCTGGGAGCTGATCCACAGCGACACCGACGAGCGGCTCGACGATGAAGAAGAGCGCGCCTGGAACAGCCGCTTTCGCCACTTGCTGGTGCTCTTCGGCGACGCCGCCGGGGCGATGGTCTTTCGCGCCAACGACAGCGGCGACGGCCGCGGCATCGTCGGCCACGAGCTGCACGGTGACGGTGCCAACGTCGACATCCTCTACCTTCCAGGCCTCGGCTCTGCGAACCGGCCCATCGTCACGCCCGATCTCTACGGAACCGGCGAGTGGGTTCCCGTCATGGAAGGCCGCTCGGTCTTCAAACTCGCCGTAACGCGCATGCCGAAGGTCACCCACAGCGTGCTCGAGACGCACGGACACTCGCTCGACGATCTCGACCTGCTCGTCATGCATCAGGCCAACCTGCGCATCAACGAAGCCGCGCAGAAAGCCCTCGGACTCCCCGACGAGCGCGTGCACAACAACATCCAGGAGTACGGCAACACGACGTCCGCCACCCTGCCGCTCTGCTTCCACGAAGCTCGCGAACAGGGCAAGGCGCCGGACGGCTCCCTCGTAGCCTTCACCGCCCTCGGCGCCGGAATGCACTGGGGGAGCGTCCTGTTGCAGCTGTAAGTCAAAGCACGCATTCGCAACGCAGAGGTGGGGGGATGGATCACCAGCGAGCGACCGCGAGAAGACCACGAGTCGTCTTGTTCGCGCTCCTCATGTTCGTCGCGGTCTCCGCGAGCGCACAGCTGACGCTCGAACCGGTCGAGACTCCACGCCTTTGGGATCTGCTGTGGCTTCACGAAATCTCGCTCTGGCTGACACCGGAAGAGAAGGCCGCGTTCGATGCTCTCGAGACCGGCGCGGAGCGTGACCTGTGGCGGCGCGACTACTGGCGACGTCGTGATCCGGTCCCCGAGATCCGCTTCAACCCGCTCAAAGAGCAGTTCAGCAACCACCTTCGAGCGCTCCGGCGCTACGGCTTCAATCCCAGTGAGGAGCGTGGGCAGCTCCTCCTGTTGCACGGCCCGCCGAGCGGCGCCTACGGCACGGAGTGCGCGACCGCGCCCGACGCGACGCCGACAAACTACCTGGTGAGGCCGGTCAGCTGCATCGCGGCGCAGCCGCACCAGCTCTACGACTTCGGTACCGGAGCCTCGATCGGGGACGCACCCGTGTTGTTTGTCGCGGTCGACGGCTACTGCCGTCTCTTCGACCCTCAACGCGCCAACTTCGTCTACCGCGTCACCAATCGCACCCTGTGTCGCTACGGCCATCACGACAGCGTCGCGACGCGCCTGCTGCATGCCACGAAGGCGGCGACGACCTGGGACGACATCCGTGAGCGGGGTCTCTCTCTGCAACCCGCGGTCGAGAGACCAACCTCTCTGCCACCCGCGCAGTCGGGCGAGCCACGACTCGAGATCGCGGGGTTCCAGTGGGACCCTGAGAACGAGATCACTCTGATCACAGCGACTCTGGTCGTACCGGTGGCTCCTGAATGGTGGTCGACGCCGCTCCCTTGGCGGGTCCTGCAGCAAAGGACGGATGTCTTTCAAGAGGGGCAGCTCCTCGCCCAGGCAGACAGTGCGACCACCATCGTCTCGGACCCGGGCGACGAGCTTCGGCTGCAGTGGGACCTGCGTTTGCCACCGGGGACGTTCGATCTGCTCCTCCATGCGCAGGACGAACAACCTCACCTCTTCGAAACGGCCGCCTTTCGGCTGGAGGTCCCGCGAGAGAGTCGGACGTTCCCATCGACTCGGTCCGCTCCGGCGGCCACTGCCGAGGCGAGCATTCGGCTGGCTCCGCTGCCCGGCATCCAGGCAGGGACCGTGAACGCCTCGCTTCTTCGTTACTCACCGGATGTCGCGGAGGTCAGCTACGAGCTCGACGGCGTCGAGACGGCGCGATCGACGAAAGCGCCCTTCGATGCAGAAATCGACCTCGGTGCCCTGCCCCTCGAAAGGCGGCTCCAGGCCGTCGCTCGGGACCGTAGCGGTGGCACGATCGCTCGCGACGTGATCACGATCAACCCGCCCGTCCGCGCCTTCTCCGTCAACCTGGACGATCTCAGCGACATCGCCGGGGGAGACATCCGACTCACCGCGAGAGTGCAGGTCCCGCACGGACGCCGCCTTGCGTCCTTGGTCCTGTACGAAGGAGACGATGAAGTCGCGCGCTCCTCCGATCTTCATCTCACCTACCGAAGGCAGTTCGAACCGGGCTCGTTGGGTCGGGGTGGCGTACTGCTGGTGCGTGCGGTCGCGCGGCTCGACGACGACACCGCACGCGAAGAGACGCTCCTGCTCTCAGCCAACGCCACGGAGGCCGTCGACGTCGAGCTGGTCGAGGTGTTCACCGGGGTGCGTCGAAAGAACGGTCAGCCGATTCTCGACCTTCAGACGAGCGACTTCACCGTTTCGGAAGACGGGCGACCTCAAGTGCTGCAGTCGTTTCGACGAGTCGAAGAGCTCCCCCTGCACGTCGCGCTACTGCTCGACACCTCGTCGACGATGACGGAAGAGATGAAGGAGCTGCGCCAAGCGGCCACACGCTTCCTCGAGCAGGTACTGCGAGAAGACGATCGAGCTGCCCTGATTCCGTTCACGCACCGCGCCTTCGTTGCAGCCCCTTTCACCAACGACCTGAAGCTTCTTCGCGCCGCCGCCTCGGCGCTCACCGCCTGGGGCGGCACGAGCCTGCTCACCAGCACGGTGCTGTCGCTCCACTACCTGCGCGAAGCTCCGGGGAAGCGAGCTCTCATCCTGGTCAGCGACGGAGTCGACGAGGACAGCAGCCTGACCTACGACGACGTGCTGGACTACGCGGCACGCGTCGATGCTGCGATCTACACGATCGGCCTGGGAGTGCCGACCGTGGGCAACGAAACCAGGGAAGAAGCTCAGCGCCTCCTGCGGGGTCTTGCCGAGCGCACCGGTGGACGGTACTTCGCGGTCAAACCGCGCAGCGACCTCTCCGACGTCTTCGCGGCCATCGAGACCGATCTGCGCACGCAGTACCTGCTCACCTACGAATCGAACCAGCCCCCGTCCTCCGGCTTTCGTCGGATCCAGGTCGACGTGGAGAGGCGCGGAGCGCGAGTCCAGGCGCGGCCTGGTTACTACCCCTGACGTCCGCAGGCGCGCGGCGTCTTCGACCCGTGGCCCGTCGGGACAAAGGGACCGTCTCGGTTGCCCGCGACCGGAAGAGGAATGCTCTGGTGAGATTGCGGTGTTGCAAAGGAAAACCCTGGGAGCGAGGTGTGGGATGAGAGATCAGCGAGCGGCCCGTCGGCGGTCCGGCTGGATCGCGCTCCTGGTGTTTCTCGCGGGGTCCGCGAGTCTGAGCGCTCAGCTCACCCTCCGGCCGATCGAGACGCCACCGCTCGCCGATCAGCTCTGGCTCGAGGAGGTCTCGCTCTGGCTGACCCCGGAAGAGAGAGCGGCCTTCGCCGAGCTCGAGA